>CAZVOI010000446.1:0-28714 GCA_964628275.1 uncultured Acidobacteriota bacterium | reverse complement strand
ACCGGCGTTCCGCCTGGTTCATGTCCCAACCGGTGATGACCCGGACGGTTCCGGACGCTTTCGTCTCGAACACGATCAGCAGAAGACGTCCCGCCTCCGTAGAACCAAACGCGGCGTAGTGTCCTCGCCTGGTCTTCCTATACAGCGGCCACCCCGCGAAAACCTCCTCCGCCTCTTCGGGCTCGATGCCGTGACCGAGGGCAAGAGGCAGGATGTTGCCGTCGTCCCACTCGAATCTCGAGATGCGCATCTGGCATGTCTCTAGTAATACATTACATTACCGGGCATACGCCGACACGCCTTCGGGGCCTCCACGCGCCCCTTGGTCACGAGCAGATGGACATGATCCGCTGCTATTGCGGGCGCTTCAGGCCCGCCAGCCAGTTCGAGACGACGTGCAGCTTGGTCGGCGGCGCATCCTTCTCGGCGCGCTTGACCACGAGCAGGCGCTTGCCGTCGGCGGAGACGTCGTAGGAGCGGCCGACGGTGTCGATGAAGTCGGTCTCGAACGCGAGGCGCGGCGTTCCCCAGCGTAGCTCCGGGCTCGTCGAGATCGGAACGGCGAACCAGCGGTTGCCCTTGCGATAGAACAGCTCACCGCACGGGCACCAGACGGGCTCGACGCCGCCATCGACGGAGATCTGCCGCACGATCTTCTCGTCGGGATGCGAACGCACCCAGATCTCCCACCGGCTGCTCTCGTCCGAGGTGTAAGCGACGAAACGTCCGTCGGGCGAGAACACGGGAAGCATCTGGACGAACTGAGCGGCGCCAGCGGGAACGGCCTGCGCCTTCCCGCCAATGGACCGAGACAGGAAACCGCGCGCGCCAGCGGTACTCCACAGGTCCATGACCAGCTCGAGGCCGTCGAGCGACCAGGACGAGGCGGCGAGATGGCTCGCCTGGGCCGAAAAAAGCTCGTCCGGCGTCCCGCGTCCTTGGACGTCCTGTATCAGGATCTTCCTCGGCTCCGAGGCCCGCGACGAGGTCAGCGCGATGCGATTGCTGTCGGGGCTCCACACCGGCCAACCGCTGTTCTCGGCGCCGGTCAGCCTTCGGCCGTCCTGCCGCTTGATGTCGTAGATCCAGACGTAGTCCTTCACGTCCGCGACATGGACCGCGACGCGCTCGCCGTTCGGCGCTAGATCCACCACTCCGTAGAGGCCGGGGGGGACCTGCAAGAACTCCGTGGCTCCCCGCCGATCCACCCAAGCCAGGCGGCCCAACGCTCGATCGGAACCGGGCACGTGGACGAGAAGCCCGTTGTCGGAAACGGCCGCCTGCACGTTACCGAAGAAGGATTCCATGCTCACGCCCGAGGCCACGAGCACGGGCTCCCCGGACACTTCCTTCTTCCCCAGGTCGAAGGGCACGGCCAGCAGGTTCCCCGAGCGACCGAAGAGCAGGTAGCCGGGCGCCACGTAGCGCGCATCGTAGCCAGCCGAGACGAGCCGCTTCGTCTCGCGGGTGGCGAGCGACACCAGAACCACGTCTGCGTAGTCGCCGCCGATGCCGTGGGACCAGTCCGTAAACAGCGCCCACTCGCCGCCGGGCAACGCCTGGTCGAACTTGCGCCACGTTTCTGAAGAAGTGACTACCTCCCGGGGCACGCCGCCGGATGCGGGCACACGCGAGAGTCGGCCGCCGCCTTCAAAGAGAATCGTGTCGTCCCGAGCCCAGCTCGCGCGAACCGGCGCGGTGGCATCGCAGAGCGTGATCGGCTGGCCGCCATCGAGGGAGACCTTCTTCACCTTGTCGTCGGTCAGGAACCCCAGCCATCGGCCGTCAGGCGAAAAGAAGGGCAGCGTGGCGCCCTCGGTCCCCGGGACCGGCTTGACTTCGAGGCTGTCCATGGCGCGGAGATAGAGCAGTGTGCCCGCACCGGGCTGCCCGACATAGGCCAGGCGCGTCCCGTCGGGAGACAGCGCGAGCACCGTGTTGTCGAACCCGAGCGCAGGAACCCG
This sequence comes from uncultured Acidobacteriota bacterium, assembly GCA_964628275.1. GTDB lineage: Bacteria > Acidobacteriota > Vicinamibacteria > Fen-336 > Fen-336 > CAZVOI01. Next base: position 26,750 of record CAZVOI010000446.1, on the reverse strand, counting down.
GCTGCCGAGCGCCAAGGGCGCGCTGGCCGGCAGCTCGATGACCGTGCGTGTCGCGACACCGGTTGCCGGACCGGCCGGAATCGCCGCGGACCGCGGCGGGCCAATCCAGAGCGCACCCACGGCTCCCAAAACGACTCCCGCCGCGGCGGCAACAACCACCCGCCACGCACGCTTCTGACCGGCCGCCAGTTGTTCAGTAGGCCCGCTGTCGGCTGTCGGCTGTCGCAGCGCTTCTTCGATCTCGATCCGCGCATCGCCGATGTCGCGCACGCGCTCGCGGGGATCCTTCCTCAGGCAGCGCCGCAGAAGCTCGCGCACCCGGGCCGGTGTGCCGGGCCGGAGCGCAGTCCAGTCAGGATCCCTCGTCATCAGGGCGGCCACTACGTCCGCCACCGTCTCGCCACCGAACGCCCGCCGGGCCGAGAGCATCTCGTACAGCACGCAGCCGAAGGCCCAGATGTCGGTCCGCTTGTCGACACCCATGCCCTTGGCCTGCTCCGGGCTCATGTAGGGCGCCGTCCCGATCACCCCTCCCGGATGGCTTCCGATCGCCGTCATCGTCGGCGAGTGGCTGACGTCGCTCGCCGCTCCGTCACCGGCCAACGCCTTGGCCAGGCCGAAGTCGAGAACCTTGACGCTGCCTTCGGGCGTGAGCTTCACGTTGGCCGGCTTCAGGTCCCGGTGCACGATGCCGCGCTCGTGCGCGGCCTCGAGCGCCTCGGCGATCTGGCGCGCGATGCCGAGGGCCTCCTCGACCGGCAGCGGACCGGCGGCGATGCGCTCGGCGAGCGTCATTCCCTCGACCAGCTCCAGGATCAGGGCGCCTACGTGTCCGTCTTCCTCGAAGCCATAGATGGCTGCGATGTGTGGGTGGTTGAGCGACGCCAGGAGGTGCGCCTCGCGGGTGAAGCGGGCGAGGCGGTCGGGATCCTTGGCGAAGGCGTCGGGGAGGACCTTCAGGGCGACTTCGCGGCGCAGCTTGGTGTCGCGGGCGCGATACACCTCGCCCATGCCGCCGGCGCCGAGCGGCGCGATGACCTCGTACGGGCCCAATCGTGAGCCCGGCGAGAGTGTCATGAGCGGAAGTCGGCGTTCGATTCGAGAGCGGACATGAACGGCCCGAGTATAGCGGCGCGATACAGGGCAGAATTCGCGGAACGAATCCATGCCGTTCGTCCAGAGCCTGCTCGAGATGTTCGCGGCGCTCCTGCCTTCGGAGGAGCGGGCCCGCGTCGCGCGGCGGCTGGAGCTCGATCCCGGCCGCGGGACCGCGCTGCTCTTGCCGCTCCAGATCCTTGCCGGCGCCCTGTGGGTCTTCGGCCTGATTGCCTCGGCACGCGCGGACCTCGCGGCGGTGGCGGGCGAGTACACCCGCGCCGGTAAAGGCGTGTCGCAGACCGAGGTCGTCGCCGCGTACTCAGGAGGGTCGCCGGCGGTCTTCGGCGTTTTGAACTACGCGCTCAGCCCGAAGGGCGCGGTGTTGGGATACATCTTTTTGACGGGCGTCGTTCGCGGTCTGAACTACGCGGCCAACGGGTCCGCTGTCGCGGATCCACTGCTGGCGCTGCTGTTCCTCGTGTTCGGCCGCGTGCAGCGCCAGGCGCGACGCGAGGTGCGGCTCGCCGAGCTCGGCCCGGAGCGGCCCGACCGGATGAGCGAGGACGGTGACCAGAGGATCGTGCTCTCGGCGCGCGAGAAGCCGGAGTGGACCAGCCGCACCACGATCCAGATCGGCGAGCGCCTCTACCGGTTGGAGGGCGTCGCGGACCAGCGGGACGGCCCTCGGGTCGCGCTGGCGTATCGGCTCGCGCCGCTGCCGCCCGGCATCATCGTCCGGTCGCTGGTCGTCTACGAGCCGCCGGGACACGCGAGGCAGCGCCCGCAGCCAAGCCCGCGGCCCGCGGCGGCGGAGCGGCGTACCGACCCACCGGCGATCTCTCCGGCGCCGGTCGTGGCCACGTCGGGCGCTCCCAAACGGTGGCGCGTGGATACGGGCGAGGAGGCGCGGCTGACTCCCGAAGGCCCGACCGGCGCCGTCATCGACAGCTTGGGCTCGCTGCCGCTCCGGCCGCGCAGCGAGAACGAGGCGGCGCGCCACCGGCCGATCTTTCCCGGGACCTGCGTTGTGCTGGGCGGCGTGCGCTTCGAGGTGCTCGAAGAGCTGCCCCTGGAGACGGGGTTCCGCTACCGGCTCGATCCGTGGCCGCCCGAGTTCATCTTCCGCGATGCGTTCGACTATGGCCCCGCTCTCGTGCGCGCGGCGCAGCGAGAGCGCGAGCACGCGGTCTTCACGGAACGCGCCGCCTGGTACTCCTGGTTCTTCGTGCCGTTCTTCGGCCTGTTGCCGGAGCCGCGCCAGATCCAGGCGTGCAGCCGCTACGACCTGGATCCGAAAGCCGCGACGCTGGCCGGGGCGATCTTCGAAGGCCTGCTGGCGCTGGGAGCGCTCCTTCTCTTCCAGCGGGCGAACCCGGCGATCGCGGTGGCGTCGATCGCGCCCTTGACGCTCGCACTTTTCGGTCCGGCACTCGCACGCGGCCTGGCGGCGCTCGCCTGGGGCGAGGTCGGCGGCAGCGCGCTGCTGGGGGCCGCGTTCGACTTGACGCTGGCGTGGACACGAACCACGCATCGCTTCGATCCGATGGTGTTGCCGGTGACGCGCGAAGCCTTCTGGGCGCGGCTCTCTTTGCCGGATCGCCAGAAGCGAGAGGCCGACGGATCGCTCGTGGTGCACTCGGTGCTGCCTCACCTGTCGTGGGGCAAAGGCCGCCTGCAGATCGGCCGCGACTACTGGAGCGTCGCGGCGCTGCCAGCGACGCTCCAGAGCGGCCGGCTCACCTACGCCTACGAGCTCCGCCCCGAGGGCGAGACCGAGCCGGGCGCTCCGGCCGCGCAGCCTCTGGATCCAAGGCATTACCAGAAGGAAGTGGCGGACGGCATCGCCGGGCAATGGGACGATCTGTTCCGCTCCTTCCGGTGGCTGCCGCCGCTGCTGCCCCGCGTCGTGCAGGAGCGGGCGCATCGCGCGCGCGGCGGACCAACCGCGGCACGCCGCTTCACGGTGATCACGGCCGCCGCCGAAGGGCTGCTGGCGCTCTGGTTCTTCGCTGGCGCCGGCTTCTTCAACTTCGCGAGCGGCGTGCTGCTCGTCGGCGAGGCCGGACACCGCTTGTGGCTGACTCTCAACGACGAATACGCGCCCAGCCTCTTCGGGTGGGCGGTCGCCGACTACCTGCCGCCGGAGCGCGCCGCCTACCACGCCCATCGCGACGCGGAGCGAGTCGCGCTCCAGACGCTGCGGGCGGCGCGCTAGCAAGACCGGCTAGCCGCGGTTACTCCCCGCTCGCGCGGAGGAACCAGGCGTTCTTCTCGAACTCCGTGACGACGCCGGTCAAGAGGTCGACTGTGTCGGTGTCGCCCTCTTTCTCCGAGAGAGATCGGCTCTCACGGACGAGCGCCACGTACGCCTCGATGCGGTCAGCCAAGAGCCGCACGTGTTCGAGGCCGCCGGTCGTCTGCTGCGGATACTCCTCGAGCTTCGAGGTGGCCGCGACGTGGCGGGCGGTCCCCACCGCCAGGGCGCCCAGCGTCACCGCGCGCTCCGCCACCGCGTCGTTGAAGTTCGCGAGGCTGGTCGCGAAGCCTTCGAAGAGCGGGTGCAGCGCCGCGAAGTGCGGGCCCTTGACGTTCCAGTGGGCCACCTTGATCTGCATCCACAGGTCGAGCCCGTCGGCGAGCCGCGCGTTGAGCGTCTCGGCGAGACGGCGCCGCGCGGCTTCGGGCAACGGGCTCGGGCTTCGGTAGAAGTCGTCCTTCGTGTTCTTCGGCATGCGATTCTCCCTTCTCTGTTCCTGAGCGACCCCAGAATCGCTCTGCACTCAGATGTAGCAGGAACTGTACCATAGGTATTTCAGCTACTTAGAGTCATTAGCACCGATGGAGAGGTGCTTATCACCGGCATATCGGTGTTGTAGTCACCGGCATGTCGGTCTATACTGGTCAACAGGTGACGACTTCCGGCCAGACGGACGGGCTGGACCTCACGTCGGACCTTCGCGAGCTGGCCGCGTTCTCGGGAGACGACGCGGCGCTCGAGGATCTCTTTCGCCGCGGCCTCGACGGGCTCGCGCGGGTGGCGCCCTACGATCTCGCGACGGTGTTCTTGCTCGATGGCGGCCGGCTGGTGGCGCGCGCCGCCCGCGGGCCGCTGGCGGATGCGCGAGTCAAGGCGCACAGCCTCTCGCTCGCGGACTTTCCGAGCCTGCGCCAGGCGCTCGAGACGCGGCGCGCGCGCGCCTTCAGCGAGAGCGACCATAGCCACGGCGACGGCGATCCCTTCGACGGAGTGCTCGATCTCCCCCACGGCCACTCGTGCATGGTGGCGCCGCTCTACGTGGGCGAGCGCGCGCTCGGCCTCTTGACGCTGGACCGCGCCGTGTGCGAGCCCTACCCGAAGCCGGTCGTGGATCTGGTCGAGGTCTACGCGCAACTGCTGGCGACCGCGATCCGTAGCGCCGAGCAACGCACCGCGATCGCGCGGCTGCACGACCAGGACCACGAGCACGCCAAGCTGCTCGAGGAACAGCTCGGCGGCGGCGGGGCGGAGATCCTGGAATCGAGCCAGAGCCCGGCGATGCGCGAGATCGCGCGGCGCGCGCGCCAGGTCGCCGAGACCGACACGCCGGTGCTGCTGCTGGGCGAGACCGGGACCGGCAAGGAACGCCTGGCGCGGGCGATCCACGCCTGGAGCCGCCGCGCCGAGCAGCCGTTCGTGGCGATCAACTGCGCCGCGATTCCGGGCGGGCTGATCGAGAGCGAGCTCTTCGGTCACGTGAAGGGCGCCTTCACCGGCGCGAGCCGCGACCGTCCGGGCCGCTTTCAGATGGCGAACGGCGGCACGCTGTTTCTCGACGAGATCGGCGAGCTGCCGCTCGACCTGCAACCGAAGCTGCTACGCGCGCTGCAGGAAGGCCGCTTCGAGCCTGTCGGCAGCGACCGAACGGTCAAGGCCGACGTTCGGATCCTGGCGGCGACACACGTCGACCTCGACCGCGCGTTGCGCGAGCGCCGCTTTCGCGAGGACCTCTACTACCGCCTGAGCGTCTTCCCGCTGCGGCTGCCGGCCTTGCGCGAGCGGCTCGCCGACCTGGCGCGGCTGATCGAGGCTCTGCTCGCCGAGCAGACGCGGCGGACCGGGCGCCGCGGCATGAAGGTTACGGCCGAGGGCCTGGCCAAGCTCGCCGCTCATGCCTGGCCCGGCAACCTTCGCGAGCTGGGCAACGTGCTGGAACGCGCCACGATTCTCGCTTCGACCAGTTCCAGCCGGCTCGGACCCGAGGTCCTGGATCTGCCTGCGGCCGAAGCTGGGCCGGAGCGGCCGCGGCCTGACCCGCCGGCCAAGCCGCTGGCTCTGGCCACGTTGGAGGAGGTGCAGCGCGAGCACATCGCGCGCGTGCTCCAGGCCACCGGCGGGCGCATCTACGGACCGCAGGGCGCGGCGCGCATCCTGGGGGTGCCGCCATCGACGCTGCAGAGTCGGATGAAGAAGCTGGAGCTCAAGCGCGGCCCCGAGGCCGGCGCGTGAGTGTCGTCCTGGAGACGCTGTTTCTCGACGCCGGCGGAGTGATCGTCTTCCCGAATTGGACGCGCATCAGCCAGGCGCTCGAAGCGCGCGGCGTGCCCGTGACACCGGAAGCGCTCGCGGCGGCGGAACCGCACGCCAAGCTGCGGCTCGACGTGCCTCACCTGGTCCGGCACACCAACGACGCGGAGCGGGGCTGGCACTACTTCAACCTCGTCCTGGAGCACGCGGGCATCCCGCGCAGCGCGGCCAGCGACGCGGCGCTCGAGGAGCTGCACGCGTACCACGCTGTCCATAACCTCTGGGAGTTGGTGCCCGAAGACGTGCCCCAGGCGCTCGAGCGGCTGCGCGCGCTGGCGCGCCGGATGGTCGTGGTCTCGAACGCCAACGGCCGCTTGCACCTGATGATGGAGCGGCTGGGGCTGGCCCGCTTCTTCGACGTGATGCTGGACTCGCACCTGGAGGGCGTCGAGAAGCCCGACCCGCGGCTCTTCCAGATCGCTCTCGCGCGATCCGGGAGTCGCGCCGAGACGACCCTGCACGTGGGCGACTTCTACTGGATCGACGTGCAAGGCGCGCGCGCCGCGGGCCTCAGCGCCGCGTTGATCGATCCCGCCGGCCTGTACCCCGACGCCGACTGTCCACGGGTCGGGTCGCTGGGCGAGCTGGCGGCGCTGATCCAGGTAGGCCGACTCGGCGCCTGAACCCGCTCACCGCGAAGGCGCTGCCGGTGGAGGCATCTCGTGCTTATGTTAGCGTAAGCATATGAAGCGAACGACGATCTACCTCGAGCCCGAACTGGATCTGCTGCTCAAGTCCGAGATGCGGCGGCGCAAACAGCCGATGGCCGAGCTGATCCGGAACGCCTTGCGCGCCTATCTCCGGCGCGAAGGCAGCCAGGCGCCGCCGGGCGCGGGCGCCTTCCGAAGCGGCCGGCGGGACACCGCCGATAAGGCCGAGGGCGTCCTCTCCAAGACCGGCTTCGGCAGCGATCGTTAATGGCCGTACTGCTCGACACCGGGATCCTGTACGCCTACTACGACCGGAGCGACGCGTGGCACAAGCGCGCCCTCGGGCTCGTGCGCAGCGAAGAGGGCGGCCTGGTGGTCCCGGCGCCGGTGGTGCCCGAGGTCGACCACTTGTTGGGGGTTCGCATCGGAGCGCGGGCGCGCCTGGTCTTCTACGAAGGGCTCGCCGGCAGCCACTACTTCGTCGCGGACCTCCCGCGCGCGAGTTACGCGCGTGTGGTCGAGCTGAACCGGCAGTTCGAGAACCTGGAGCTGGGTTTCGTGGACGCAGCGGTCGTGGCGATCTCCGAGTCCCTCGGGCTGCCCCGGATCGCGACAACCGATCGTCGCGACTTCGAGCCGCTGGCGCGGGCATTGTCCCTGCAGCTGCTGCCTTAAGGACAGCCGGCCGGGTTCGGGCCGGCCAGGCCGAAGAACTCCTGGCGCGCGGACGGATTAGGTCTTGCCGAGCTGGTCGACCTGTAGCATCGCGAGCGAGGCTAGAGGATGCGGCCGTCGCGCGTCACGACGCGGCCGTTCTTGACGACGGCGCGGATCGCGGGCACACCGACGCGAACCAGGTCGAGCAGTCGCGCCGAGCGCAGCAGCACCAGGTCGGCGCGCTTGCCGACCTCGAGCGAGCCGACCTGTGCCTCCACGGCCAGCGAGCAGGCCGCGTTCAACGTCGTCGCGACGATCGCTTCCTCGAGCGAGAGCCCCATCGCGAAACAGGCCAGCGTCATCGCGAACGGCAGCGACGGCGAGAGCCCGCCGCCGGGGTTCGCGTCGCTCGCGATCGCCACGGCAACCCCGCCGTCGATCAGGGTGCGGGCCGGCGCGAACCGGCCGAGCCGCAGGTAGAACGCCGCGGAGGGCAGCAGCGTCGCGACGCAGCCGGCCTTCGCCAGGGCCCGCACGCCGGCTTCGGAGACGTGGATCAGGTGATCGGCGGAGCGCGCGCCAAGCTCCGCGGCCAGCTCGGCGCCGCCGGTAGGCGCCAGCTCGTCGGCGTGAACGCGCAACTGCAGGCCGTGGTCGGCGGCCGTCTTCAGGATCAGGCGGCTCTCGGCCACGCTGAAGACGCCGGCTTCGCAGAAGACGTCGCAGAAGCGCGCGAGCCCCGAGGCCGCGACTCTCGGGATCATCTCGTCGACCAGAAGCCTCACGTAGCCTTCGCGATCGGCGCGCCACTCGCCCGGGATCTCGTGAGCGCCCAGGAACGTCGGCACGAGGCTCACCGGGTGGGCGGCCGCAGCGTCGCGGATCGCCTCGAGCGAGCGCATCTCGGCGGCCGTCTCCAGGCCGTAGCCGCTCTTCACCTCGGCGGTGGTGGTGCCGCACAGCAGCATCTCGTCGAGACGGCCGCGGATCAGAGCGGCGAGCGCGCCGCTCGTGGCGTTGCGGGTGGCGACCACACTGCGCACGATTCCGCCCCCCTGTGCAGCGATTTGCGAGTAGCTCGTGCCGGCGAGTCGGGCGCGGATCTCGGCGTCGCGGTCGCCCGCGAAGGCCAGATGCGTGTGAGCGTCGACGAATCCGGGCAGCACGGCGCCGCCCTCGGCGTCGAGCACGCTCGCGTCCCGAGACAGGCTGACCGTGGCATCGAGGTCCGCGGCCTTGCCCGCGAACACGATCCGGCCGGAGCGGGAGGCCAGCGCTGCGTCCTCGATCGCCGCCAGATCGCCCATCGCCGCCGCGAGGCGTGGCGCGCCACCGGCGAGCGTGGCGAGCAGACCGATGCCGCGAACGACGAAGTCAGCTTCGATCATGGTTCCAGGAGGCCGCGCACCGATGCCGCCGTCACGCCCCGCACGCTGACCCGCTTGCGGCGCGCGCCGTGGCCGCGCTCCAGCACCACGGCGGAGACGGGCACGCCGAGCCGCGCCGACAAGAAACGCAACAGCGCCGCGTTGGCGGCGCCGTCCACGGGCGGCGCCTTGAGCCGCACCGCCAAGGCGCCGTCACGCTCGCCCTTGATCGCATCCGCCGCGGCGCGCGGCTGAAGATGCACGAAGAAGCTCGCCGCGCCGTTCTTCTCCTGAACGGAGATCAGCTACTTCTCTCCAGCCTCGCGCCGCTTCAGGAAGCGCAGGTTGTCCTCGACCTCGGCTTCCTCCTCGAGATCCAGGGCGTGCGCGAGACGCTGCAACAGCGAGCGGATGTCCGAGCGCAGCGCCTGGCGCATCGCGCGCAGGTCCAGGGTCTCGTGCTCGATCTGCTTGGCGCGCGATTGGGCCAGATCCAGCAGGCGGTCGGCCTGTAGCTCGGCGTCCTTGACCGTCAGCTCGCCCTGTTTGCGCGAGGTTTCCTTGATCTCTTCGCTGACCCGCTGGGCCGTGAGCAGCGTGTTCTTCAGGATCGTCTCGCGCTGGCGGTGCTCGTCGACGATCCCACGCAGGAACTGGACTTCCTGGTGGAGCGCCGAATGCTCACGCTGGTGCTGCGCCAACTCCTCCGCCACCAGGTTCAAGTAGCTGCGCACTTCTTCGGGGTCGAGGCCGCGCAGGACCTTGGAGAAGGCCTGGCGCTGGATGTCCATCGGGGAGATCTTCATTCGGGCATCTCCGAGTAGCGGTTAGTATGGCATGGTGAAGCTGCCGCGCGTCCGAATGATCCCGATCCTCGGGACCTACCTCCCGAACACCGTGATCGGGCTCGTCGCGGCGCTGTTTGGCGGGACGATTCTCGGCGTGCTGCTGGCAGGCGCGGGCGTTCCGCTGATCGCCGCGGGCGCGCTGATGCCGGATCGCGTGCTGCAAGGGGAGATCTGGCGGCTCGTCACCTGGACGTTCTTCGAGCTGAACCCGATCGGCCTGATCTTCTCGTGCCTGATGCTGGGCTTCCTGGGCCGGGATCTCTCATCCGCCTGGGGTCATTGGCGGTTCGTGGGAATGTATCTCGCCCTGGCCTCGCTGGTCGGCGCGGGCGTTTGTCTCGTCGCCCTGGCGTGGCCGGCCGTGGCTCGCCAGGCCTACGCAACAGCGTGGCCGATCGGAGACGCGCTGCTGGTTTCCTGGGCCAGTCAGTTCCCCAACCGGCAGATCCTGATGTATTTCGTCCTCCCGATCGGCGGCCGAAATCTCGTCTACCTGGTAATCGCGGGCACGCTGCTATTTGCGCTCTTCGGCGGGTTGGCGCTGTTCGTTCCCCACTTCCTGGCGATCGTGATCGTCTTGGTGTTCATGCGCCGCACGGCTCTCGACCTGGTTTGGCTTCGGCTGCGCCTGGCCATGACCAGGCGAACGTCACAAAGCGCCGCTCGCCTGCATGTCGTTCGCAAGGAAGAAGGCGAGCCCAAAGGCTGGCTGCACTAGAGCGATCCGCCCTTTTTCCTCTCGCCGAAGAGCGCGGTGCCGACGCGTACCGTGGTGGCGCCTTCTTCGATCGCGACCTCGAAGTCGTGGCTCATCCCCATCGAGAGCTCCGAGCCGAGCAGCAGGCCGTCGGCGAGCGCCCCGTCGCGGAGCGCGCGCAGGCGCCGGAAATACGGCCGGCTGGCTTCGGCGGCGAGGCCCAGCGGCGGCAGGATCATCAGCCCCACCGCGCGAATCGAGCGAAACCCGCGCAGCCCTTCGAGCAGCGGAAACAGTTGCGCCTCGTCGGCGCCGTGCTTTCCGGCCTCGCCAGCCAGGTCGGCCTGGGCGAACACGTCGATCGTCTTGCCAGCCGAAGCGGCGGCATGCTCGAGCTTCAGCGCCAGCTCGATCGAATCGAGCGAATGGATGCGGTCGAAGAGCGCCGCCGCTTTCCTGGCCTTGTTGGACTGGAGATGGCCGACGAGGTGCCAGCGGACCAGTCGGCGCAGGTCGGAAAGCGCGCCGATCTTCGTCTCGGCCTCCTGGACCTTGTTCTCCGCGAAGTCGGCGAGGCCGGCGGCGTGCGCCGCGCGCACCGCTTCCGGAGGATGCGTCTTGCTGACGGCGAGCAGCGTGATGTCTTCGGCCCGTCTTCCCGCCCGTGCCGCCGCCCGGGCGATGCGCTCCCTTACGGCGGCGACGCGGGCCTCGATCACTTCTTGGGAAGCGCCGCCTTCAGGGCCGGCAGGATCTGCTTCGCGGCCGGGAGATTGGCGGCGCCCGCGGGCGCCATCGCGATGTACTTCTCGAGGGCGGCCACCGCTTCCGGCAGCCTGCCGAGCTGCAGCGAGCGCGTGCCGATGAAGTAGTGGGGCTCGGCGTTCGTCGGGTCGAGCTCGGCGGCCTTCTGGAAGGCGGCCAGCGCCTCTTCCTCCTTGCCTTGATTCATCGCCACGATCCCGAGATTGAATTGGGACTTGGCGTCGCCGCCACTGGCCGACTGCTTGGCGACTTCCATCGCCTTGTCGCCCTGGCCGCTCGACTGATACACGCTGGCGAGCGCGGTCTGAGCTTCCGAGTAGGCGGGGCGGATCTCGATCGCCTTCTTGAAGGCAGCTTCGGCTGCGGCCCAGTCCTTGCGTTGCTGATAGATGAAGCCGAGGTTGTAGTGGAGCTCCGGCACCGACGGGTTCTTCACGAGCAAGTCCTTGTATATGACCTCGGCTTCCTCGTGCTTGCCCGACTGGGCGAGCTCGGCTGCTTTCGTGAACTGGGCGCGCAGCTCGTCGATGGCCTTGTCGGCTCCCGCCGCCGCCGCCGTCTTCCCGGCGCGCAGCTTCACCTCGGCCATGTAGGTGGGATCGCCCAAGGACACGCGGCCTCCGGTCTGGCCGACCTGGAAGCCCTCCTTGGTGATGTTGATCTCGTAGATGCCGCCCTGCAGTCCGACCTGCGTGTACTCGCCCTTCTTGTTGGTCTTTGTCTCGAACTTGCGGGTCACGCCGCCCTTGAAATCCAGCTCCACCTTCGCGCCCTCGACGGGCTGGCCCTGCTCGTCGACGACTTTGCCGCGCACCGCACCGGTCTGAGCCGCAGCCGGAATGGCGAGAAGAGCCGCTGCCACGAACGCCAAGGTCCAAGTTCGCTTCATACGTCCTCCCACGGAATCTAGTTTCTCACGGCGCCGGGCCGATAAGGGATCGGGTCCGCCACCCCGGCCTCGCGAAACCCGCGAAGCCGCAAGCGGCACGACTCGCACTGTCCGCAAGCGGCATCCTCCGCCTGGTAGCACGACCAGGTCTTCTCGAACGGCACGCCGAGGCGTTGGCCGTCGCCGACGATCTGGGCCTTGGAGTGGCCGATCACCGGGTGCACGATGCGGATGCGGGTGTCGGGCCGCGTGCCCAGTCGGATCGCTTCTTCGAAGGCGCGATAGAACTCGGGGCGGCAGTCCGGATACCCGGACGAATCCTCCCAGACAGCACCCACGAAGATCGCCCGCGCCTCGATCGTCTCGGCCCACGACGTCGCGGCGGCCAGCAGGTGGGCGTTTCGAAACGGCACATACGAGGACGGCACGACACCCTTCTCGGGCTCGGCCTCGCGCACCGGCACGCTTGGATCGGTGAGGCTGCTGCCGCCGATAGCGCGGAACGTCGACGTGAAGTCGACCACGAGCCGCGCTTCGGCAGCGTAGTGGTCGCAGAGCGCGTGGAATGCCTGCAGTTCCTTCTTCTCGGTGCGCTGGCCGTAGTTCGCGTGCAAGAAGGCCACGCGATGATCGCGCGCTGCGATCGCGGCGGTGACGGCGGAGTCCATGCCGCCGCTGACGCAGACGACGGCGCGCTCGCGGGCGTCCGTCACACGCCACGCTCCACGCCCGGCCACAGGTATTTGTGAAGCTGGACTTGCAGCCGCACCGGCAGCCCGTCGTCGAGCAGCCAGCGTCCGAGCGCCCCCGGATCGAGCACGCCGTGGACGGGCGAGAACAGCACCGGGCAGATGTCGGCGAGGCGGCGCTCGCTAACCAGATCACGCGACCATTCGTAGTCGGCGCGGTCTCGAATCACGAACTTCAGCTCGTCTTTCGGCTTCAAGAGCTGGAGGTTTCGCCATTCCATCTTGTCGCTCTCGCCGGATCCCGGCGTCTTCACGTCCATCACCGCCACGGCGCGCGGGTCGAGCGGGTCGAGCAAGATGTGGCCCGAGGTCTCCACCACCACCTCGTAACCCTGGTCCAGCAGCCGAACCATGAAAGGGAAAACCGCCGGTTGCGCGAGCGGCTCACCGCCGGTGATCTGGACGAGACGCGTCCGATAGCGTCCGACCTCGGCGAGCAACTCGTCTTCGTCGCGGAGCGTGCCTTCGTGAAAGGCATACGCGGTGTCGCACCAGGAACAGCGCAGCGGGCAGCCGGTCATCCGGACGAACACGCACGGCCGGCCGGTACGCGTTCCTTCTCCCTGGATCGAGTGGAAGATCTCGTTGATCTTCAGCATCGGCGAGGCGACTAGTATAGGCGGCGCTCATGGACGACTCTCCAAGGAACCGCGCCGCGGAGCTTCAATCCGACCTGGCGCGAGGCGCCCTGTACATGGTGTGCGGCGCCCTGATGTTTGCGGCGATGGGAGCGGCGGTGAAGCTGCTCTCGGCCTCTTTCGGCAACTTGATGGTGGTGTTCGCGCGCAACGCGCTCGGGTTCCTGATCCTGCTGCCCTGGCTGGTTCGCGTGGGGCGGGCCGGCATCCGCACCCAAGCCCTGCGCGAACACCTGGTGCGCGGCGTCGCGGGCCTCCTCTCGATGTACTGCTTCTTCTTCGTGATCGCGCGGCTGCGGCTGGCGGACGCGGTGCTGCTGAACTACTCGGCCCCGCTCTTCGTTCCTTTCATCGAACGGGCCTGGCTGGGCGAAGACTTCTCGCCTCGGCTGTGGCGCCCGATCGGGATCGGCTTTCTGGGCTTACTGCTGATCCTGAAGCCGGGGCTGAGCCTCTTCCAACCCGCGGCGCTCGTGGGCATCCTGGGGGCGCTGCTGGCGGGAACCGCGCAAGTCGGTGTGCGCCGCCTCACCCAGACCGAGCCGGTGACGCGCATCGTCTTCTACTTCGCGCTCGCCTCGACGCTGCTCTCGTCGGTTCCGGCGGCGCTCACCTGGACGATGCCGGCATCGCTCGGCGCGATCGCCGGCACGCTCGTAGCACTCGGTGTTTCGGCGACGCTCGGCCAGCTCGCGATGACGCGGGCGTACTCCCACGCTCCGGCCGCTCAGGTGGGCCCGTTCATCTACAGCGCGGTCGTCTTCGCGGGCCTCTTCGACTGGGCGCTCTTCGCCAAGCTGCCGGACCCGCTCTCGGTCCTGGGCGCGCTGCTGGTGTGCGCCGCCGGCATGCTCACGCTGCGCGTGGCGCGCCGCAGCGATGTCGCCCCGCCGGAGTTATGAACGCCGTGACCCGCGCGCTGGTCGCGATAGCCGCGGGAGCCGCTCGGTTCGGACGGTTCTTCGGCTATCTGGCCGCCGGCACTCTGACCCACGCCGACCTGCGCAAAGCCGCCGAGAGCCAATGGAACGACTACTCCCGCGGCCGCTGGTCCGCCGAGTCGGGCCTGCTCGCGTGGGAGAAGGACTTCTACTTGAAACAGCTTTCACCGGGAGGCCGAGTGCTGCTGGTTGGGTGCGGCGGTGGGCGCGACTTGATCGGCCTTATCGAAGCCGGGTACCGCGCCGACGGCCTCGACATCGCCCCCGAGGCCCTGGCGCGCTGCCACGAGAACCTGGCGCGACGCGGCTTCGCCGCCCGGCTCTTCGAGGGCTCCCTCGAAGAGGCCATGGCAAGGAGCGACGAACGCTACGACGCCGTCGTTTTCGCCTGGCTCGCGTACGGCTACGTGCTCGAGAGCGGTCGCCGCGCGCGGACATTGCGCGTGGCCGCCTCGCTCTTGAAACCACGCGGCCGGATCCTGCTCACGTACATCCCGCGAGCCCGCGAACCGAGCCGCTGGCCAATTCGCGCGGCGCGCACGATGGCTCTTCTGAGCCGCTCCGACTGGCGACCCGAGTTCGGAGATGTCATCGAGATCTCCAAGCCGAACGGCGAGACCCGTTTCCACGTCGAGCACCGCTTCGCGCCCGACGAAGTGCCGGCCGAAGCGAAAGCCGCGGGCCTCGAGGTCGCGTTCCACGAAGTCGCCGAGGCAGGCCGCGTCGTCCTCGACATGGCGGCATGAGCGGTCCGCGCTTCGCATTGCGCCACCGGAGCGAACGGCATATCGTCGAATCGCGATGTCCCTGCGCGCCTACCGACCCGCGACCTACGCCGATCTGCTCAAGGTCCCAGCAGCACGCCCATTTCTCGCCTTCATTCCTACTGTTTGAGCATCCCACTACCGTCGCTTCCACAAGTTGGACACGCCTCAAGCCAGAAGACCAACAAAGAGACTCGATCGGGCCGCGTTCCCTGGCGGCTTTGAAGAGAAGCTTGGTATCACAACGCGTGCAGCGGATCGAAAGCGCCGCCCATACCATAGTAGACGGTTGCGAGCGCCAGAGACATCAGTCAGGCAGCCCAAGGAGGCCTGCGACCGAGAGCTCCTCGTCGAGCGCGGGCCAGCGGATCTCCTCGCCATCGTCGATCAGATCGAAGGCGCGCCGCTCCTTGCTCGAGGCCTGCTTCAAGCGTGGGAGCCAGGCCAGCGGCACGGACAGCGAGCGCCCATCCTCGAGCTGCACGACCAGCGCGACCGCCGTGAAGTCGACGGCGACGGCGCGCGGATCCTCAGCGATGGAAATACTCGTTCCAGCGCTCGAGGAAATACGCCTCGTGCTCTTGCGTGAGCTCATGAGCGCGCCTCAACTCGGCCCGTGTCAGGCCGCGAGTCTTGACCAGCTCGACCGGCGACAGAAGAAACCGGGCCTTGCCTCGGCCCTTTCGAACGTGAACGTGGGGCGGTTCGTGTTCCAGGCTGAAGAAGTGAAACCGGAAGCCCTCGATCTCGAGCAGCGTGGGCACGCACCGTTTCTATCGCAGTCCGTGGTCGCACCAGGTCCTCTTCCTGAGCCGATTGTAAGCCGCTGCGCGTGGCGGGAGCGCGACCGGCTCGCACAGCGATCGACAGTTAGCCGATCGCTTCCAACACCGTCTCGACCGCGGAGCGGTCCGGTGTGAAGCCGAGCGCGTAGCCGGGCGCGCATGTCGAGACGCGCGCGCAGGTGTCGAGGGCGCGGGCCAGGCCGGTGCGGTCCCACGGTGGCGGAAACGATCGCGCCAGGAGCAACGCCGCGGCGGTCGGCGGCTCGAGGAGCTCGAGACGCGTGAGCGGCGCCTGGGTCAGGAAAACGATCGCGCCCAGGGGGGCGCTGCGGTTCCGTGCAAAGCCGCCATCGCCGTGCCACGGCGTGCCGTAGCCGCGAAAGCCGCGGCCGGCGCGACGCAGCACGATCCGGTCGTCGCTCAGGATCGGCATACGGGGACGGAAGTGCTGCCACAAGCGAGCCGTCGTGGATTTGCCGGCGCCTGAGACGCCCGCGAACAGCACCAGGCGCCCGTTCACGACCACGCCACACGCGTGCACCTCGATCGCTCCGTCGCGGGCCAGCCGATGCTGGAACAGCAGCTCGTCGAGCGGATAGTCGAGGGCGAAGCGCGGGCGCGGGCCGCGGTCGGGCTTCGGAAAGTAGAGCGTGCCGCGCGTGAGCCTCGCATCGATGGCGACCGCCTTGTAGAGCGGGGGCTCGAGCCTCTCAGTCTCGAAGCAGTAGAGCAGCCCGCGGCCATGGCGATGCACGCTCCACACGCCGCCCGAAGCGAACAGGCGCTCGCCGTCGGGCTGGGGTGGCCGCTCTTCGACCAGGTCCAGGACGATGTCGCCCCCAGTTCGCGCGAGGAACGGCCGATGCGAGGCCGGCGGTGCCAGCAGCCGCGTCGGCTTCGGTGCGCGGGCCAAGAGCGTGAGGCCGCCGACGCGCAGCCGCAGGGTCGCCGGCAACGACCGGCTCAGGCGGGCGCGGGGACGCGGCGCAACTGGAGCTGTACGAGGGCCGGCTTCAGCGCAGCCGGCTGTCCGCACCCGCTACCGCAGCCCCTCTCGACGGGCTCGGGCTGGGCCTCGCCGAGACAGCAGCTCGCGTCCGCGAGATGGCCGCAGGCGGCTCCGATCGTCAGGAACGCGCGGCGATGCGTGATCGCGCAAAAGACCGGCACCGGCTTCTCGATGTCGCCCGATTCCATCTCGGCGGCGCCCGGGCAGCTCGCGCACATCGGCAGCAGGTTGCAGGCGCGGCACACCGAGTTGCGTTGCCACGGCCGCGCGCGGAAGCGCGGCAGGTCCTCGTCCCAGCCGCGGGCGAAGCTGCTTTCGCCGACGTCGACCGAGTGCTTGCGCGAGAGCTGGCAGAGCTGCAACTGCCCGTAGGGATCGACCGTGAAGCCGGTCTCGCCGGCGCCGCAGCTGTAGACGTTGTCGTGCTGCGGCAGCTCGGCCTTCGGCATCGCGTAGCGCAGCATGAAGTCGCGCAGCTCGGCGAGCCGCGCCGGGTTCTGCAGGTCCAGCGCGACGGCCTGCTCCGCCGAGAGCTGCAGCTCGCCGTTGCGGTTGGCGCCGCAGTCGACGCGCGGGTTCAGGAAGCTGTCGAAGCGGAAGCCGAGGCCGCGGCTCTCCGCGAACGCCTGCATCGCGGGGATCTCGTGGGCATTCCAGGTGAGCGCCATCGTCTTGAGTTTCAGCGGCACGCCGCGCGCGATCAGCCGCTCGATGCCCAGCAGGCACTTGTCGTACGAGCCTGGAACCTGGGTGACCTTCTCGTAGGTCTCGCGGGTCATTCCGTAAAGGCTGATCTCGACGAGCTGCGGCTTGTGCTCGGCGAGGAGATCGGCGACCGCCTCGGTCACCATCGTCCCGTTCGTATAGACGATCACCAGCAGGCCGCGCGATCGCGCGTGCAAGTAGATGTCCTTGAAGTCGGGGCGCACCAGCACCTCGCCGCCGGTCAGCAGCAGGAACAGGCAGCCGCGATCGGCGACCTCGTCGACCAGCGACTTGAGGCGCTCGGTCCCTAGCTCGCGCGCCGCCTCGGCGGCGTCGCCGGCGGCCTCGTTCACGTAACAATGCGCGCAACGCAGGTTGCAACGGTAGGTCGTCTCGATCGTCCCCTCGAGCGGCGCGCGCCGCCCGCTGGCGCGCAAGCCGCGGGCGAAATCGGCGATCGTGATTTCGGGGATCAGCGCGCCCACCCTCAGGATCCGATCGCCGAGCACATGCCGGAAAAGCAACCGGTAGTCGGCCCCATCGACGAGCTCATCGTCTTGCAGCCGGCGGCGGCGACCTCGCCGGAGATCAGTTTGATGCGGCGAAGCTCCGGCTTCTCGTACGCCTGCTTC
Source organism: uncultured Acidobacteriota bacterium (assembly GCA_964628275.1). Lineage (GTDB taxonomy): Bacteria > Acidobacteriota > Vicinamibacteria > Fen-336 > Fen-336 > CAZVOI01. The sequence goes on along the minus strand of CAZVOI010000446.1, from coordinate 8,992 downwards.
GGCTCCGGCTGAGTCGGGCGGTCTTGCATCGTGCCTCCAGATCGCAGTCTATACCGCGTGAATTGCGTCGATCGAAGCGAGCTGCTCCACGAACTCGAGGTAGTCGGCTTCAGCCTGCTCGCGCGGCACGAGGAAGCGCTCCACCACCGCCGCCACCACGGCTGCGCCGGACGCGTTCCCGTCCAGGTGCTCCCAGATGAAGGCGGCAACGCGGCTCAGGTTGAAGAGCGAGTCGATCTCGGCGCCTTCTCCCACGAGCGGCACCAGGACGTACTCGTCCGCGATGCGCCGTCCGACCATCCGCTCGGAACGGACGTACGCCGTCTCGAGCGATGCGCTCACGCGCCCAGCTTGGCCTGGAATCGGCCTCGGATCGCCCGCGCCAGCGAGATGAGCAGCGAACATGCCGCACGTGCCCGGTCCCGCGGACGCGCGCGGCCCTCGACCCCCACGACGGTCGCGAGAATGTCGAGGCGGCGTAGCGCCGGGTCGAGCGATCCGCGGTCCGGCTGGGTGCGGACCCGATCTCCCACGGCCCAGACCAGCCGGTGCAACCGCGGCCCTTGGGGTTGTCGGATCAGGACGACGTCGCCGAAGCCAGGCGGGCAGCGCTCGGTCGAGCGCAGCCGAACGCGCTCGCCCTCGCGGATCCTCGGCTCGAGGCATCGCCCCGAGACGCGCAGGGTCGCTTCGGGAAACTGTCGCAACAAACCCTCGATCAGGATCTGCGGATCGCTCATCGCCGGCCAGGGTGGGCTGCCAGCAGCCGGGTTGTCAAACGCGCCGCCCGCGCGCCCAGCGATTCGGCGCCCCCTTCCGGGCGCAGCGTCTTCGCCAGGAAACTGAGCCAACGCCCCGACGCCAGCGAAAGCCGCCAGCGCAAGAGATCGGTCGGAGAGGATCGCTCCAGGAGCAGCAGCGGACCCCGGGCGAGCGCTCGCGCGACGACTCGGCGAACCGACCTCGACGAGCGCTGCTCGAGCTCCGACACGAGCTCGCGGGGCGCCGCGCAGCCGACGACGTGCCCGGCGAGGGACAGCGCCGCATACAGACACGCCTCGGCCCGCGAATCGCGCGCGCGTTCCAAGACGATCTCGGGATCCAGGGCCGCGCGTTCGAAGAACCGGCGGAAGTCGAGCCACTGGGCCAGCGAGATCGCGAAGCCGTGCTGAAAAGCGGCGTGGATCGCGATCTGCACCAGCAGGTCCTCCGCCGAGGGCCGGGCCAGATCCCTCGTCTCGACGCGCCGCCGCCAGAGCGCCGGCGGGTCCAGCGGAAAGAATCCGCGGCACGAGGTGAGATCGCGGTGCAGCTCGAGGATTCCGCCCGAGCCGGGCTCGCGGAGCGCTGTGGCGTGCGGCCCGCGATCCAGTAGCTGGAAGCCCTCGCGCTCGAGACAGCCGACCGCCTCGTCGAAAGCCTCGGGCGCGAGAAGGTCCACGTCCGCCATCGGCCGCTCGGCCGGCGCAGCGTAGAAAAGGTCCAGGAGCGCCACGCCCTTGAGCGCGAGGGTTCGAATCCCGGTCGCGCGAAGCCGCCGCGAAACGCGCCGGGCCAGAGCCTGGCGCTGCACGCCATCGAACAAACGGGCGCGATGCCGGCCGCGCAACTCCTCGCGCACATCGGCCGGCCAGCCAGAAGGCGACCGGCCGACGGTTTCGTCGAGTAGCGCTATGACAGCTTGCTCGCCGGCTCGTTCCACGAGAGCGCGCGCCTCGAAAGCGTCCACGGGTGGGGCGAGGAGGCCGGTCGCCGCGAGGCGTCGGATCTCGGCGAGGCCTCGGGTCACGAAGCCCCCGCGCAGCGCTGTTGCTCCCATACCAGGGCCTCGCGTGTCGCCACGAACTCGATCTCGAGCAGCGCGATGCGATCGGCGACGCCCTCGCTGCGCCGGGCGCGCGCGATGTCTTCGAGCTCGGCGGCCAGCTCCATCATCCGGCGCGCGCCGATGATCGCGCAACTACCGCGCAGCGAATGCGCGCTACGCTCGAGTCGGACTAGATCGGCGGCGGCGTGCGCGTCGCGGAGTCCGGCCAGGCCCTTGGCGCCGCTCTTGAAGAAGAGATCGATCGATTCGCTGATGAACTTGGCGGACATGAAGAGGCGCAGCTCCTCCAGGATGTGCTCGTCGAGCGGGCCGCTTCGCGGCGCCGGAATCGCTTCGGGCGTCGAATCGGGGCTCGCGGTCAAATGCCGGAGCATCGCGTCGAGCGCGGCAGGGCCCACCGGCTTGGCCAGGTAGTCGTCCATGCCAGCCGCCAGCGCGCGCTCGCGATCGACTGGAAAGGCACTCGCGGTCAGCGCGACGATCGGAACGCGCCGCCCTTTTTCCGCCGCGCGAATCGCGCGCGTCGCCTCGTAACCGTCCATCTCGGGCATCTGGCAATCCATCAGCACCGCGTCATAGGCGAGCGCTGCGCAGGCGGCGACGGCTTCCCTGCCGGTGGCGGCCAGATCGCAGGCGAAGCCCAGCTTCTCGAGGATCCGCAGCGTCACCTGCTGGTTGACGGAATGGTCTTCCGCGACCAGCACCCGGCCGCGCGTGCGCGCATGCGGCTCGCGAGGCCGCCCGGCGGCGGCCGGCAGCGGCGGCTCGGGGCCAGGCAGCGCCTCGATGATCTGCAGCTCGCCCTGGGCCGGGGCGAGCCGCGCCGTCATGCGAAACACCGAGCCTTTGTCGAGCTCGCTCTCGAAACCGATCTCGCCGCCCATCAACTGCGCCAGCGTGCGCGTGATGGCGAGGCCCAAGCCGGTGCCGCCGAAGCGCCGCGTGGTGGAGGCGTCGGCTTGCGAGAACGACTGGAACAGCCGCGGCCGGACATGATCCGCGATACCGAAGCCGGTGTCCGCGACCTCGAAGCCCAACGCGAAGCCGGCGGCGTCCCTGGACAGCAGGCGTGCGCGCAGCGCCACCTGCCCGGCGTCGGTGAACTTCAAGGCGTTGGCGAGCATGTTGTGCAACGCCTGTCGCAGTCGGCCCGGGTCGCCACGCACGGCGCGCGGCAGATCTGGCGCGCGGTCGAAGACGAACAGCAGGCGCTTGGCGCGCGCTTGCTCGCGATAAGCGCGGGCGGTTTCCTCCAGCAGTGCCGTGAGATCGAAGTCGACTTGCTCGAGCTCGAGCTTGCCCGCCTCGATCTTGGCGAAGTCGAGGATGTCGTTGATGCTCGCGAGCAGCGAGCGCGCGGAGCTGCGGATGATCTCTGCGTACTCGCGTTGCTCCGGGTCGAGCCGCGTGTCGAGCAAGAGCCGCGTCATGCCGATCACGCCGTTCATCGGGGTTCGGATCTCGTGACTGACGTTGGCCAGGAAGCGGCTCTTGGCCTGGCTCGCCTCGTCGAACTGGCGCGAGCTCTGCTCGAGCAGGCGGTTGGCGCGTTCGAGCTGGTTGCCGCGCCGCCACAGCTCTTCGGTTCGCGCGGCAACCCGCTCCTCGAGCTCGCGCGACAACCCCTCCAGCTCCTGGTGCACGCGCGAGAAGCGGTTCGCGAGCGACATCGCCATCGCGGCTCCCAGCGCGAAGAAGCCGAACGGGATCAGCCTCGGGGCCACCAGCAAACCGCGATCGACCAGGACGTCGTTCAGATAGAAAGCCGCCAGCACGACCATCCCGAGCCCGACGTTGCGGGCTTCGCGGTTTCCGTCTCGCGCCGCGCGCCACAGCGCGAACAGCATGTACAGCGTGAAGGCGACCACGGTCAACTGGAACCAGGGCAGCACACGCAGATTCCAATTGAGGCCGGGAGTTGCGAGCAGCACGACGCCGAGCGCCGCCAGGGATCCCTGGTACAGGCGCAAACCCAGCGGGATCTGGGCGCCCACCAGCGGCCACAGGAACGAGATCAGCCCGCAAGCGCCCGCATACAGGCAGAAGTGCTCGAGCTCCTTGTAGAGGAGGAAGTGGTCGCCGAGCGCGTACTTCCATTGCGTGCGGAGCGCCGTGTAGCTTGCGGCAACCAGGCACAGGATGCCGAACCAGAAGTACTCGCGCAGCTTGGTGCGGCGCAGGAAGAGCTGGAGCTGGGCAATCCCGACGATCAGAAACAGCGCTGCTAGGAGCGTCTGCGGCATCTCGCCGGCGATTCCGGCCCGAACCAGAGCCTCGTGGTCGCCGATCCGAAACGGCCCCTCGACCAGGCCGGGCGCACGGCTGTTGGTCTCGGGAGACTTCCAGACGCGCACGGCCAGCACCAGCCGCCCATCCGGCCCGATCACGCTGGGCGGGATCGGGTAGATCCCGTGCCGGTCGTATTCCGCCCATGCGCTGGGGGGCATCGCGCCGACGCCGCCCAGCATCACGCCCCCGGCGAACACCTCGTAGGCGCTGTCGACCCTCCCGATCGCTACCGCCAGGCGCGCGTCCCGCCACTCCGCGGGCGAGCCCGCGACGCGCACTTGCAGCCGGTACCAGGCCAGGAGCGACGGCGGCCCGGAATGGGCGCGCGGTCCCCAGCCGGTCGGCACGTTTAGTGAGGTCCAGCTCGAGTCGTCGAACGCGGGATCAGCCCAAGCTGGATCGTCGCCCGTCGCGAAACGCCAGGGCCCAGCCAGGCTGATCGTCGTGCGGCCTGGAGGCACGAGGATCTCGGCGCGCAACGCGGGCGACACCGCGAGCAGGACGCATGCGCCGAGAAGCCTCGCTCGCCGCGGCATCAGCCCATCCACTTTCGGACGGCTTCGATCTCATGCACCAGCCGCGCCGGCGGCAGGCTGTCGAGGAAGCGCTCGCCGTACGCCTTCTCTACGAGCCGGCTGTCGAGCACGGCCAGGATACCGCGGTCGCTGGCCGAGCGAATCAGCCGGCCCAGGCCCTGTTTCAACATCAGGATCGCGACCGGCACCTGGTAATCGGCGAACGGGTTGTCGCCGCGGTTCCTGAGCCGGTCGATGCGCGCCGAGACCACCGGATCGGACGGCGAGGCGAACGGCAGCTTGTCGATGATCACGCACGAGAGCTGCTCGCCCACCACGTCGACACCTTGCCAGAACGACGCGGTCGCGAACAGGACGGCGCCGGGCGTGTTGCGGAACGCGTCGAGCAGCATCGACTTCGGCGCCTCGCCCTGAATCAGGATCGGATACGGCAGCGTGCCGGCCAGCCGTTCGGCGACCGCGTTCATGTTGGCATACGAGGTGAACAGCACGAACGCGCGGCCGCGGCTCGCGTTCAGGAGCTGTGCGACTTCTTCGGCGGCGCGCGCGACGAAACCTTCGGAACGCGGATCCGGCATGCGCCGCGGGACGTAGAAGATCGTCTGGTCGCGGTAGTCGAAGGGCGAATGCAGCAGCAGCTGCTCGCTGACCAGGTCCTCGATCCCAAGCCGTGACGTGACGTAGCGGAAATTGCCGTCGACGGCGAGCGTCGCCGACGTCAACACCGCCGAGCGCACCTGGTCGAAGAGCTTCTCGCGCAGGGTGCCGGCGACGTCGATCGGCGTGGCCTTCAACTGCACGCCGCGGCCGCGGCTTTCGACGAAGTAGACGTGGCTGTCCTGCTCGGCGCGCAACACGAAGCCGAGCTCTTCCTTCAGGCCCTGGGCGCGGCTCGCGACGCCGCTCAGGGACTCGGGCCTGTCCTTCAAGCTCTGGAGCGCGCTGCGCAGGCCCTCCAGCCGCAGCAGCAGCGTGTCCGCCTCTTCTTTCAGGCTCGTCGGCATCCACTCGGGCGTGAGCCGGCGGCCGCTGCCGCGCGACAGCAGCGAGAAGAAGCGCTCGGCGCGGTGGCGCACGCCCTCGGCCTCCACGTATACCTCGCGCGCGTCGAGTTGCGCCGCCTTCAGCTCGCGCTCCACGTCGCGTACCAGGTCCTCGACGCGATACGACGAAACCTGGACGCCGAAGTAGTGCGTGGCGACGTCCTCGAGCAGATGCGCTTCGTCGAGGACGACGGCGTCGTAGGGCGGGATCACCTCGCCATAGCTCGACTCGCGCACCGCGAGGTCGGCGCACAGCAGGTGGTGGTTCACGATCACGATGTCGGCGGCGAGCGCGCGCTTGCGCATCTGCGTGATCCAGCACGGCTCGAAGTCGGGGCAGCTCTGGCCGATGCAGTTCTCGCTGGCAGCCGAGATCTCCCGCCAGAAGTCGGCCGAGTCGGGCAGGTCCTCGACCTCGCCGCGGTCACCGGTCTCGGTCTTCGGCGCCCACGCCTCGACGGCGCGGAAGAGCGGGACCTCGTCCAGGCGCCGGAACTGGCCGGAGCTGCCGAACGAGCGAAACCGCAGCAGGCACAGGTAGTTTCCGCGGCCCTTCATCACGGCAACGCTCAGCTCACGGCCCAGCGCGCGCGCGAGCAGCGGGATGTCTTTCGAGACGAGCTGTTCCTGGAGGTTCTTGGTGCCGGTCGAGATCACCACCCGGCGCCCCAGCTCGACCGCGGGCAGGAGGTACGCCAGCGTCTTGCCGGTGCCGGTGCCGGCTTCGGCGAGCAGCACGCCGCCATCGTTGAGCGCACGCCCTACGGCCTCGCTGAGACGGTGCTGCGCGGGCCGTTCCTCGTAGCCCGTGAGGACGCGCGCGAGCGCGCCCTCCGGACCGAAGAACGGGGCGGTTCGCACGTTCACTTCGGCTTGCTCCCGAAGAGCCGCGACAGGCGCTCCCCAACCCCACGATTCTGCTCGGCGCGTTCGGCGGCGTCCTGCTCGTAGTCGACGAGCTTTCGGAAGATCTGCTCCGCGGGCCAGGCGGCGAAGCGATACGCGAATCGGCCTCCGTCATCGCTGGGCCGATCGACCCGTTGCAATCGGAAGAAGCGCTCCTCGAAACGCAGCGCCATGCCGGAATCCCACCCGGTCTTCTCTTGCGGCGTCTGCAACACCAGCGCCCATTCCGAGGCCTGGCCCTGGTCCTCGAGGACGTGGTCGCCGGTCGCGAGCCGGCGCGAACGAAACCGCGCGTCGCTGCGACTCTTCCCGAGCTCCGCCGCGAGCGCCTGCGCGGTGGCGAAACGCTTGCCCGGCTGCTTCTCGAGACACTGCAGGACGACCCGATCCAGCCACACCGGCAGCTCCGGGCGAATCGAGCGCGGCGACGGTGCTTGTTCCATGATGTGCTTCATCGCGAGCGCCATCGGCGTGGGTGCGGTGAACGGCAGCTTGGCGGTGAGCAGCTCGAACAGCACCGCGCCGAGCGAGTAGACGTCGCTGCGCTCGTCCACCGCCAGCGCCTGGCACTGCTCGGGCGACATGTACGCCGGTGTGCCGACGATCACGCCGGTCTTGGTGAGCGTAGCCATGTCGACGCCGCGGCCGCGCGCCAGGCCGAAGTCGAGCAGCCGGACGCGGCCGTCGTTCTGGAGCATCACGTTGTTGGGCTTGACGTCGCGATGCACGATGCCCAGCGCGTGCGCGGCGGCGAGCGCTTGCGCGAGGGTGGCGCCGATCGTGACCGCCTCGCCGATCGGCCAGGGACCGCGCTTCCGGATCGCGAGCTTCAGGTCGACGCCCTCGATCAGCTCGGTGACGATGAAGAGCTGGCCGGAGGAGACACCCGAGTCGAGGATCCGTGGCACCGCTGGGTGCTGAATCTTGGCGAGGATCTGCGCCTCGCGCCGAAAGCGTCCGCTGCGATCGGTGTCGGGCTCGTCTTCGTCATGGGGATGCAAGATCTTGAGCGCGCGGTCGCAGTCGGCCTGCAGGTCGCGAACCCGGTACACCTGCCCCATGCCGCCGCTGCCCAGAAGTGCTGCGACGCGGTACCGATCGGCGAAGACCTGGCCGTGCGCGACGCTCGAGAGCCGAAGCGGCGCGCCGGCGGCGCCGATCCGCTCGGTCGCGGGGAACTGGAGCGTCGGAGCCGTCTCGCTTTCGAGGGGAGTGAAGCGAACCTCGCTCGACCCACACAGCGAACACGGCTTCTCCGGCTCCGCGTTCTCGAAGCCGCAATCCTGACAAGTGCGACGGGGAGACAAGGTTTTGATCGTAGCATCGCGCTCGACCGTGCCTCGGGACACCCGCTACGCGCTCTCAGTGCTGCTGGCGGTGAATGCGCTCAACTTCTTCGACCGGCAGGTGCTGAGCGCGGTCGGCGAACCGGCGCGGCGCGAGCTGGGCCTGGGCGACGCGCAATTGGGCGCGCTGCAGACGGCCTTCACGCTTCTGTACGCGCTCGTCGGCATCCCGTTCGGCCGGCTCGCGGACACGCGTCACAGAACCCGCATCCTCGCCGCTGGTTGCCTGGCTTGGAGCGTTCTCACCGCGGCGTGCGGCTTCGCCCGCGGCTTCTTGGACCTCTTCGTGCTCCGGCTGCTGGTCGGCGTCGGCGAGGCCTCGTGCGCGCCCGCCGCCAACGCGCTGATCGGCGATCTCGTCCCGCGCGAGCGCCGCGCGCGGGCGCTCTCGATCTTCATGCTCGGCTTGCCGCTCGGCCTGGCCGCGAGCTATGCCGTGAGCGGCTGGATCGCCGAGAGCTACGGTTGGCGCGCCGCTTTCTTCGTCGCTGGCCCGCCGGGCGTGCTGGCCGCGTTCGCGATCCTCTTCGTGCGCGAGCCAGCCCGGCCGGCCGACGCGGCAACACCCGAGACCGAAGGCTGGCGCGAGGCGTGCGCGGTCCTGCTGCGAATCCCGACGTTCCGTTGGCTCGTCGTCTCGGGCGCCATCCACAACTTCAATATGTACGCGCTCTCGGGATTCCTGGCGCCGCTGCTGATGCGATACCACGGCCTCTCGGTTCGCGACGCCGGGTTCCTCGCGACCGTCGTCTACGGGCTAGCAGGTGCGGTCGGCCTCTACGTGGGCGGCGCGCTGTCCGATCGCGCAAGCCGGGCACGGCCCGACGGCCGGCTGCTCTCGACCGCCGCCGCGGTGCTGCTCGCCGTTCCTGTGATCACGTTGGCGCTCGGTCGCGAGCGCGGCGACGCCGCGGGTTTCGCTACTCTGATCGGCGTGGCGGTGCTGCTCCTGTACGTCTACTACGGCTCCATCTACGCGGCGCTTCAGGACGCCGTTCCCTCCCGGCTCAAGGGCACGGCGCTCGGTCTCTATTTCTTCGCGAT
>CAZVOI010000445.1:0-27924 GCA_964628275.1 uncultured Acidobacteriota bacterium | reverse complement strand
GCGAAGTAGCGGAAACCGACGCCCTGGACCCGGCCACGAGCGAGGTAGCGAAACGCCGGCATGCGATCGCGGACTCTAACCTCGATCCGATCTCGCGATCGAGTCCGGGCACTCGCGGAGGCCCTCCGATCCTTGACAGCGCAAGAGGTCGAGACCTACAGTGTCCGAAGCGTACCCCTCCAACCTCCGCGCCTTCGGGCTCCGCGTAATCCCACGCGAGCGGAAGGCTCGCAACATATAGAAGGAGTCTCCATGTTCAGACTCACCCTCAGGGTCCTGCCGATCGTCTGCCTTGCGGTCACGCTGCCCCAGGCCGTCTCGGCCCAGCAGCCCGCCCCCGCCGGCTACACCTTCGTCGCGGACTGGAACGCCCCGCGCGACAAGTGGGCCGAGGTCTCCGCGTTCACGGACAAGAACCTGCGGCCCATCTACGAGCGGCTCGTGGCCGACGGGACACTCACCGACTACGGCGTGTTCGAGACCGTCGTCCACGATGCGTCGGAGAACGGCTACACGCACGGCGTCTGGTGGTCTGCGACCAGCTTCGCCGGGATCGAGAAGGCGCGCGCCGAAGCGCTCAAGGTCCCGCCGGCGCCGGCGCTCAACGCCGCCAAGCATCGCGACTACCTGCTGCGCACCCAGGTCTCGAAGTCTCGAGCCGGAAGCGGAGCGGGCGGCTATCTCCGAGTCAACAGCACCGTCGTGAAGCCTGGAAAGGGTGCGGCGTGGCGGGCGCTGTTCGACAAGTACACGAAGCCAGTCTACGAAGAGCTCGTGGCGAACGGCACGCTTTCCTCCTATGCCCTGCAAGTGGAGAACGTCCTGACGATGGATCCGGGTGCGCGCATGGTGGTGACGATCGCGCCGAGCGCCGAGGGAGTGGACAAGGCTACGGCGGCCTTGGCTGCCGCCAACCAGAAGCGAACCCAGGAGGAGCGAGACGCGATGGCCGCCGCGTTCGCGGAGGTCTTGGTGCCGGGCGCGAACCGGTCGTACCTGGCCCGCGTCAACTCGTACTCGATGAAGTAGCAAGAGCAGGGGCGCTCCCTCGGGAGCGCCCCTGGTTTGCCGACGGGCGCAGCGGAGTCGCAGCGCCTAACGGAGCGGTGATACTGTACCCAGGCTTGGCAGCACCCTCCCGAAACCCCGCGAAGAGCCGCCCGAAGCCGGCACCCGCCAAAGCGGCACCGCCGGCTCTCGAGGATCTCACCCAGCCGAGCTTGGGGCCACCCGATCTCGAGCCCGAAACGATGCCCGCGCGCGCCGCCTACGACCCCGGAGCGGAGACGCTGGTGCTCGTCGGAATGACGGGACCGTTGCTGGGACACGAGTTCCCGATCCCGAGCGTCGGAGGCCTTCTCGGGCGCGGTCCTGGATCGACGTTCTATGTCGACGATCCCGGCGTGTCACGGCGGCACCTGCGACTGACACCGGTGCCGGACCCGGTTCGCGGCACGCGGCGCCTGGTTCTGCTCCAGGATCTCGATAGCCGGAACGGAGTGCGTGTCAACGGTCTACGCGTGCGGCGCAAGCTGCTGCGCGGAGGCGAGAAGGTCATGGTTGGCGAGACGGTGCTGCGCTTCGAGCGCCGCGACACCTTCGATGCCGCGTTCTACACCCGGCTCCAGGAACTGGCCACCACCGACCCCTTGACCGGGGTCGCGAACCGGCTCTCGATGGCGCAGGAGCTGGAGCGCCAAGAGGCGGAACGGGTTCGCTACGGCCGGCCCTATTGCGTGCTGCTGGTGGACCTCGATCGCTTCAAGCAGGTCAATGACCAGCACGGTCATGCGATCGGCGACCGCGTCTTGCGAGAGATCGCCGGAGTCCTGCTGGGCAGCCTGCGCGGCCCCGACCGGGCCTTCCGCTACGGCGGCGAAGAGTTCCTGGTGCTGGTGCCTGAGACGCCGGCGCTCGGCGCGCTGAAAGTCGCGGAGCGGATTCGCGACCGTGTCGAGAAGGCGCCGATTCGGAACGGCGTCACGCGCATCTACGTGACCGCCAGCATCGGCGCCGCCGAGGCTGGCGAAGACGACGTTCTGGTGCGCGCCGACCGGGCCCTCTATCAAGCCAAGCGCGCGGGCAGGAACTGTGTGCGCTTCCTGCGCCGGTCCGCGGCCAAGCAGGACAAGTCAACACGCAGGCCGTCGCCGTCGCCTTGATCCAAACCTCGCGGTGACGGCTGGCGCCAGAACACAAAGGGGAGCGGCGAACGCTCCCCGTGACGACTCAGGATGTTGGTCGGGGCGAGAGGATTTGAACCTCCGACTTCTTGGTCCCGAACCAAGCGCTCTAGCCAGGCTGAGCCACGCCCCGACATCCAAACGGCTACCGCGAGCCTATCACGAGGTCTCAGGAAGCGTCGCCGGACAGCGATTTCTGCCAATCGCGGAACGCGCCGAGCACGGCATGGTGCGTCGTGTCGGTCTGGAGCGGCGAGATCGAGATCAGACCGGCGCGGATCGCGGCGATGTCCGAGACCCCGTCGCTGGCCCAGAGGTCGCGCCCTTCCTCGATCCAGTAGTAGGTGCGCCGGCGCGGATCCAGGCCTTCCAGGATCGTGCCCTCGTGCTCGCGCCGGCCCTGCACCGTCACGGAGACACCCTGCGGCACGCCCGCGGGGACGTTGACATTCAGCAGCGTCCGCTCCGGCAAGCCTTTGTCCAGGACGAGGCGAGCCACCCGCACCGAGAAAGCGGCCGCGTGGGTGAAGTCGGGATCGCTCTTTGCCGCCAGCGACATGGCGATCGACGGCACGCCGAAGAAGGTGCCCTCGCGCGCGCCACCCACGGTCCCCGAATAGAAGATGTCGTCGCCCAGATTGGCTCCACGGTTGATTCCGGACACGACCAGGTCGGGCCGGCGCCCGAGCAGCTTCACGATCGCGAGGTTGACGCAGTCGGCCGGCGTGCCGTCGACCGCGTGGACGAAGGGCTCGACCGTCTCGGCGCGCAAAGGCCGCGTCAGCGTGAGCGACTGCGCGCAGGCGCTGACCTCACGGTCGGGCGCCACCACGTGCACCGAACCGATTGCGCGCAACGCCGCCGCCAGCGCCTTGATGCCGGGCGCGTGGACACCGTCGTCGTTCGTCACTAGGATCAGCGGTTCAGTCATCGGAAAGAACGAAGCCTCAGGGCAGGCCTGAGGCTTCGCGACGAGAAATCAGGGCTGGTCGGGATGGTGGGATTTGAACCCACGACCACCTGCACCCCAAGCAGGTGCGCTACCAGGCTGCGCTACATCCCGAGATGCTCAGCGCTTTGTATCACCCCTATCGAGGAGCGTCAAAATCTCACGCAGTTGCTCGCGCACCTGTTGGAGCGCAATCCGCGCACGCTCGTCGACCGGGGGCGGCGCCTCGGCGACCTCTTCGATCTCGGCGGAGACGGCGGCCTGGCTCTGCGGAGTCGGTGATCGAGCGGCGAGCTCGGTCTCCAGCCGCTTCTTGGCGCCAGCGATCGTGAAGCCCTCGTCGTAGAGGAGCTGCTTGATGCGGAGCACGGTCTCGATGTCGCGGCGCCGATAGATGCGCTGTCCCGAACTGTTCTTGGCGGGTGCCAACGCCGGGAACTCCGACTCCCAGTAGCGCAAGACGTACGGCTGGGTGTCGGTGATCTCGCAGACCTCACCGATCTTGAAGAACAGCTTGTTGGGGATCTTCCGTTCCAAGGCGCCCTCGCCGCTTTACTCGCCCGGCCCGAAGAGCTTGCTCGGACGGAAAACGACGGAACGTCGCGGCTTGATCAACATCTCCTCTCCAGTCTGCGGGTTTCGCCCACGCCTTTCCCGTTTCTGGCGGATCACGAACGTTCCGAATCCCGTGATCTGTACCTTCTCACCGTCGCCCAGCCTCCCCTTGATCGACTCGAAGATGATCTCGACGAGCCGGGCTGCCTCCCGATTGGATATTCCTCCGTGGCGCTCGTAGACAATGCGGGCAATGTCGGCCTTGGTCATCGGAGCTGAATCTCGCGAGCGACCGTTCGAAAAGTCAGTAATTACTGCTAGTTACGCGGAGGATCTCAAGGATTATATGAGTGACCGGTTGGAAGTCAAGCAGAAAACTGAGCACTGGTCAGTGCTTGCGGACCCGGACCTTCAATACGATCGGAGCACCCGCGAAATCGAACTCCTTGCGTAACTGATTCTCCAAGTAGCGCTTATAGGAAAAGTGCAGATCGACGGGGTGACTGATCGAAATCAAGAACGTGGGCGGGGCTACTCCGATCTGAACGCCGTAGAGAATCCTCACCGCATCGACCCCCTTCTTCGCTTTCGGAGCGAAGGCTTCGGCGGCCTTGGCGAGGACCCGGTTGAGCTGTCCCGTGGTCACGCGCCGCTGGCACGCTTCACCCACTCGATCGACGGCCTTCAAGAGTCGCGTCAGCCCCAGTCCCGTCTTCGCCGACATGAAGACGCTGGGCACGAACGCCAGGAACTTCAGCTCATCGCGCAGGGCCTGCTCGAACGTCTTCTGCTTCAGATCGAGCTCGGCAGCCCGATCCCACTTGTTCACGGCGAGGACCAAACCGCGGCCCGACTCGTGGGCATAACCCGCGATCGTCGCGTCCATCTCTTTGAGGCCGGACTCCGCGTCCAGCACCAGCACCGCAACATCGGCGCGGTCTACCGATCGGCGCGCCTGGACCACGCTCACGTGGTCCACGTTCTCTTTCAGTAGGCGCTGCCGGCGAATCCCGGCCGTGTCGACGAGTTGGTAGCGACGGCCTGCCTTCTCGAGAATGCTGTCCACGGCGTCGCGTGTCGTTCCGGCGATCTCGGAAACGAGCGCCCGATCCGTTCCGATCAGCCGGTTCAGCAAGGAGGACTTCCCGGTGTTGGGCCGGCCCACGAGCGCCACGCGCAACGGTCGCCCTTCGACTTCCTCGGTCGCCTCCACGCGCCGAATCAAGCCGACCGCCACGTCCAGAAGATCCCCCACCGAGCGGCCGTGTTCGGCCGATATCGCGACCGTCGAATCGAACCCGAGCTTGGAGAACTCGGCGCCTTCCTCGCGAGCGTTCTCGCTCTTGTTCGCAACCAGGATCACGGGCTTGCCGGTCTTGCGAAGATCGCGAGCGATCGCCTCGTCGTCCGGCAACAGCCCGGCGCGGGCGTCGACCAGCATCAGCACCAGGTCGGACTCCTGGATCGCAAGCTGCGCCTGACGCGACGCTGGTCCCAGCAACGGGTCCTTGCTCGCGAGCAGCAGGCCGCCGGTGTCAACGAGCTCGAAGGACTGGCCGCGCCAGTTCGCGATCGCATAGTTCCGGTCGCGCGTCGAACCGGGGCGGCTGTCGGTGATCGCCTTGCGCCGTCCGGCGATCCGGTTGAAGAGCGTCGACTTCCCCACGTTGGGCCGGCCGACGAGGGCAATACGAGGCAGTGGGAGCATTTGACTGTAGATCCGTCCTAATCCTATGATAAGAATGACTTAGAAGGAGTTCCATCGATGATCAAAGTTGACATCATCAATGAAGTCTCTCGCGCCGCCGACATCACCAAGGTGCGCGCCGAGATCGCGGTGGAAGCCGTCCTCGACGCAATGAAGCATTCGATGATGAACGGCGAGCGGATCGAGTTGCGTGGTTTTGGCGTATTCCAGGTGAAGCCGCGCAAGCGCGGCATCGGCCGCAACCCCCGAACCGGCAAGGAAGTGCGGATTCCGCCGGGCCGCACGATCCGCTTCAAACCCGGCAAGGACCTTCAGAACCTCGCGCAGTAGGCGAAGCTGAATCCTCCGTTCGCTGAGCCCCTGGAGCCGCTTCCGTTCGAAGCGGTGTCGGGCTCGCGCCCCTGGGAGCCGCCACGGCCGTCGGCCTGGCGAAGCTGGGGCAGGAACGCAGCGTGGTTCGTCGCAACGACGGCTTCGGTGCTGTTCGTCGGTGGCTCCGAGATCCAGCCTTTCGACCGCCCGCTCGAGGGCCTGCTGCTGGCGGCATCCCTGTTGCCGATCCTGATCGCGCACGAGATGGGCCACTACGTGGCCTGTCATCTGTATCGCGTGGACGCGACGCTTCCCTTCTTCATCCCGCTACCGATCTTCTCGCTCGTCGGAACGCTCGGCGCCTTCATCCGGATCCGCGCCCCGATCCCGAATCGACGCGCGCTCTTCGACATCGGAATCGCCGGGCCGCTGGCCGGATTCGTGGTGCTGCTGCCGATCCTCGGGCTGGCTTGCTTCCAGGCCCAGGTGGCGCCCTTCGTGCCGAAGTCGGGAGCGCTCTACCTGGGCGAGCCGCTGCTCTTTCAATGGGCCATGACGGCCTTGCGCGGGCCGTTGCCTGCAGATCTGACGTGGGTCATCGACCCAATGGGAATGGCCGCTTGGTTCGGCCTCTTCATGACGGGCTTGAACCTGCTCCCGATCGGCCAGCTCGACGGCGGCCACGTGGTCTACGCCTGGCTGGGCAAGAAGGCGCGCCACGTTTCGCTCGCCGCTTCCTGGGGCTGCCTGGCGCTCGTCTACTTCGGACCGAACTGGCTCGTCTGGTCGCTGTTGCTGCGGCTCCTGGGCCGCGGGCATCCGAGCACGCTGGACGATCGCGAAGGCATCGGCTGGGGCCGCAAGCTCGTGGCCGTCATCGGCGCCCTGGTCTTCGTCGTCTGCTTCGTCCCCGATCCGCTGCAGTGGTCGTGGCAGGACTTCTTCGAGAGCGTCCGGATCCTGATCGGACGCTAGCTCACATCAGGCTCACCGGATCGACGTCGACTGCCGCGTCCCGCCAACCACGGCCGGCGGCGCCGAGCTGGTCGAGCGCCGCCCGAACGGCAGTGCGCATGGCACCCCGGTTTCCCTTCAGAACGATCTGGCAGCGGTGTTCCTTCTGGAGACGCGCCAGCGGCGCCAGTGCCGGGCCGAGAACGCGATAGTTGCGGCCCGCCCGCTGGCGCAGCCACGCCGCCACACGGCGCGCACGATCCATCGCGTCGCCGAGGTCGCGCGAGCGGAAGACGACCTCGATCAGCGCGCCGGCCGGGGGATAGGCCATGGTGGTGCGAAACTCCATCTCGCGCGCGTAGAAGCCCAGGTAGTCCTGGGCACAAGCGAGGCGCAGCGCGTAGTGCTCCGGCTGATGGCTCTGCAGAATCACTTCTCCCAGGCGATGCCCGCGACCGGCGCGCCCGGCGACTTGCGTCAGCAACTGGAAGGTACGCTCCGCCGAGCGGAAGTCGGGAAGCCCGAGGCCGACGTCGGCATCGATCACGCCGACCAGCGTGACGTTCGGAAAATCGTGCCCCTTGGCGATCATCTGGGTGCCGACCAGGACGTCGACGCCGCCTCTCTCGAAAGCCTCGAGGATCCCCGCGACCGCGCCGCGACGGCGCGCCGTGTCCCGGTCGAGCCGATCCACGCGTGCCTGAGGCAACCGTGCCTTCAAGGCCTCCACGACCTTCTCGGTGCCGTGGCCGGAGAGCTTCAAGTACTCGCCGTGGCAGGCGCCGCACGCAGACGGAGCCTTGGATCGATACCCGCAATAGTGGCACTCCGATGATCGGCCGGCCTCGTGAACCGCGAGAGCCACCGAGCAGTTCGGACACGCGAGCTGCTGCCCGCATTCTCGGCAAAGCAGGCTGGTCGCGTAGCCGCGCCGGTTCAGGAGGAGCAGGGCCTGCTCGCCGAGCCGCAGCCGCGTCTCCAACGCGCCCACCAGCAAGTCGCTCAGGATCGGATCGCCGCCTGCCCGCAGCATCGCGCGGCGGTCCACGATCTCGACCTTCGGCAACGGTCGCGCGCCGATCCGCTGCCCCAGCGTGACCAGCCCGTACTTTCCCGCCTGCGCATTGCTGAACGACTCGAGCGACGGCGTCGCCGAGCCGAGCAGCACCAGCGCACCCTCGAGCCGCGCACGGTAGACCGCCACGTCGCGCGCGTGATAGCGCGGGCTGTCTTCCTGCTTGTAAGAAGACTCGTGCTCCTCGTCGACGACGATCACGCCCAGCTCGACCACCGGCGCGAAGACCGCTGATCGCGCGCCGATCACGACGCGCGACTCGCCTTCGCGGATCCGCCACCACTGGTCGTGACGCTCCCCTGCCGAGAGCTCGCTGTGCAGGACGGAGACGGTGGAGCCGAAACGCCCGACCGCCGCCCGCACCAACATCGGCGTCAGCGAGATCTCGGGCACCAACATCAGCGCGCCGCGTCCACCGCCGAGCGCCGCCTCGATGCAGCGGAAATAGACCTCGGTCTTGCCGCTCGACGTGACCCCGTGCAGCAGCACCGACGCGAACTGGCGTCGCTCCAGCTTGTCGAGAAGACCCAGCGTGGCCTCGGCCTGATCTGCGGAGAGATCTAGCGCCGTCGCGGCCTTGGCCTCCAGAATCTCGGGCGAGCGGGTGACGCGCTCGGTCTCGAGCCGCACCCGACCCAGCCGAAGCAGGCTCTTGAGCGAGCCGCGCAGCGAGGGTTTGTCGGCGACGATGTCGGCGACGGCGGCACGACCGGAGGCGGCGCGCAACCGTGCGACCAGCTCGCGCTGGGCGCTGCCCTTGGGCTCCGCGTCTGCCTCGATCAGCACGGCGAATTGCTGTTCCCGAAAGCCGGCGACGCCGAGGTCCTGATCGAGAACCACGTCGCCCGCCTGCCTGAGCCTCAGCAGCCGCGCGGAAGGGTCGCCGTCGATTCGATGCGCGAGCGTGCTGATCCGCAGCGGACCGCGCGCCAGCTCCAACAAGAGCGGATCCTGTTCCTCGGGCTTCGGCGCAGCGGCGAGGCGCACGGTGGCGCGGCTGGTACGGATGCCCGCTGCAGGAAAGGCGAGCCGGTAGCACTCGCCGGGCGGCGCCATGTAGTAATCGGCCACCCAGGCGGCGAGATCGAGTAGCGGCGGCGGCAAGAGCGAGGCCTCGTCCAGAATCGCCTCGACGTTCTTGACCTTGATTCCCTCAGGCGCCGGGGCCGGGCCGGTGACGACGCCGACGGCGCGACGGCCCGCGAACGGCACGACGACGCGTACGCCGCGGCCGGCGACGCCGCCCGCCGGCAGTCGATACGTGAACGTCGTCTGCAGCGGGAGCGGCAACGCGACCGCGACCAGGCGTTCGTCAGTCATCGATTCCGCACTCTACGAGAAGGTGGGGTCCGGCGAGGACCTCGCCGAATTGGAATGACGGCGGGGCAGGCGCGTGAGCTACAGACCGTGCCAATCGTGCGGCTGCTCGCCGCCACGGCGGCAGTGGCCAACAAATCACCTGGATCCCGACCACGGACCGCGCTTGGTGATGGAGCAAGTGTTGAAGCTGTCGTGTCCGCACAGGCGCTCCAATGGCTCTTGGATTGATCGCGATGATGCGGTCCAGCCGTGTCGCGAGGAGTTCCGCTTCACGCTGGAACCTCGCCTGGCGAGTGGAGCCTTTGTCTCAGACATCGGCGGGCGTGGTCCGCGTGGTCCGAGCTGTGGAGCGGCCGAGGCAAGGCGGGCTAGAATGAGCTTGGCTATGGCGACGGCGGCGAAGCTCATCTACGCGCACATCGTGAAGGAGCCCGGGTATTGCGGCGGCAAGGCCGCCATCGACAACTCGCGGGTCCGCGTCATGAACGTCGTCTTCCTCTGGAAGGCAGGCAAGACGGTCGAGGAGATCCGGGCGTGCTACCCGGCCTTGAGCTCCGCCCAGGTGCACGCCGCGCTCAGCTATTACTACGACCACGTGGACGAGATCGACGCGGAACTCGAGCATGACGAGCAAGGGTTTCAGGAAGCCGAGCGGGACTGGGAGGAAATGCTCGCGCGCTCCGGTGGCCGCGCGCCCGGAAACCCCACGCCCGAAGAGCGCCAGATCCCGCGTCCTTTCACGCCAACCACAGAGTAGTGGCGGGGCGCTTCCCGCTCTACACCGACGCCGACATTCACGGGCCCTACGGGGACGGTCTGGTGTTGAACGGTTGGAACGTGCTGCGCGCGATCGACGCCTACCCAGAAAGATCGCCCGACCTGGCGCACTTCGAGCGCGCGGTGAGAGAGGGCCGCGTGCTCGTCAGCAACGACCTCGACCAACTTGCGATCGCTCATGAGTGGCTCAAGGTCGGGCGTGCCTTCAAAGGCATCGTCACCTGGGCGAAGCTCGACGAGCGCAAGATGAGCGTCGGCTTCATCGTGCGTGCCTTCGAGGAGCTGGCGAAGCATGACGATCCCTTCTCTCCCTACCCGATCATCCGCATCAAGCCCAAGGCCTGATCAGCTAGCGGCGCATGCGAGCGGCGCTCTTGGGGCTCCCGTAGAGAAAGCTTTTCGGCCCGCCGTAGTACCATCCGCCAACGAATCGGAGCCAATATTGAGCCTCTCCACCGGGACCCGCCTGGGCCCGTAGTAGACCTCGGTCTTTCCGCTGGAGGTGACGCCGTGCAGAAGCACGGGCGCGAACTCGCGGCGCGCCAGCTTCTCGAGGAGGCCGCATTGCGGCCTCGCCTTGACACTTGGATGATCCGCCGTCAAGCCGGGGGAGGACCTCTAGACCGGCTGTTTCAGGAAATCGCGGACGCTCTGCATGTCGGCCCAGGCCTCCTTCTTCTTGCTCGGGTCGCGCAGCAGGTACGCCGGGTGATACGTCGGCATCACCGCGATCCCCTGGTAGTCGCCGAAGCGGCCGCGCAGCTTGGAGATCGGTTCGGCGGTCTTCAAGAGCCACTGTGCGCCGAACTTGCCGAGGCCGACCAGGACCCGCGGCCGGATCGCTTGGATCTGCGCTTCGAGGAACGGCTGGCACGTCGTGATCTCGTCGGGCTCCGGGTTGCGGTTCTGTGGCGGCCGGCACTTGATCACGTTGGCGATGAAGACCTCGTCTCGCGTCATGCCGATGGCTTCGATGATCTTGGTCAGAAGCTGGCCCGCGCGGCCGACGAACGCGAGTCCTTGCTCGTCTTCGTCGGCGCCCGGCGCCTCGCCCACGAACATCAGTTGCGCCTGCGGATGGCCTTGACCGAACACGATGTTCTGGCGGCCCTCTGACAGCTTGCAGCGCTGGCAGTCGCCGATGTCGGCTCGGATCGCCTCGAGGCTAGGCCCGGCGGCCGGTGCAGCGACGCTTGCGGTGCGGGGCTCAGAGTTGGCGGGCAGCAGCGCCGGCTCGGTCGCACGCGGAAGGCCGATCCCGCTCAGCGCGCTGAAGAAGCGCGCCCGCTCGCGCAGGTCGGCCACGACCTGGTCGCGTTCGCTCAAACGGTCGTCGGGACCGGAGCGGGGGTCTTGGCGCGGAGAGCGATCACGCGGTCCCAGATCATCTCCGCCAGCTCGCGCTTGGAAACGAGTGGCGTCTCGCGTTCGCCGCCCGCGGCGTCGATCAACCAGGCTGCGTTGCGCTCGGCGCCGAAGCCGCGATCGTCGCGGCTGACGTCGTTGGCCACGATCAAGTCGAGGTTCTTCGCCTTTAGCTTGGCGCGCGCCTGGGAGACCACGTCGCTCGTCTCGGCGGCGAAGCCGACCAGGAATCGCTCGCCCTTGAAGCTCCCGAGCGAGCCGAGGATGTCTTGCGTGCGAACCATCTCGAGGCTCAGCGGGCCGTCGAGCTTCTTGAACTTGTGGCGGACCGGTGAGGCCGGGCGATAGTCCGAGACCGCGGCGGCCATCACGATCACGTCCGCAGCAGCGGCCTTCTCCACGACCGCGGCCCCCATCTGCGCGGTGGATCGCACGCCCACGAAGACGACGCCGTGTGGCTGGGGCAGGGCCGTCGGGCCGGAGACGAGCGTGACGTTCGCGCCGCGGTCGCGGGCGGCCTCTGCCAGGCGATACCCCATTTTTCCGCTCGAGCGGTTCGACACGAAGCGAACCGGGTCGATGTCTTCGACGGTCGGGCCGGCGCTGACGAGCACCTCCACGCCCGCCAGGTCGCGCTTGCGAGACAGCACCGAGAGCGTCGCCTCGACGATCTCCGGGACCTCGGCCAGCCGGCCCTTGCCGAGCCAACCGCAGGCGAGATAGCCGGCGCCAGGCTCGACCACGGTCGCGCCTCGCGCGCGCAGCAGAGCCAGGTTCTCGAGCACGGCCGGGTGCTCGAACATGTTCAGGTTCATCGCCGGCGCGATCACCAGCGGCGCCCGCGTAGCCGCGTACAGAGTCGAGAGCGCGTCGTCGGCGAGGCCGCGCGCGAGCTTGCCGATGGTATTGGCGGTGGCGGGCGCGATCAGCAGCACGTCTGCGAGATCGGCGAGCTGGACGTGCTGGATCTCGCTCGCCGATCCGAGCGCGAACTGATCCGTGAAGACCGGATGCTGGGAGAGCGCCTCGAAGGTCATCGCCGACACGAAGCGTTGTGCGTTCGCGGTCATCACCACCCGCACGTCGACGCCCCGGCGCTGCAGCTCGCGCAGGACTTCGCAGGCTTTGTAGGCCCCGATGCAGCCCGTGACCCCGAGAACGACCGTCGGCATGGGGCCGGTCAGGCGCCGCTACGCGTCGGCCGGCCCGGGAACCGCCGGCTTCACGTCGTCGCGGAGCTCCCAGGACACGGCGCCCGCCAGGACCTCTTCCATCGCGATGCGCGTGGACTTGTGGCTCCTCGGCTCGACCCGCGGTTTGGCGCCGTTCTGGATCTGTTTCGCACGCTGCGCCGAAACCGTGATGAAACGGAACTTGCTGTCGACATCCTTCGGAAGTACCAGATTCGTCATGATCTCTCGCGACTCCGCTATGACCGGAATGTGTCCAGGACTTTGCGGGCGGCGGGTTCCAGATGAGCGCGTCTTTGCCGAGCAGCCCGAACTATGGATTGTACCGCAAGCACACAAGCTTCGACAGTGGTGTTGATCGCCAGATAGTCGTACTCGAAGCAGCGTTCGACCTCACGGCAGGCATTGTCGAGCCGCCGCCGGATCGAGGCATCGCTGTCCTGGGCGCGGCCGCGCAGCCGCCTTTCCAGGTCCTGGAACGACGGCGGGAGCAGGAAGATGCTGACCGAGCCGTGGAACCGGGTGCGCAGTTGGGCCGCGCCCTGCACGTCGATGTCGAGCAGCAGGTCCGAGTCTTCGTCGCACGCCTTCTGATACTCCGCGCGCGAGGTCCCGTAGAGGTGGCCGTGGACCTCGGCAAACTCGAGCAGGGCTTCCGCCGCGATCATCCGCTCGAACGCCGGGCGATCGACGAAATGGTATTGGACGCCATCGGTCTCGGCGGGCCGCGGCGCCCGTGTCGTATGCGACACCGAGAATCGGAGGTTCGGAACGCTGGCAAGCACCTGGGACAGGACCGTCGACTTCCCGGTTCCCGAGGGCGCCGAGAGCACGATCAGGCTGGGAACACGATCACTCAACGTTCTGGACCTGCTCGCGAAAGCGCTCGACCAGCGCCTTCATCGCGACGACCTCTCTGACGACCTCGGCCGAGACCGCCTTGCTGCCGATGGTGTTCGTCTCCCGCGCCAGTTCCTGGGCCAGGAAGTCGAGCTGCTTGCCGCTCGGGCCGGCGGCGCCGATCACGCTGCGACACTGCGCGAGGTGGCTAAGCAGGCGCTGCAGCTCCTCGCTGACCTCACTGCGCTCCACGAGTCGCGCCACTTCCTGCACCAGCCGGCCTTCCTCGAGGGCCAGGCCCTCGGCCAGCTCGCGAACCTTCTGCACCAGCAGCGCTCGGCGCTCGGCCTTCCCCCTGTCCGTCTGCTCGCGCACCGCGGTCGCACGCTGCGCGAGGCCGTCCAGGCAAGCCAGCAGGTCGCGCCCCAGACCCTCGCCCTCGATGCGCCGCATCGCGTCCACGGCTTCGAGAGCCTGGTCCACGAGCGCCAGAACCGCTTGCAGCTCGGACTCCGCCGCGGTGCCCACCGCATCCCCATTCTCGAGCGCTCCGGGAAATCGGGCGACGTCGGAGACTGAGACGTCCCCAGCCAGGCGGTACTCCTCCTTGAGCGTCCGCAGGGCCGTGACCAGGCTCTTCACCACTGCGTCGGCGGCACGCACGCCGCCGACCGCGCCGGTCGCGAAGCGCGCCGACACGGCCACCTCGACCTTGCCGCGGGTCAGGCGCCCCGAGACACGCCGCCGCACCTCCGGCTCGAGGCCGGCGAGCCGGCGCGGCAGGTGCACGCTCAGGTCCAGGAAGCGGTGGTTGACGGTGCGGACGCTGGCCGACGCATCCAGCAGCGGGTCGCCCGAGGACGCCGAGCCGAAGCCGGTCATGCTGCGAATCACAGCGCCGGATCCTCGGAGAATTGCAGCTCGTGAAGCCGGCTATAGATGCCTCCCGGCTTCTTCAGCAACTCCTCGTGGGTTCCGGTCTCGCGCACTTCGCCGCCTTCCAGGACCAGGATCCGATGCGCGGTGCGCACGGTGGCGAGACGATGCGCGATCACCAGTGTCGTCCGGCCCTTCATCAGGTTGGCCAGCGCCTGCTGCACCAAACGCTCCGACTCGGCGTCGAGCGCCGAGGTGGCCTCGTCCAGGATCAGGATCGGCGGGTCCTTCAAGAGAGCGCGCGCGATCGCGATCCGCTGCTTCTGGCCTCCCGAAAGCCGGCTGCCGCGTTCTCCGATCACTGTGTCGTAACGGCGCGGCAGGTCCAAGATGAAGTCGTGCGCGAAGGCCGCTCGCGCAGCGGCTTCGACGCGCGCTTCGTCGACGTCCTTCAACCCGTACGCGATGTTGGCGCGGACGCTGTCGTTGAACAGCACCGTCTCCTGGGTCACGAGCCCGATCTGCTCGCGCAGGCTCTTCAGCGTCGCCTGACGGATGTCGCTTCCGTCGATGGTGATGGCGCCATCGGTGACGTCGTAGAAGCGCGGCAACAGGTTGACGAGCGTCGTCTTGCCGGCGCCGCTGGTGCCGACGATGGCCACGATCTCTCCCGGCGAGGCCTTGAAGCTGACGCGACGCAGCACCGCGCCGCCGCTGTCCGCGTAACGAAACCCGACATCGCGATACGCGAGCTCGCCGGTCAGCCGCGGCATCGCTCGGGCGCCGGCTGCCTCGGGAACCTCGTCGTGCGCGTCGAGCAGCTCGAAGACGCGCGCGCCCGCGGCCAGGGCGCCTTGCAGGCTGGCGTTCACCTGCGAAAGCCGCTTGATCGGCGTGTACATCAAGAAGAGCGCCGCCAGAAACGAGACGAACGCGCCGGTCGTCAGCTCCCCGCTTCGGATCCGATGGCTGCCGTAGGTGAGCGCCGCGACCAGCGCCAGCCCCCCCAGCGCTTCCATCAGCGGCGGCAGAACAGCGTTGGTGCGCGCGATCCGCAGGTTCACGCTCAGGAGACGCGACACCGCGCGCCGGAAGCGGTCGCTCTCGAAGGGCTCCATCGCGAACGCCTTGACGATGCGAAAGCCTGCGATCGTCTCCTGGAGGATCTCCGAGATGTCCTGCCAGCGGCGCAGCGAGGTCTCGCTGGAGGCACGGATCCGGCGCCGGAGCCGAACCAGGGGCGTGAAGGCCGCGGCCAGGCCGACGGTCGCCACCAGCGCCAGTCGCCAGTCCTGGTAGAAGAGCACGATCAACAGACCGACGACGCTCAGACCCTCCTTGAGCAGATCGCCGGCGACCTCGCCGACCGCGCTCTGGATCTTCTCGACGTCTACCGTGAAGTGGCTCATCAACGAGCCGGTGGTGCGCCGCGACAGGAAGGCGAACGACTGGTTCAGGACGTGTTCGTAGAGCAGGTTCCTGAGATCGGTGACCGCGCGTTGCCCGACGACGGTCACCAGCGTCGTCGCGAAATAGGCGCACAGCCCCTTGAGCAAGTAGAGCGTGAAGATGGTCGCCGCGACCCGGCCCGTCGAGACGCCGCGGATCAGCACCTCGTCGAAGATCGGCTTGACGGTATACGCGAGCGCCGCCCCCGTCGCCGCGTATCCCGCGGTCGCCAGCCACGCGATCAGCAGGATTCCGCGATACGGCCTGGTGAACGAGAGCAGCCGCCAGAACAGGCGCGCCTGGCTCTTGAGATCCTCGGGCAGCCTCGGTGAGGCACGGCGTTTCGGCCCCGAGACCGGGGTCGTCGGGGCCGTCAGCACGGGAGGTTGAGCCGGCGCAGCGATCGTAGTCTCTCCCGCGCTAGTCGACGAAACGGTACTTCACCAGCGTCCACAGCGCCGGGAAGCCGTCTTTCCAGGTGATCTTCTTGCCTTCGGAGTAGTCGCGGCCTTCGTAGGTGATCGGCACCTCGTAGACGCGCGCCCCGAGCTTGAAGAGCTTGGCGGTGATCTCCGGCTCGATGCCGAAGCGATTGCTGCGCAGCGTGAGGCCCTTCAGCATGTCTGCCCGAACCGCCTTGAAGCATGTCTCCATGTCGGTGAGAGTCGTGTTGTAGAGGACGTTGGTGACGAGATTCAAGAACAGGTTGGCCAGGTAGTGGGTGAACAAGAAACAACGATGCCGGCCAATGAAGCGGCTGCCGAAGACCGCGTCGGCCTTGCCCTTCACGATCAGGTCGAGAAGCTCCGGATACTCCTCGGGGCTGTACTCGAGATCGGCGTCCTGGACCACGATCACGTCTCCCGTCGCCGCGTCGATTCCCCGCCGCACGGCCGCGCCCTTGCCCCGATTTCGATCCTGCAAGAGAAGCTTGAAGCCCTTTTCCGCGGCGAGCTTCTGCACGATCTCGCGGCTGCCGTCGCTGGAGGCGTCGTCGATGGCGATCAGCTCCTTGCGAATCCCCGGCACCGCGAGCACGCGGCCGATCATGTCGCCGACCGTGCTCTTCTCGTTGTAGACCGGCATCACCACCGTGAGCAGCGGATCCGGGATCGGCTTCGCGCGACCCTTGCTCACATGGACGTCCGATAGCCGCGCGGGTGGGCCTGGCGCCAGCGATACGCGGTCTCCACGATGGCTGCGAGCTCGCGAAACCGCGGCGCGAACCCGAGCGCTTCGCGAGCGGCGCCGGCGGCGGCAACGAGACGCGCCGGGTCGCCGGGTCGCCGAGGCCCCACGCTGAGCGGAACCGCGCGCCCGGAAACCGTCTCGACGGCGCGCACCACCTCGCGCACAGAGCAGCCCCGTTCCGTCCCGAGGTTGAAGGCGCGAAACGGCGAACCCTGTTCCAGGCTGGCAAGCGCCTGGGTGTGGGCACGCGCCAGGTCCGACACGTGGATGTAGTCGCGGATGCAGGTGCCGTCGGGGGTGTCGTAGTCCTCGCCGAACACGGTCAGCCCGGGCCCGCGCCCGAGCGCGGCGTCGATCGCGAGCGGGATCAAGTGCGTCTCGGGGTCGTGGTCCTCGCCGAGCGAGCCGTCCTCGTGGCAGCCCGCAGCGTTGAAATAGCGCAGCGCGATCACGCGTACCAGCCCGGCGTTCGCATGGTCGCGAAGCGCGCGCTCGAACAGCAGCTTGGTCGCCCCGTAGGGATTGATTGGCTCGGTCGGGTGTGATTCATCCATCGGCACGCGAACCGGATTGCCGTAGGTGGCGCAGGTCGAGGAAAAGATCAGCCGTTTCACGCCCGCCTCGATCATCGCCCATAGCAGGAGGAGGGCTTTCACGACATTCGTGCGGTAGTAGGCGGCCGGGTCACGCACCGAAACGCCCACGTAGGCGAGCGCGGCGAAGTGCATCACCGCTTCCGCTCCCTCGAGACCTCGCCGCAAAGTCGCCGGATCGCCCAGGTCCCCGCTCACGAAGCGCGCCTCTTTGGCGAGCGCCTGCTCGTGGCCCATCGAGAGGTCGTCGAGGATGGTGACGGCGTGCCCGGCGTCGAGCAGGTCCCTGACCGCGTGGCTGCCGATGTAGCCCGCGCCCCCGGTAACCAGAACCCTCAACGCCGGCCGATCCCCTCGTAGTGGAAGCCCATCTCCTTCAAGCCCTGCGGGCTCCAGATGTTGCGTCCGTCGAACAGCGCGGGCCGTCGCATCAGCGACTTGATGCGCTCGAAGTCGGGCTCACGAAACTCGTTCCACTCAGTCACCAGCACCAGCGCATCCGCGCCCTCCACCGCCTCGTACGCGCGCGCACACAACGTGACCTTGCCGGCCAGCAGCCGCTTCGCCACCTCACCGGACTTGGGGTCGTAGGCCTTGACGCTGGCGCCTGCCGCCAGCAGCGTGTCGATGATCGCGAGCGCGGGCGCCTCGCGCATGTCGTCGGTGCGCGGTTTGAAGGCCAGGCCCCAGAGCGCGATCAGCTTCCCCTCGAGGCCGCCTAGATGCGCGGCGATGCGCGGAACCAGGATCGTCTTCTGGTCGTCGTTCGCGCGGTCGACGGCATCCACCACCTTCATCGCTACGCCGAAGTCCTTGGCGGTCCGGGTGAGCGCCTTCACGTCCTTCGGAAAGCAGGAGCCGCCGTAGCCGAGGCCGGGGAACAGGAACGACGACCCGATCCGCGAGTCGCTGCCCATCCCCAGCCGCACCTGGCGCACGTCGGCGCCGACCTTGTCGCACAGGTTGGCGACCTCGTTCATGAACGAGATGCGCGTGGCCAGCATCGCGTTGGCCGCGTACTTGGTGAGCTCGGCCGAGGCCGGGTCCATGACCAGCACCGGGTTGCCGGTGCGCACGAAGGGCTCGTACAGCTCGCGCATGATCAGCTCGACCTTCGGGTCGTCGGTGCCGATCACCACCCGGTCGGGTTTCAGGAAGTCCTCGACCGCGGTGCCCTCCTTCAGGAACTCCGGGTTCGACACCACCGCGAATGGCTGCCGGGTCAGCCGGCCGATGGCCTGCTTCACCTTGGCCGCGGTGCCCACGGGCACGGTCGACTTGTTGATCACGACCTTGAAGCGATTCATCGCGCGGCCGATCGATTCGGCCACCGCCAGCACGTAGGAGAGATCTGCCGAGCCGTCTTCGTCCTGGGGCGTGCCCACGGCGATGAACAGGATGTCGCTCTTCTCGACGGCGCCCTGGATGTCGGTCGTGAACGAGAGCCGCTCTTCGGTGACGTTCCTGGGGATCATCTCCTCGAGGCCAGGCTCGTAGATCGGGATCAGCCCGCGCCGGAGCGCGTCCACCTTGGCGGCGTCGTTGTCGACGCACACCACGCTGTTGCCGTTCTCGGCGAGGCACGCTCCGACCACCAGGCCGACATAGCCCGTCCCGATCACGCCGATCTTCAGAAGGCCTCCACTCGGGTGCGTGATTATCGCCGATGCCCGCGGAAAACCCGAAGCGTGTCCGGTCTCACACGGCCGGCTTGTTATCATTCGTCCGGCGATGAACATCGGCCTCGATCTCCGGCCGTCGCTGTCGAAGCCCACCGGCGTGGGATCGTACGTGCTCGCGCTCGCGAACCGGCTGCCGGCGCTAGCCCCGGAAGATCGCTTCTATTTCTTCTCGGCCTCGCTGCGCGAGCGATATCCGCAGCGCGACTGGCCGAAGAACGTGACGCTGGTGGATCTGCCGCTCCCGGTTCAAGCGCTCAACTATTCCTGGAACCGGCTGGGCTGGCCCGCGCTCGACCACTTCGTCCGAGCGCCTCTGGACCTCGTCCACTCTCCCCACCCGCTGATCGTTCCGGGCAAACGCGCGCGGCACATCGTCACGCTCCACGACCTCTTCTTCCTGAAGCACCCCGAGATGACCGATGCCGAGATCCGTCGCGACTACGCCCCGCTGGTGCGCGAACACGTGAAGCGGGCCGACGGCATCCTGTGCGTCTCCGAGCACACCGCCTCGGAAGCGCGGCTGTTACTGGAGGTCCCGGCGCAGAAGATCGCAATCGTCCCCAACGGAGTCGACCCCGCGTACCGGCTGCCGGTTTCAGCCGAAGATGTTGCGGCCGTGCTGGCGCGGCACAGCCTGCCGCGCGGCGGTCTTCTCTATGTCGGCAGCGAAGAGAAGCGCAAGAACCTCGTGAACCTGGCGATGGCCTACATGGGCCTCTGCCGCCGGCGCCCGCGCACGCCGCCGCTGGTGCTGGTCGGCCCCGGCTCGTATTGGGCGCAGGGGGGCGCCGACGTGGGTCCGCAGATTCGCGCCACCGGCTATCTGGAGACGCGAGAGATCCGCGCGCTGATGGCGGCATCGGTCGCTCTGGTCCTCCCCTCTCTCGAAGAGGGCTTCGGCCTGCCCGTCGCGGAAGCGATGGCGGCCGGGCTGCCGGTCGTGTGCTCGCGCGGATCGGGCCTCGAGGAAGTCGCCGGCGCCGCCGCCACGCTGGTGAACCCGCTCGACACCAAGTCGATCGCCGCGGGCATCGAGCGCCTCCTCGACGACCCGGCGCTCGCCGAACGCCAGCGTCAGGCAGGCCTCGAACAGAGCCGCCGCTTCGATTGGGACGAGAGCGCGCGCCAGACGCTCCAGTTCTACCGGCGCGTCTCGGGCGCTTGAGAATCGGCATCGACGGCCGCGAGCTTCAAGGCCGTCCGACGGGAACCGGGCGCTACCTGCGGAACCTGCTCCGGCTGTGGAGCGCCGAGCCCCAGGATTCCCTGGTCGTGTACTTCAACGGCCCGGCGCCGCAGCAAGCCGTTCCCGCGACCCCGGGAGTCGAGATCCGCGCGCTCGGGGACGGCAGCGGGCGCGGCCTGCTGTGGCAGCAGCGAACGCTCCCGCGCGCCGCGCGGGGCGATCGGCTCGACGTCTTCTTCTCGCCCGCTTATGTCTGCCCACTGGCGCTGCGAGTGCCGCGGGTCACCGCGATTCACGACCTCTCCTTCTTCGCCCGGCCGCAGGAGTTTGCGGCGCTGGACGGCTTTCGCAGGCGGCTCCTGGTCAGCGCCAGCGTCCGCGCCTCGGCGGAGATCCTGGCCTGCTCCAACTTCACGCGAAACGAAATCGCCGCGCGCTTTCCGGAGGCCGCCGGACGCGTCTCGTTCGTGCCGCTCGGGGCCGATGACGACCTGGCCCCGAGCCCGCCACGCCGGGAGGCGCGCGCGCGCGTCGGCGCGACCGGCCCGCTGGTGCTCAGCGTCGGAAGCCTGTTCCAGCGCCGCTGCGCACCTGAGCTGCTGCGCGGCTTCGCTCGCGTGCGCCAGCGCTTCCCCACCGCTCGCCTGGAAATCGTCGGCGAGAACCGCTCCCACCCGTTCCGTGACTATCGAGAAGACGCCGAGCTGCTGGGCCTGCGGGGCTCCATCCGCTTCTCCGGCTTCGCCGACGAGGCCGAGCTCGCCGATCTCTACGCCGCCGCCGACGTGGCGGTCTCGCTCTCCGAGTACGAGGGCTTCGGCTTGCCGGCCCTCGAAGCGCTGTCGCGCGGCGTCCCGCTGGTGATCGCCGACCGGCCCTCGCTGTCGGAGCTGTTCACCGAGGCGGCGCTCGCCGTCGAGCCGCGCTCGCCCGCGAGCATCGGCGACGGCATCGTGCGTGTGCTCGGGGAGGAGTCGCTGCGCCGGGACCTGGTCGGCCGTGGCCGGGCGCTGGCCCAGCGCTTCGCGTGGCGCCGCACCGCCGACCTGACCCGGGCCGCGCTGGAGCGCGCCGCGTGACGAGGGACGTCACCGCGATCGTCGTCTCGTACCTCTCGCGCGAGGACCTGCCCCGCTGTCTGGCGTCGCTGCGAGACTCCGGTGACCGGCTGCTGGAGACGATCGTGCTCGACAACGCGAGCGGAGATGGGTCGGTCGAGCTGATCCGGCAGTCCCATCCCGAAGCGCGCGTAATCGAGAACGCGGCCAACGTCGGCTTCGCGGGCGCCGCCAACCGCGGGCTACGCGAGGCCAAGGGCGCTTACGCGCTGCTCCTCAATCCCGACGCCGCGCTGAACCCCGGTGCTCTCGACACGCTGGCCCACTTCCTGGACGACCATCGCCAGGTCGCGATCGTCGGCCCCAGGACGCTAAACGAAGACGGCACGCCCCAGGTCTCCTTCGGTCCCGCGCTCTCGCTGGCCAGCGAATGGCGCCAGCGACGGCTGGTGCTCGGCGTGAAGCGGCGCGATCCGCAGGCCCTCGCCCAGGCCGCCCAGCTCTGCTCGCGGCCATCCGAGCCCGATTGGGTCTCGGGTGCCTGCTTCCTCGCACGCCGCGACATCCTCGAGGGCGTCGGGTTCTTCGACGAGGGCTTCTTCCTCTACGAAGAGGACGTGGACCTGTGCGTTCGCGTGAAACGAGCGGGCGGCCGCGTGGCCTTCCGCCCCGAAGCCGTCGTCGTGCACGCCCTCGGGAGGAGCATGGCCCAAGTCTCGGATCGCGCCCGGCTCGAGTACCAACGCTCCCACGTCCGCTACTACGCAAAGCATCGCCGCCCGCTCGAGACACTCGCCCTGCGCTTCCTTCTCGCCGTGCGCGCCGGCTAGCAAGCGGGAACGTCGGCAGGCCGTCACCGGCTGAGCCGAAGGCGTGTTCATCCAGACGCGACGACGAGACGCGTCCTGTAGAATCACCTCGAACAGGGCGGTATGAAATTCCAGGCCGAGACGGAGCGAGAGGATGACGGTCGGTGGATTGCCGAAGTCCTCGAGATCCCGGGCGCAATGTCGTACGGGGCGACAGCGGATGAGGCTCGCGCCAAGGTCCAGGCTCTTGCGCTGAGCCGCTGATCCGGGGGCTCCGGCGGACAACTTGGGTGGGAGGAAAGCAGTCGCATGAGTCCCTGGTTCGGGAAGGCGATCATCCTGGCCAGCAGCATCGTGATGGTGGTCATCCGGGCTCCGCATGGGCAGCGGAGCCGCGGGGTGAAGGTGGTAAGGAGCGGCAGGGGTGCCTTGGAGATCGTCCTCTTGACGCTCGCCTGGCTGGCCTTCTTCGTGCCGCTCGTCTGGGTCGCGGCTCCTGTCTTCGCGTTCGCGGACTACTCGCTTCACCTTCTGCCGCTCTTGGCGGGCGTCGTGTGCCTCGCCATGGGATTGTGGCTCTTCGCGAGGTCGCACGCGGATCTGGGTACCAACTGGTCCATCACGCTCGAGGTGCGGGAAAAGCACAAGCTCGTCACCCAGGGCATCTATCGCAGATTGCGCCACCCCATGCTCGTTCCAGGCGTCTGGTAACGACGGACGGGCCTGTCGCGACGCCGTTTTCGGCTCTTTCTCTTTGGTCCGAATCGGGACCGCGTGGTACGGTGCCCCGGGCGGGATGAAGATCGCGATCGACGTGCGAAAGTGGCGTGACTACGGCATCGGCACGTACGTCCGCAACCTGGTCCGGCATCTGGCGCGGCTCGATCACGAGACGACCTACTTCCTGTTTTGCGAGGCCGGCGACGAGGCCACCTTGCGCGACCTGGCGCAGAACTTCGTGCCGATCGTCGACGATTCGACCGGCTATGGGTTTTCCGAGCACGTCACGATCCCGCTCAAGGTGAAGCGCTACGGTATCGACCTGCTGCATTCGCCTCACTACGTGCGGCCGCTGTTCTGTTCCACGCGCGTCGTGACCACGGTCCACGACTGCATCCACCTGTTGTTCCCGCAGTACTTGCCGAACCGGATGGCGCTCAGCTACGCCCGCTTCATGCTGGGCCAGGCCGTGCTCAAGAGCCAGCTGGTATTCACGGTCTCCGAGGCCTCGCGCGCCGACATCCTGCGCTTCTATCCCGACGCGGTCGCGGAGCGGATCGAGGTGGTTCCGAACGCGATCGACGCGGCGATCCTCGAAGCTCCCAGCGAGGAGGAGATGCAGCGCGTCCGCGAGCGCTATCAGATCCACGGGCGCTTCGTGCTGTACGCCGGGAACATCAAGCCGCACAAGAACGTCGAGCGGCTGATCGCCGCCTTCGGTCTGCTGAAGAAGCAGGCTCACCACGAGGACGTGAAGCTGTTCCTGATCGGCGAAGACATCGCGCGTTTCGGCTCACTGCGCCGAGGCATGGAAGAGGCGGGCGTTCGCGGCGACACGAGGTTCTTCGGCTTCGTCCCGGAGCGAACCCTGGCAGCCCTGTATCGGATGGCCTCGGTGTTCGCGTTTCCGTCCCTGTACGAGGGCTTCGGTCTGCCGCCGCTCGAGGCGATGGCTTGCGGCACTCCGGTCGTGACGTCGCGGCTCTCGTCGTTGCCCGAGGTCGTCGGCGACGCCGCGCTCCTGGTCGACCCGTACAGCGAAGAAGCGATCGCCGACGGAATCACCCGGGTTCTCGACGACTCGGCTCTGGCCGAGGACCTGCGCACGCGCGGCCGGGCCCGGGCCGCGACCTTCAGTTGGGAGCGCTCGGTGCGCGCGATCCACGCCGGCTACCAGCGCGTTCTCGGGGTCACGCTCGCCTCGGCGGCGGTCGTACAGCAGACGCACTGAGCCTGAAGCACGCTTGAAAGTCGCGCTCGTCCACGACTGGCTCACCGGCATGCGTGGCGGCGAGAAGGTGCTGCTGGAGCTGGCGCGGCTCTACCCGGACGCGCCGATCTTCACGCTGCTCCACGTGAAGGGCAGCGTGGCCCCCGAGATCGAGAGCCACCCGATCCGCACCAGCTTCGTCCAGCATCTGCCCGGCGTGGCACGGGCGTACCGCAGCTACCTGCCGCTCTTCCCCGCCGCGATCGGCAGGCTCGACCTGCGCGGCTTCGACCTGATCCTGTCCAGCTCGCACTGCGCCGCCAAAGGCGTGCGCGTCCCGCAGGGCGCCGTTCACCTGTGCTACTGCCACACGCCGATGCGCTACGTCTGGGATCGCTACGACGACTATTTCGGCGGCCTGTCGTGGCCGGCGCGGCCGCTGATCGCGGGCATCGCCGAGGGCCTGCGGGCCTGGGACGTCGCGACGGCCGCCAGCGTCACCGCATTCGCCGCCAACAGCGCGTTCGTGGCGCGCCGGATCGCGCGCTACTACGGCCGCGAGGCGGCGGTGATTCCGCCACCGGTGGATACCGAGTTCTTCACGCCCGGAGACACGCCACCAGGCGACTTCGACCTGGTCGTTTCGGCGCTCGCGCCCTACAAGCGCATCGGCCTGATCCTGGAGGCGTACCGCGGTACGGGACGACGGCTGAAGATCGTCGGCTCGGGGCCCGAGCGCGGACGATTGCAGCGAGCCGCTCCGCCGGAGGCCGAGTTTCTCGGCAGCGTCGACGCTGCCGCGCTACGCGATCTCTACCGAGAGTGTCGCGTGGTCTTGATGGCCTCGGTCGAAGACTTCGGCATCGTTCCGGTCGAGGCGATGGCGTGCGGCCGGCCCGCGATCGTCTTCGGCGAAGGCGGCGGGACGGAAACGGTGATCGACGGCGTCAGCGGCGTCGTCTTCCGAGAGTCGACCGCGATCGCTTTGCGCGCGGCCGTTGACTCCCTGCAAGCGCTGAGTTTCAATAGAGATACGCTGCGCGCACGAGCCCAGGAGTTTCGCCTCTCGGCGTTCGTCGACCGGATTCGGGCGTTCGTTTCCTCACACGCGCCGGGCCTATGTTGAAGTTCCAGGCCAACCGCATCGTCACGGCGTACGTGGTCTTGGACGTCCTCGGGACGATCGCGGCCTGGCTGCTCGCTTACGCGCTCCGTTTCCATTCCGGCTTGGTCGCGGATGTGCTGCCGGTGACGAAGGGCGTGCCGGAGGTTTCCCGCTACCTGCTGCTCGCGCCGGTGATCGTGCTGTTGTGGCCCGCGGTGATGTATTTCCACGGGCTGTATCGACTGCGCCGCGGTCGCAGCCGCATCGACGAGTTCTTCGCGATCCTGTTCAGCGTGCTGATCGCGACCGGCCTGCTGCTGGCCGCTACGCTGTACGTGCGCGTCTACTACCGCTACCAACCGGAGGTCGCGCCGCTTTGGGAGTACAGCCAGGGCGTCTTCGGTATCTTCATCTTCGCCGACGTGGCGGTGATCTTCCTGACCCGCGGGGCGCTGCGACGCTACCTGCATCGGATGTGGGCCAGCGGCCAGAACGTGCGGCGCGTTCTGGTCGCGGGCGCGGGCGAGCTGGGCCAGACCGTCGCCCAAGCCCTGCGCACGCACTCCGAGCTCGGGTATCGCGTCGTCGGCTTCGTCGACGACAAAGAGCAACGCCCGGCGATCGGCGACCTGCCGGTACTGGGACCGCTCGACCGCTTCCTGGAGCTCGCGGTTAGCGAGCGCGTCGACGAGCTGTACGTAGCACTTCCGCTCGACGAGCACGCCAAGCTACCGGGGCTGATCCAACGCGCCAGCAACGAGTGCATCGACCTCAAGGTGGTGCCGGACCTCGTCCAGTACGCGGCGATTCGCGCCGAGCTCGAAGACCTCGACGGCATCCCGATCGTGAGCCTCAACGAGGTTCCGCTGCGCGGCTGGAGCAGCATGGCCAAGCGCGCGATGGACGTCGTGCTCGGCTCGCTGATCCTGCTGGGGCTCAGCCTGTCGCTGTTTCCCCTGGTCGCCTTCTTGATCCGCTGGAAGGGCGGCAAGGGGCCCGTAATCCTGCGCCAGGAACGCATGACCCTGGATGGCAAGACGTTCCAGATCTACAAGTTCCGCACCATGGTCGAGGAGGCGGAGAAGGACAGCGGCCCGGTCTGGGCCACCGCCGAAGACCCGCGCCGTACGCCGATCGGCGTTCTGCTGCGCCGCTTCAACCTGGACGAGTTCCCGCAGCTCCTGAACGTGGTGCTGGGCGACATGAGCCTGGTCGGCCCTCGCCCCGAGCGGCCGCCCTTCGTGCAGCAGTTCCGCGAGCGCATCCCACAGTACATGCTGCGCCACCGGGTGAAGAGCGGCATCACCGGCTGGGCGCAGGTGAACGGCTGGCGCGGCAACACCTCGATCGAGAAGCGCATCGAGTACGACCTCTACTACATCGAGAACTGGTCTTTGCTGCTCGACGTGAAGATCTTGATCCTGACGCTGTTCCGAGGATTCGGCCAGAAACATGCCTACTAGTCCGCCGCGTACCCTGGTCACCGGCGCCGCGGGTTTCCTCGGCTCGCACCTCTCCGAATACCTGCTCGACAAGGGCCACTCGGTCGTCGGGATGGACAACCTGATCACGGGTGACGCCTCCAACATCGCGCACCTCGCCGGCCGCGACTTCGTGCTGATCCGCCACGACGTCACCAACTTCATCAACCTCCCGGGCCCGCTCGACTACATCTTCCACTTCGCGAGCCCCGCCTCGCCGATCGACTACCTGCGCGTGCCGATCCAAACGCTGAAGGTCGGCAGCCTAGGCACGCACAACGCGCTCGGCCTGGCCAAGGCCAAGAAAGCGCGCTTCCTGATCGCATCGACCTCCGAGGTCTACGGCGACCCGCTGGTGCATCCGCAGAAGGAAGACTACTGGGGCAACGTGAACCCGGTCGGCCCGCGCGGCGTCTACGACGAAGCCAAACGCTTCTCGGAAGCGATGACGATGGCGTATCACCGGGTGCACGGCGTCGAGACGCGGATCGTGCGGATCTTCAACACCTACGGCCCGCGGATGCGCGTCGAGGACGGCCGCGCGATCCCCGCCTTCCTGAGCCAGGCGCTCAAGAACGAAGACGTCACAGTCTTCGGCGACGGCTCCCAGACGCGGTCGCTGTGCTACGTGTCGGACCTGGTCGACGGGATCGTCCGTTTGATGCTGTCGGACCTCGTCGATCCGGTGAACATCGGCAACCCCCACGAGCTCTCGATCAAGGCCCTCGCCGAACGGATCGTCGCGCTGGTCGGTTCGAAGAGCCGCATCGTCACCAAGCCGCTGCCCGTCGACGATCCCAAGGTGCGCCAGCCCGACATCACCCGCGCGCGCACGCTCTTGGGCTGGGAGCCGCGCGTGCCGCTCGACGAAGGCCTCGCTGTCACGCTCGCCTATTTCCGCCAGAAGCTCGGGATTTAGGGCGGATCGCCGGGCTAGCGAGCGGCGAGGAGTTTTTCGTTCTCGCGATCGAGTGCCTTGATCGCGTGTTGGATTACGTCGACCTCGCGGCCCTCGAATAGCGGCTCGCCACATTGCGTGCAGACCCAGGCGGGGACGGCGTCCCAATGCAGGTGGTAGCCAACGCGATCAACGCTGAACGGAACCGTTCCCTTCACCAAGCGGCCCTTGCAGTGAAGGCATTCCATCAGGACTTCCTCTCACGGTAGTCCGACGACCAGTGCGCCGGGTCCGGAAGATAGGCCGTGATCACGGCCAAATAGTCACGCTTTGGCGAGCATACCACGTGCACTGCGCGCCCTTCGGGAACCGCCAGGAGCAAGCAGCTGCGACCTCGAAGGTCTTCGGGATAGTCCTCGATCACCTCGCCGCGAGCGA
>CAZVOI010000444.1:0-2312 GCA_964628275.1 uncultured Acidobacteriota bacterium | reverse complement strand
CCAGGTTCCGCCAGCGTAATGCTCTCCTACATGAAAGGCACCCAGGACTACTACGCCACGCAGTACGGTCTCCAGTACGCCAGCACCGAGACGCTTTCGGCCGAGGCCGACTACTCCCCCGCCGAGCGGGTGAATCTCTTCGGCTACGCGACCCGCGAGAATCTGGGCTCGGATGCCCGCGGCGCGCAGCGCGGGCCGACCGGAGCGCCCTCGGCGGCGTCGCTCTGGACGTCGAAGATAACCGACAAGGCCGACACCTTCGGCCTCGGGGGCACGCTCAACCTGGTGAAAGAGCGCGCCGACCTCACGCTCAGCGCCAGCTACCAGAAGGTCGACGGCAATAACGACCTGGAGGCTCCGGGCGGGGCGCAGGACATCGCCGGCTTCGACGACACCCGCATGCGCAGCCTCTCGATCGAGTTCGTGTACAAGCTGAAGTCGCGCTGGTCGGTCGCGGCCGGCGGCCTGTTCGAGGATTTCGAGCTGGTTGACTCGACACGAACCGGCCTCTCGCCCTACGTGCCCGGCGGCTTCTTCATCGTCGGCAACTTCGGCGACTACACCGCCAAGGTCGCCTACCTGAAGCTCCGCTACAACTGGTAAGGCATTCTTCAGCGCCGTAGCCGCCTTCTGATGATCCTTCAGCATCCACACCGCGCGAAGAAACGTGCTCTACACCCGCCGCAGCGAGACCGTGAGCCGCACTTCTCCGAAGCGCAGCTCGTCCCCATCCAGGAGCGGCTCGGGTTTCTCGACGGGCTGGTCGTTCTTGAAGGTGGGGCCGGATTCCGCCTGAACGAACGCGGTGCCGAGCGCGTCGCTGATGATGATCCGCGCGTGCTCGGCTTCGACGGAGGCGTTGTCGATACGGACGGCGGCCGCCGCCGCGCGACCGACTAGATACGTCCCCCCACCCGCAACGACCGCCTGCACGCCGTCGCCAGCGAGCCGTACTTCGATCCGGCCAAGCGCCTGCAACGCCGCCTCTTCGGCCGGGGCCGGATTGGGCGGGGCGGGCGAACCACGAAGAGTGTCCTCGGCCGGCACCTGGACCTCATCGCGCGCGCCTTCCACGCGGACCTTCCAGTCGGTGGAGAATCGCGGCGCCGTTTGCGCGCGTTCCGCGCCCGCGGCGCGCTTCACCTCGGCGGCGTCGATTCCGATCGTGGTGAGCGACGTGACCGCGCCCAGTGCCAACGAGACGCGGAACTCGTCCCCCGCCACCGACAAGAGGTCGCCGTCCACCAGCAGCGCCTCGGGCACACGCGCCCCGTTCACGAAGGTCCCGTTGGCCGAGCCCAGGTCGCGAACCAGCAGTCGCTCGGCCGTGCGCGTGAGGCGCGCGTGGACTTTCGAGACCTTGGTGCTCTCGCAGATGACGTTACAGGCGGCGGAACGTCCGATCGTGGCGTCGCCCACCGCGATCTCGTAAGGCAGGGCGTCGGCGTCGGCGCGTACCAGGAACGCGTGCAGGATGCCGGTGCGCGTCAGCGTCTGTGTCGCCTGGCTGCCGACCACGAAGACGAGCTCGGGCGCCTTCCCCAGCGACAGCACGCTCAGATGGCGGAGCTTCTCCCGGGTGACGCGCCGGCCGTTCAAGAAGGTGCCGTTGGTGCTCCCCAGATCCTCGAGCCAGTGGCTCTTGCCGTCCCAGAGGATGCGAGCGTGGCGGCGGGATACGTCTTCGTGGACCAGTGAGACGGCGAGCCCGTCGTCCCGGCCGATCAAGGACTCGCCGTCCAACAGAGAAAAGCTGCGCGTCTCGCCGGGGCGCAGCCGGCACAGCAGGCGCGCCTTCACCAGGCAGCCCTCGGATGGTAGCGGTGGCACTGCTGGCAGTCGTCGCTGACGCCGGGAGCCCCGTGACAGCCCCGGCAGGCGGCGATTCCCTGGAGGTGGAGGTCGTCGGCATCGACGCTGAGCGGCAGCTTCGGATGGCAGCTCGCGCAGTCGGCGTACGAGAGATGCGGCGCGTGGGCGAACTCGGCGCGGCCGAGCACGCGCCGCGCGACCCTGACCCGAACGAAGCCACCGGCAGCGTCCGCCACATGGCACATCCGGCACGGCTTGTTCAGGACCGAGAGCGCGGCTTCGGCCCGCACCGGCTCAATCCCCGAAGCCACCTCGACGCCAGGCTGGCTGACCAGGCGGAGTTGGCGGTCCACGTCGTCGATGGCGGCCTCCACTTGCTTGCGAGCGCCCAGGGTGAGCGCGGGCGGCGGCGCGGCGGCGCCGTCGGTGGGTTGACCGATCCGCGCGAGCTGGGCTTCCAGGCGCGTGCGCCGCGCCAGCAATCCGCCGCGCTCGGCCGC
>CAZVOI010000443.1:0-4814 GCA_964628275.1 uncultured Acidobacteriota bacterium | reverse complement strand
GTCACGACCTCCACCTTCATGATCGGCTCGAGCAGCACGGCGTGGGCCTTCTTGGCGGCGTCCTGGAAGGCCAGAGAGCCCGCGATCTTGAAAGCCATTTCCGACGAATCGACGTCGTGGTAGCTGCCGTCGAACAGGCGGGCCTTCAAGTCGACCACGGGGTAGCCCGCCAGGATGCCGCGCTGGAGGGCCTCCCGGATGCCCGCCTCGATCGGCTTGATGAATTCCTTCGGGATCGTGCCGCCCGAGATGTCGTTCTCGAACACGAAGCCTTCGCCCGGAGCCGGCTCGATCTCGATGCTGCAGACTCCGTATTGGCCGTGGCCGCCCGACTGCTTGATGTGGCGGCCAACGCCCTTGGCGGCCTTTCGGATCGTCTCCTTGTACGCGACCTGCGGCTTGCCGACGTTGGCCGCGACGCTGAACTCGCGCTTCAAGCGGTCCACGATGATCTCGAGGTGCAGCTCACCCATGCCCGAGATCTTGGTCTGGCCGGTGTCCTGGTCGGTCTCGACGTGGAAGGTCGGGTCTTCCTGCATCAGCTTGGCGAGACCCTGGCCGAGCTTCTCCTGATCGCTCTTCGTCTTCGGCTCGACGGCGAGTGCGATGACCGGCGCCGGGAAGGTGATCGATTCGAGAACCACCGGCGTCCCCGAGTCGCAAATCGTGTCGCCGGTGGTCACGTTCTTGAGGCCCACCGCGGCGGCGATGTCGCCGGCGTAGACCTCTTTGATCTCTTCGCGCTTGTTGGCATGCATCTTCAAGAGACGTCCGATGCGTTCGCGCGTGCCCTTGGTCGAGTTCAGCACGCTGTCGCCGGTCTTCATGCACCCGGAGTACACGCGCAGGAAGGAGAGCTGGCCGACGAACGAGTCGGTCATGATCTTGAAGACGAGCGCGCTGAACGGCACGTCGTCCTTGGCCGGGCGCTCGATTGGTTGGCCCTTCAGGTCGGTGGCCATCGTGACCGGGATGTCGAGCGGCGAGGGCAGGTAGTCCACGACCGCATCCAGCATCGGCTGGACGCCCTTGTTCTTGAAGGCCGAGCCGCAGATGACCGGGAACAGCGTCAGAGCGATGGTGCCCTTGCGAATCGCGGCCTTGATCTCCGCGACCGTCGGCGTCTCGCCCGCGACGAACTTCTCGAAGAGGACGTCGTCGCCGGCCGCGTGCGCCGCCTCGGCGACCTTCTCGATCATGAACTCGCGCTGCTTCGCGGCCGCTTCCTTCAGCTCTTCCGGGATCTCGACGACCTCGAACTTGGCGCCGAGCGTCTCTTCCGTGTAGCGGACCGCCTTCATCTCGACCAGGTCGATCACGCCCGCGTGGTGCTCTTCCTGCCCGAGCGGAAGCTGGATCGCGACCGCGCCTTTGGCGTTCAGCCGCGCGTGCATGGTTTCGATCGAGTGCAGGAAATTGGCGCCGACCCGGTCCATCTTGTTGATGAAGGCAATCCGCGGGACGCTGTACTTGTCGGCTTGACGCCACACCGTCTCGGACTGCGGCTGCACTCCGGCGACCGCGTCGAACACGGCGATCGCGCCGACGAGCACGCGCAGCGATCTCTCCACTTCGGCCGTGAAGTCAACGTGGCCGGGCGTGTCGATGATGTTGATGCGATGGTCTTTCC
Source organism: uncultured Acidobacteriota bacterium (assembly GCA_964628275.1). Lineage (GTDB taxonomy): Bacteria > Acidobacteriota > Vicinamibacteria > Fen-336 > Fen-336 > CAZVOI01. The sequence goes on along the minus strand of CAZVOI010000443.1, from coordinate 3,184 downwards.
AGAAACAGGTCGTCGCGGCCGACGTGATCGTGATGCCGCGCTCCTGCTCCTGCTCCATCCAGTCCATCGTGGCGGTGCCGTCGTGGACTTCGCCGATCTTGTAGTTGACGCCGGTGTAATAGAGGATCCGCTCGGTCGTCGTGGTCTTGCCGGCGTCGATGTGCGCCGCGATTCCGATGTTGCGCGTCCGCTCGAGCGGAGTCTGCCTGGGCACTGGCTGATCCTTGGGTCCGCTTACCAGCGATAGTGGGCGAAGGCCTTGTTGGCTTCGGCCATCTTGTGGGTGTCTTCCTTCTTCTTCACGGCGCCGCCGCGCGAGTTGGCGGCGTCGAGGATCTCAGCGGCGAGCTTCTGGACCATGCCGCGCTCGGTGCGTTTGCGCGCAAAGCCGATCATCCAGCGCAGCGCCAATGACGTGCGCCGGTTGGGGTTGACCTCGACCGGAACCTGGTAGTTCGAACCGCCGACTCGGCGGCTCTTGACCTCGAGCGTCGGCTTCACGTTGTCCACGGCGCGCTTGAAGACCTTCAGCGGGTCTTCCTGCGTCTTGCCCTGCACCACGTTGAAAGCGCCGTACATGATGTGCTGCGAAGTGGCGCGCTTGCCACCGTACATCATGCAGTTGATGAACTTGGTGACGAGGGCGCTGTTGTAAAGGGGGTCAGGACCGACTTCCCGGCGAGCGATCAGGCCGCGACGTGGCATATGTCCTCTTCGAATCCCTCAAAAAAAACAACAGACGGCGCGCCGGCTGCCGCTACTGCTGACTGCAGCGCCGACAACGTCGTCTGGGCTCTCCGACCGCCCCAGTCTCGAGGATCTGGACCCTCCGTCACGACGACGGGAGGCCCGATCTCCCCAAACATGTCTTCCGGCGAACCCGCCGGAAATGTGCTCGAACCCTCCTAGGCCTTCGGGCGCTTCGCGCCGTACTTGCTTCGGCTCCGCTTGCGTCCTTGGACCCCGACAGCGTCCAGCGTGCCACGGATGATGTGGTAGCGGACGCCCGGCAGGTCCTTCACTCGGCCCCCGCGAATGAGCACGATCGAGTGCTCCTGCAGGTTGTGTCCGACTCCGGGGATGTACGCGGTGACCTCGATGCCGTTCGTCAAACGGACGCGAGCCACCTTCCGGAGCGCCGAGTTCGGTTTCTTGGGAGTGGAGGTGAAGACGCGCACGCACACGCCGCGTTTCTGCGGCGAACCTTGAAGAGCCGGGCTGTCGGTCTTCGAACGAAGCTTGGCGCGACCGACCCGGACGAGCTGGCTGACCGTGGGCACTTCTGCTTATCCTCCAACATCCCATGGGAAAAGGATCGCGGACAGACCCCTTCCAAACGAGACAACCGGCCGAGTTTACAAGATTCGGGCCACGTGTCAAGCCTCGGGTGCCCTAAGATCTTTCGGGATGCCCCTCCCCACCACGATGCGGGTCATAGAAATCGCCACGCCGGGCGGCCCGGAAGCGCTGCGTGTCGCTGAACGACCGGTTCCGACGCCGGGGCCGGGCGAAGTCCTCGTGAAGGTCGCGGCGGCCGGCGTCAACCGGCCCGACATCCTGCAACGCCAGGGCAAGTATCCCCAGCCGCCGGGCGTGACCGACATCCCAGGCCTGGAGATCGCCGGCGAAATCGTCGTGCTGGGCGGGGACGTCACGGGGTTCCGACTCGGCGACCCCGTGTGTGCCCTGGTGGCGGGTGGGGGCTACGCCGAGTACTGCGCGGCACCCGTGCCGCAGTGCCTGCCGATCCCGCAATGCCTCACGCTCGCCCAGGCGGCCGCGGTGCCTGAGACCTATTTCACCGTCTGGACCAACGTCTTCGAGCGCGGCCGGCTGCGTTCCGGTGAGACGCTGCTGGTGCACGGCGGAACCAGCGGCATCGGCACCACGGCTATTCAGCTCGGCGTGGCCTTCGGCGCACGCGTCTTCGCCACGGCCGGGACCGGTGAGAAAGCACGCGCCTGCGAACGGCTGGGAGCCGAGCGCGGGATCGACTACCGCGGCGAGGACTTCGTCCCGATCGTGAAGGAGTTGACGGGGGGCCGCGGCGTGGACGTGATCCTGGACATGGTGGGCGGCGACTACATTCCGCGCAACATCGAATGCCTGGCCGTCGAGGGCCGCCTGGTGCTGATCGCGTTCCTGCGCGGCGTGAAGGCCGAGTTGAACTTCGCGCCGATCCTGCAGAAGCGGCTCTGGATCACCGACTCGCACCTCCGGCCGCGCTCGGTCGAGGAGAAGGGAGCGATCGCCAGCACCCTGCGCGAGAAAGTATGGCCGCTGCTCGCTGCCGGCCGCTGGCTCCCTGTGATCGACTCGACGTATCCGCTGGCCGAGGCGGCCGAAGCGCACCGCCGGATGGAATCCAGCCAGCACATCGGGAAGATCGTGCTGAAAATGGGCGATTGATCGTCGGACTTTTTGAGGGCCTGTCGTAAAACGGTCCGGACCAATTTACGATGGCCGCGAAAACGGTCCGAAGCGATTCGCCTAGTTTCCGGCGAACTGGACGCCGTCAAAGACGAGCGTCGGCACGCGCAGCGTCGAGTAGGGATAGGGATCGTTGCCGACCGCGACCAGGCGCTTCATCAGGTCGCCCAGGTTTCCCGAGATGTTCATCTCGGCGACCGGCTCGGCGATCTGGCCGGCGCGTACCCGGAAGCCCTGCACGCCAAAGGAATAGTCGCCGGTGGTGCCGTTCGAGTTGCCGCCCAGGAACCCGGTTACCAGGATCCCCTCTTTCATGTCGGCGAGTAGCTGAGCCGCCGACTTGTCACCAGGCTTCATGATCACGTTCGATGAGCTGCCGCTGGTCGGCGCCATTTCGAGCTTCTTGCCGTAGTAGGTGTCGACGTAGTAGTTCTTCAGGACGCCGGCTTCGAAGATCGGCATCGGCTTCGCTGCGATACCTTCGCCGTCGAAGAGCCGCGAGCCGAAGCCCTTGGCGAGCAGCGGGTCGTCCACCAGGTCGAGCTTGGCCGAACCGATCGTTTTGCCGAGCTGGCCTTCGAGGAACGAGCGCTTCTGTTGGAGCGAAGCCGCTTGCAGCGGACCGAAGAGAGCGGAGAGCACGCGGCCGGCGGAACGGTTGTCGACGGCCATCGCCAGCACGGCCGAATCGCCCTTCTTCGAGCCCAGCCGTCCGAGCGCGCGTTCGGCGGCCTCGCGACCCACCGTCGCCACC
>CAZVOI010000442.1:0-1613 GCA_964628275.1 uncultured Acidobacteriota bacterium | reverse complement strand
GCTGTCGCCCCCCTACGCCACCTCGGCTGCCCCGCCCCTGCGCCCTCCGCCCGCGTCCTCCTCACCGAGCACCTGCCGGCGCAACACGCGGCTCTTCCAATACGGCGGACCGCGCCCCGGCGAGCGACGCGGAACCTCGGTCGCCTCCCCCGCCGCGGCGAGGGTGCGGGCGATGCTCGCGGCGTCTTTGACCAGCCCGAGCAGCTTCATCCGCCCCTGGCAGGTGAGACAGGCGAGCACGTCCACCGCGAACGTGCGCGCCAAAAGCTCCGCCCACGGGCGGTATCCGCCGGCGCGCCTTGGCGGATCGGGTTGGGTCGCAAGGGTCGCGTCCTCCGGGGTCGGCTTCGGCGCGAGACGCGACCTCCACGCACTCGCCGCGGCCAGCACCCCCGCGTAGCGGATAGTGTGCAGGCGCGGTGGGGGCACGCTGGCGGCCAGCCGACACAGCAGAGACAGTGGGTCCATGTCGACCGCGATCGTCCCGTCGGTGTAGGCCTTCTTCAGCGTGGACCTCGCACCGATCCTCGGCTGCCGCCCCGACGAGGTCCCGACGGTCCTGACGGCAATCGGCTACGTCGAGAAGGAAGGCCGCTTCGAGCGCCGGCGCCGCTCCGGGGTCAGATCTTGAATCGGCTCGCGTTCAGGCGAGGCCGAGCGCAACGCGCAGAGCCTGGTCCAGGAAGCGCGTTCGCTCGGGGCCCAGGGAGCCGACAAAGTCGCTGAGGAGCGTTTTCGGGACGCTGACCAGCGCGTCGCAGTGAACGCTGGACTCGTGCTTGAGCCCGTCCTCGGGCCCGACTTCCACCTGGGTCGCGAGGCCATCTCGGCGCGAGTAGACCGGCGCGCACACGACGGTCGAGAAGCGGGAATCGACGAGCGCCTGTCGGCTGACGACCACGAACACGCGCGACCGCTTCGGATCTCCGGCGCCGGGGTGGCGGACGCGGTACAGGTCGCCCCGCTTCACAGGTCGACCTGATACGACAGCACGTCCTCCATCTCGGCGTTGAGCCCGTCCGCCGCACGGTCGATGATCTCCCGGTCGCGCGAGTCGCGCGCGAGTCGCGCCCGCTGCGTGAGGTAGGCGCGGGCCGCATCCTCGATGATCCTCGAGCGGCTCTTCTCCCGGGTCACTACGCGATCGATCGCTCGCAGGACCTTCTCGTCGATCGTCACCGATGTCTTCACTCTCATACCACTGAATATACCACCGCCTGGCGGCAGCCAGGGGCGCTACAATGGGGCCCACGCTGCAGAAGGAGACGGAGGCCCTGAACCGGGTGCGCGCGATGAGAGACGCGATACGAACTACACCCGGTCGTGGCCGTCCAGCGAATCGAGGGAGTGAGAGAAATGAAGCGCAGGAATAGCAGGGCGGGCATCGTTGTCGCCACGATCGCGCTGGCCGTCACCGCGGCGTGCACCCCGGCGGGACCGAAGCGGGAGCAGACGGCCGACGCCATCTACACTGGCGGTGACATCGTCACCGTCAACGACGCCCAGCCCACCGCGGAGGCGCTGGCGGTCAAGGACGGGAAGATCCTCGCGGTCGGCTCGAAGGCCGACGTCGAGCGTGCCCACAAGGGCACGACGACCAGGCTCGTGGACCT
>CAZVOI010000441.1:0-3555 GCA_964628275.1 uncultured Acidobacteriota bacterium | reverse complement strand
GCAACGCGACGGGTGATCGTTTGCCTCTGCAGTCCCACGGCAAGAGGGAGGCACAGTGACCCAGTCCGAGCTTCGAGATCACGTCGACGGGATGGTGCGTCGCGGGGTCGTGCCGGCAAATGGCCAACGAGATCGACCTCGCGCTGTCCGATCGCGCACTCCCGCTCGACCTGCTGGTCGTGACACCGGAAAAGTTCAGCCGCCAGAGCGAACTCGTGGGCACGCTCGTGCGCGAGGCAGCCCGCGAGGGAAGGGTCATCTATGAGCGGGCCGCCTGAAGTCATCGCCGAGCTGCGGCGCTGGGTCGAGCCCCGGTGGCGCCTGCTGATGGGTCTCGATTCACTTTCTCCGCGAGTCACGGCGCCATTCTGGGAAGGCGTGGGTGCCTACCCCCGGCTTCTGGGTGCTCACGTTCGGCATGCGCAGCTCGAACCTGACGGTGCGCCGGGCGGAGGAAGCGAAGATCCCGGAGATCTAAGGGCTGTTCTCCCCAACTTCGCTGGTGACGCTCGACCGAAGCCGGAGGGCCCCTCGATAGCGAATCGATCGAGGGGCCGCGGGGATCAGGATCGGTGCCAGGGCAGGCTCCGGGTTCGGGGCCCGGCGGTGAGAGGGAGCGCGTGCGGGCGCTGCGCCTACGGAGTGGACACCTTGCGCCCGGCGTTGCCACCGCGGCGCCGTCAGGGGCGGACACCTGCCCGCGGGGTCGCGCGCCGTCCGCACCTCCGCGAACTCATGGCACGGGGCGCAGGTCGTTCCTCGGCTGACGGCAAGTGCCGCACTCGAGGCCCTGCTCGAAGTGCCCCTTGTGCGAGAACTCGCCGCGGAAGGGGGGGTCGCTCGGTTCGTGCCGCAAGGCAGAATCAGTTGCAACTTTTTTTGCCTGGAAGCACAATCCGCCCATGGATCGCCCGCGCTACCTCGAATCTCCGGTGCGCCAAGACCTCTCAGAAAAGATGGTCTTCATTGCCGGACCTCGCCAGGTCGGAAAGACCACCCTCGCCCGCCAGATCCTGGCTTCTTCGGAGTCGGGCGCCTACCTCAACTGGGACAACCGCGGCGATCGAGCCGAGATCCGAGCGGGGCGCTGGCCGGCAGGGTCCGCGCTGGTCGTCCTCGACGAAATCCACAAGTGGCGACCGTGGAAGAGCTGGCTCAAGGGCGAGTACGACCGTCACGGGGACCGGCTGAAATTCCTCGTCACCGGCAGCGCGCGCCTCGACGTCTATCGGCGAGGGGGAGACTCGCTGCAGGGGCGCTATCACCACTACCGCCTTCACCCGTTCTCGGTGGCCGAGGCTGCGGGGCGGACCGATGCCGCGTCGATCGAGCCCGGCTCCGAAATCCCCGTGGCCGGCGGGGGGAACCGCGGTCCGCTGGATGCGCTCATGCGATTCGGCGGGTTTCCGGAGCCATTCCTCGCCGCGTCGACGCGCTCCCTTCGACGCTGGCAGAAGGAACGGTTCGAGCGGTTCTTTCGGGAGGACGTTCGCGACCTCGAGGCGGTGCGCGATCTCGCCGCACTCCAGTTGCTCGCCGATCTGCTGCCCGAACGCGTGGCTTCGCCGCTATCGCTCAATTCGCTGCGGGAGAACCTGGAGGTCAGCCACCGCGCGCTGACCCACTGGATGGAGATCTTCGAGCGTCTTTACTACATCTTCCGACTGCGCCCCTTCTCGTCCGCGCGGGTCCGATCGCTTCAGAGAATGCCGAAGGCCTACCTCTGGGACTGGGGGGTGGTGCCCTCGGAGGGCGCAAGGTTCGAGAATCTCGTGGCTTCCCACCTTCAGAAGTTCTGCCACGCGCTCGAGGACCGGGAGGGGCACCCCGTCGGCCTTCACTACCTGCGCGATCGCACCGGGAAAGAAGTGGACTTTTTGGTGACTGCCGGCCGGAAACCCTGGTTCGCGGTCGAAGCCAAGCTGACGGAGACGGCCGTGGACCCGGCTCTCGGCTACTTTCGAGAACGGCTCGAGATCCCGTGGGCCTACCAGGTCGTTCGCGACACGCGCAGGGACTTCATCGAGAGAGGTGTGCGCGTGCTTCCCGCGGTGCGATTCCTGGCGGCGCTGGCCTGACTTCCCCGCCCCTGCGCGCCCTCATGGCACCGCGCGCAGGTCTCCTTCGCGGGGCGCGGATCGCCGCTCCGCGGCCGGTGGCACGCGCCACACTCGAGACCCTGGGCCCGGGGGTCGATTTCGCTCTCAGCGCGAGGCGAACAGCTGCTGGAACTCGACGGATAGGAATCTCCTTTCGCGCACCTGCGAGGCTACCGCCCTCCTGGCCGCTGCCCAGGGGCCTTTCTCCCCACGCGCCGGCGCGCGAACGCTCCTTAGCAGCGCACCCGCACCTCACCTTTCGCCGGGATGTGATCCACCTGTCGCGCCGGTGCCGCGGCCGCTCTCGTATTCGAAGCTGGCGGTGATCGCGGGAGGGGGTGGCTCACGCACGCGGGCTGCCCGGGAGCGGGGCCGGCAGGGAGCAGATGAAGGACCGCGCTCCGCGCATCCTGGCCCCGCCTACGTCCGCTGCTTCTTCTTCTCCGCCGCGGGGAACAGCACGTTGTTCAAGATCAGCCGGTACCCGGGCGAGTGCTTGTACCTGGACAGCTCGGTCGGTGGATCGCCGACCATGTGCTGGTAGTCCTCGGGGTCGTGGCCGCCGAAGATCGTGAACGTGCCGCGCCCGTACTGGCCGTGCAGGTACTTGACCTCGTCGGTGCCTTCGACCTCGGCCAGCGGTGATTGTTCTTGCACCGCGGCGTGCACGGGTAGACGGTGCATTCACTTTCAACACCATGCGCGGGGCGGCTCCCACGAATCACCCGGGCTCGCGAGGGGACAGGCCGGCGCCCCCGACCCGAGGGCGTCACGCCTCGCAGTCTGGCGGAAATCCCGAAACACTCCGTGGGCGTTGCCCGCTGGAGCACTGAATTTGGAGGGCCGTGAACATGGGATCCAGGATTGGGAAGGCGGCAATCTGTGTCGCGCTGGTGCTGTGCATGGCACCCTCGGGTTGCAGCAAGAAGGGCTCGAACAACATCACGGGGCCGTCGCCGGGGCCGGCACCGTCGGGGGACTGGGGGCAGACATCGGGTCCGGTGGGCGGGACTGTCTTTGCGTTCGCCACCCTTGGCAGCAACCTGTTTGCCGGAACGTCCGGCAGCGGCGTCTGGCGACGCGCTCTCTAGGGAAGGCCAGGTTCAGGTCGAAGGTGGGCGCTGGGAACGCCTCTGAACGAGGCTCCTGCGCCACCCCCTACGTCCGCTGCTTCTTCTTCTCCGCCGCGGGGAACAGCACGTTGTTCAAGATCAGCCGGTAGCCCGGCGAGTGCTTGAACCTGGACAGCTCGGTCGGCGGATCGCCGACCATGTGCTGGTAGTCCTCGGGGTCGTGGCCGCCGAAGAACGTGAACGTGCCGCGGCCGTACTGACCGTGCAGGTATTTGACCTCGTCGGTGCCCTCGACTTCGGCCAGGGCCAGAATGCCGCTCCGAATCTTGGACCGCCGGAACCCGGTGCTCTGCCCGAGGAACTCGGGCACGCCGGCCACGTGG
>CAZVOI010000440.1:0-2274 GCA_964628275.1 uncultured Acidobacteriota bacterium | reverse complement strand
GCACGCCGCTGAAGACGAGCGCGGCGTCCTTGACGCCACCGAAGGTCATGTACAGAAGGCCGAATATCAGCAGCAAGGACAGCGGAACCACGATCTGCAGCCGCGCGGCCGCGGAGGCGAGCTGCTCGAACGTGCAGCCGTACTCGATCCAGTAGCCTTCCGGCGGTTTCACGCCGGCCGCGATGCGCGCCTGCGCGTCGGCGACGAACGACCCGAGATCGCGACCGCGCACGTTGGCGGTCAGCACGACGCGGCGTTTGCCGTTCTCGCGGCTCACCTGATTCGGGCCCGGGGCGATTTCCAGCCGCGCAATCTCGCCGAGCATCACGTAGCCCGGTTCGCCCTCGCCGTCTTCGGCCCGGCGACTTGCGGCCGCAAGCGGCACCGGCAGGCGGCCGAGCGCCTCCAGATCGCCGCGCAGGCGCTCGGGCAGGCGTACGACCAGGTCGAAACGGCGGTCGCCCTCGAAGACCTGGCCCGCCTCCTTGCCGCCGATCGCGACCTCGACGACTTCCTGCACGTCGGCGACGTTGAGGCCGTAGCGGGAGGCGCGCTGACGGTCGACGCGGACGGTGAGCATCGGCAGCCCGCTAACCTGCTCCACCTTGACGTCGGCCGCTCCCGTCACGCCTTCCAAGACCTCCGCGATGGCGTTGCCGTGGCGCAGGAGGACGTCCAAATCGTCGCCGAACACCTTCACCGCGACGTCGCTTCGCACGCCCGAGATCAGCTCGTTGAACCGCATCTGAATGGGCTGCGTGAACTCGTAGTTGTTTCCCGGGATGCGCATGACCGCCGTCTGCATGGCGGCGACGAGGTCGCTTTTCGGCCGATCCGGATCGGGCCAGTCGGAGCGCGGCTTCAGCATCACGAAATTGTCCGCCACGCTCGGCGGCATCGGGTCGGTGGCGATCTCGGCGGTGCCGATCTTGGCGAACACCGTCGCGACCTCCGGAAACGCCTTGAGACGCTCTTCCAAGGTGCGCTGCATCTCGATCGCCTGGGTCAGACTGGTGCCGGGGATTCGGAGCGCGTGCAGCGCGATGTCTCCCTCGTCCAGGCCCGGAACGAACTCGGACCCCATTCGGGTCGCCAGCAGGACGCTCAAAGCGATGGCGACTGCCGCGCCGGCCAGTGTCGGCGCCGGATTGCGAAGGACCACATCGAGCGCGCGGCGATAGGTCTGACGGGTCCAGACCATCGGCCGATTCTCTTTCTCCTGCACCCGGCCGGTCACGAACAATGCGACCGCGGCCGGCACGAAAGTCAGCGAGAGAACGAGAGCGCCGAGCAGCGCCACCACCACGGTGAAGGCCATGGGGTGGAACATCTTCCCTTCGACGCCGGTCAGGCTGAAGATGGGGATGTTCACCAGCGCGACGACGAGCACGCTGACGAGGCTTGGCCGAAACACTTCGCGGGTGGCCGCGAACACGACCTCGAAGCGTTCGGCGGGCGCGAGCGTCCGGTTCACCCGATGCTGCTCGATCGCGAGGCGGCGCAGGCAGTTTTCGACGATGATGACCGCGCCGTCCACGATCAGGCCGAAGTCGAGCGCGCCCAGGCTCATCAGGTTGGCGCTGACCTTGTTCTCGACCATGGCGGTGATCAGGAGCAGCATGGAGAAGGGGATCACCGCCGCGGTCAGCAGCGCCGCGCGCCAGTTCCCGAGCATCGCGAGCAGGACGGCGATCACCAGGACCGCGCCTTCCGCGAGGTTCGTCGCCACCGTTTCGATGGTCCGCTCCACGAGGGCGGTGCGGTCGTAAACCGTCTTCGCTTCCACCCCCTGCGGCAGCGAGCGGTTGACTTCCTTGAGCTTCGCCGCGACCCGCTGGGAAACCGTGCGGCTGTTCTCGCCCATCAGCATGAACACGGTCCCGAGCACGACTTCCCTGCCGTTCTCGGTTGCCGCGCCGGTCCGCAGTTCCTTTCCGATCAGGACCTCGGCGACGTCCTTGATCCGGATGGGCGCGTTGCGCTCGGCGCGGATCACGATGTCGCGAATTTCCTCGAGGGTCGTCACCTGACCCGGCGCGCGTATCAGGTATTGCTCGCCGCTCCGCTCGATGTACCCGGCGCCGACGTTGGCGTTGTTTCGCGCGAGCGCCTCCAGAACATCGCGGAAGGTCAGCCGGTAGGCGATCAGCTTGGACGGATCGGGCGTGACGTGGAACTGCTTGACGTAGCCGCCGATCGTGTTGATCTCGGTGACGCCCGGTACGTTGCGGAGCTGCGGCCGGACGATCCAGTCCTGGGTGGTGCGCAGGTCCG
>CAZVOI010000439.1:0-4164 GCA_964628275.1 uncultured Acidobacteriota bacterium | reverse complement strand
GGATGCGGCTCCACGTGATCGACGCCGGCCATCAGCAGCACCGTCCCGCCAGAGGAGCGTGCGGCCTCGCGCCCGATGACCTCTCGCGCGGCGTTTTCGCGTTCGCCCGCGGGCAGCAGCGGCAGCCGCATCGCGTTGCAGTAGCCCTCGCGCGGCAGGTGCAACAGCAGCACCGAGGAGCCGTCGGGCGCCTCCCAGCGGTACTCGGCCCTCTCGCCGCCGAAGCCGCGCCACAGGATCGCGTCGGCCAGACCAAAGCCTCGCAGGATCTGCGGCATCTGCGCGACGTGGCCGAACGGGTCCGGTGTGTAGCCCGCCTTCATCACGCCGCCGAACGACTCGGCGATGCGGTGGCCGAGCGCCAGGTTGCGCACCAGCGCCTCGCCGCTCACGAGATGCATGTCGGGCATCACGTACCAGGGACCGACCAGGAGCCGCCCCTCGGCGATGCGCGCGCGCAAGCGTGACGCCTGCTCCGGACGCACCTCGAGGTAGTCCTCGAGCACGATCGTCTGCCCGTCGAGGTGGAAGTAGCGGAACCTGGCGTCCGCGTCCATCTGGTCGAGCACGCGATCGACCAGATCCACGAGACGCAGCCGGTACTCCTCGAACGTGAGATACCACTCGCGGTCCCAGTGGGTGTGCGAGACGACGTGGACCTCGGTCATCCCTTGACGGCTCCCGCGGTCAGGCCGGTGACGAAGTAGCGCTGCAACAGTACGAACATCGCCATCACCGGCAGGATGCCGATCAGGCTGGCGGCGGCCACGATCTGCCACTCGGTCTCGTAGCCGCTCTGCAAGCTGTAGAGGCCGATCGGGATCGTGAAGCGCTGCTGCGAGTCGAGCAACACCAGCGCCAGACCGAACTCCGACCAGTAGGCCGCGAGGTTGAAGATGGCGGTGGCCGCCAGGCCGGGCGCGACCAGCGGCAACGCCACCCGCGTCAGCGTGCGGACGCGCGAGGCGCCGTCGAGTGTCGCCGCCTCGAAGAGAGCGCGCGGCAGCGCGTCGAAGAAGCCAGTCAGCACGGTGATCGTGAACGGAAGCTGGATCCCGACGTAGACGAGCACCAGCCCGAGGTGCGAGTCGAGCAGCCGCAGCGCGTCCACCACCGAGTAGATCGGCACCAGCAGCACGATCGACGACACCATCTGCACGACCATCAGCAGCCCGAACAAGCGGTCGCGGCCCGGAAAACGCTCGCGCGACAGCACGAACGCGGCGGGAACCCCGACCACCAGCGTCGACAGCGTGGCGAGAATCGAGACGAGCGCGCTGTTCGCGAGATAGACCGGCACCTGGGTCTTCTCGAGCACGAAGCGGAAGTTCTGAAGCGACGGCGCGAGCGGAAAGAGCCGCGGCGGGAACTCGTAGACCGCGGGGCCGGTCTTGAGGGCGAGCGAGACGAGCCACAGTTGCGGCAGCACGAAGAGCGCGGCCAGCAGCATCAGGCCGAAGGCCGGCCGCTTCATGCCGATCCCGCCCGCCGCCGCATCATGCGCAGCGCCAGCAGCGCCAGCGCGACGTTCAAGGCCAGCATCACCACCGCCACGGCCGCGGCGCGGCCCGACTCGAGGCTCATGAACGCGGTCCGGTACATGAAGAGCGACACCACCTCGGTCGCGCGCGCCGGCCCGCCGCCGGTGAGCGGCAGGATCGGGTCGAAGGTGTTCAGCGTCTGGATCGTGATCAGCGCCAGGTTCAGCGCGACCGCGGCCTTGATCTGCGGCCACGACACGACCTTGAAACGGGTGACAGCGGAGACGCCCTCGAGGTCGGCGGCCTCGTGCAGCTCGCGCGGCACCCGCATCATCGCCGCGAACAGCAGGATCATGCTGAACGCCGAGCCGCGCCAGGTGTTGGCCACCACCAGCGAAACCATTGCCAGCGAGGGCGACGACAGCCACGGCCACGGCGGCTGGCCGAGCAGCGAGAGCAGGTAGCTGGCGACGCCCGAGCGGTTCTCGACCAGCAGGATCTTCCAGAGCACGCCGACCACCACGCCGGGCACGGCCCAGGCGCTGACCACCGCCGCGCGCACCGCCAGCGTGCCGCGCCGGTTCGCGCGCCGCGCCGTGTCGAGCGCGACCGCGAGCAGCAGCCCGAGTCCGAGCTGGAGCGCAACGCAGGCCGCGACGAAGACCAGCGTGACGCCGATCATCCCGTGGAACTCGCGGTCGGCCAGCACCTCGGCGATGCTCTGCAGGCCGTAGCGCGACGCGCCCTCGGCGGTTCGCGCGTCCGAGAGAGCCAGTCGACCGAGGTCGAGGATCGGGAATACCTGAATGAAGCCGACGAAAACAAGCGCGGGCAGGAGCCACGGCAAGAGCGAGCGATGCCTGCGCGCGGCCCAAGCGAAGCCGGCCGCGAGCGCCAACGTCAACAGCGCGGGGACGAGCCTGAAGCCGTCGAAGTGCCGGGCCGGCCGAGGCGCGCGAAGCTGCGCATCCATCGCCCGCGTCTTCTCGAAGGCGCGATCGACCGCCGCCTCTGGCGGCAGCGTGCCGGCGATCGCGTCGCCGATCGCTACCTGGAGCTGCTCCGAGAGATAAGGGTAGATCGCCACCGCGGGCCGCGCGCGCGCTTCGCCGAGCATCGCGCCGAAACGCTGGAGCCACGGGTCGTCGCGGAAGAACGGGAAGTCGCGGTAGACGCTCTTGCGCACCGGCAAGTGCCCGGTCTCGCGCGCGATTCGGCCGACGTTCCGCGGCGACTCGATGTAGCGCAGCAGCTCGGTCGCGGCGCGCCGCCGCTTCTCGTCCTTCGAGAACACCACCCAGATCCAGCCGCCGGTGCCGGTCGGCGCGGCGCCAAGCGCGCGCTGCGGGATCGGCGCCATGTCCCATTTGGCGAAGTCAGCCGGCGACAGCCCGTCCCGGAGCTCGCTGAGCTGCCAGTTGCCCCCCAGGAACATCGCGACGTCGCCGGCGATCGCCGCAGCCGACATCTGGTGGTAGTCGTTCGAGGCGAGCACCGCGCGCGGCGAAGCGCCGGATGCCACCGCCTCGCGCAGGAATGACAGCAGCGCGACCATCCGCTCGCGGTGCGGCGGCGCGCCGAAGATCGGCCGGCCCTCGCCGTCCACCAGCTCCCCGCCCTGGCCCCAGAACATCGGCAGGTGGTCGAAGACGGCGCCTTCCCAGCGGCCACCGTTGAACAGGTAGCCGGAGATGCCTTTCTCTTTCGCCACGCGCGTCGCGGTCGTCAGCAGCTCGGACCAGGTGCGCGGCGGCGCCGGCACCAGGTCTTTCCGGTAGTAGAGCAGCCGGCAATCGGTCCCATGCCAGATCCCGTAGACGCTTCCCGTCGCGTCCGACAGGGTTTCGATCGTGAACGGCAGGAAGTCGGCGCGATCCTCCCGGGGCCAGTTCGCGTTCAACGACTGCAGCTCCACGCCTGGCTGGAACAGCGGCACCCAGTAGCTGTCGATCGACGCGATGTCGGGCAGCCGGCCCGCGCTGGCCGCCAGCAGCAGCTTGGCCTTGTGCATCTCCAGCGCGGGCATCACCGAGATGTCGATCCGCACGTCGGGCCGCTCGCGCGCCCAGTCCCCGTAGATCGCCTGGAAGGTCTCGGCAATCGACTGGCGCGAGGCCAGGTGGGAATAGTCGGCCTGCGCCCACATGTCGAGGACGATCTCGGCGTCGGGGCGTCCGATCCGGATCGGCGTGACGAGCGGCTCTTCCGTCGCGGCGCTTCCGGCGAGCGCGAACCCGAGCGCCGCGAGCGCGCGCAGCTTCACTTCGCGATCGCGACGAAGATTGGATTTGTGATTGCGAGCGGCACGCCGTTCGCCGCGTAGACGTGGATGCGCAGGTAGCCGTCGGCGGTCGCCCAGCGCGTGAAGCGCGCCGGCAGGTCTCCCAGCTTGGCGCTCGCCACCGGCTCTCCGCGCCAGACGAGATCGACGCGGCCGCCGGCATACGCCGGCGCCTGAGCCGCGACCTCGACCTCGATCGGCTCGCCCGGCTTCACCGAGACCGTGTCCCCTACCGACGCGAGACGGCCGCCCGCGCGCACCTGCATCACGGGAGGCGGGGTCTTGCCGTCGGCCATCACCACCACGCGTCCTTGGCGGATCGCCTCCAGGATCGTCTTGCGGCTCAGCTCTTCCGCCCACACGCGCACGCTCGCGGTGCCGATCGCGTTCTGTCCGGGCCGG
>CAZVOI010000438.1:0-44833 GCA_964628275.1 uncultured Acidobacteriota bacterium | reverse complement strand
GCGTGACCTGCTTGGCGAAGTAGAGCGACGCCAGCGACTGGTTGAACGTCTGCATCCCGTATTTTTCCTGACCGGTCTGCATCGAGGAGTAGATCTGGTGGATCTTGTCTTCGCGGATCTGGTTGCGAATCGCCGCGTTCGGCACCAGGATCTCCATCGCCATCGCGCGGCCGGAACCGCTGGCCTTGGGCAGCAGCGCCTGACACATGATGCCTTCCAGAACCAGCGAGAGCTGGGCGCGCACCTGAGGCTGCTGGTGCGCCGGGAATACGTCGACGACACGGTTGATCGTCTGGGCCGCCGAGTTGGTGTGCAGGGTTCCGAAGGTCAAGTGGCCGGTCTCGGCAATGCGCAGCGCCGACTCGATCGTCTCGAGGTCGCGCATCTCTCCGATCAGCACCACGTCGGGGTCCTCGCGTAGCGCTGCGCGCAGCGCGTTCGCGAAGCTGTGGGTGTCGGCGTGCAGCTCGCGTTGATTGACCACGCACTTCTTGTGGTTGTGCAGGAACTCGATCGGATCCTCGATCGTGATCATGTGCTCGTGGCGCTCGTTGTTGATCTTGTCGAGCATCGCCGCCAGCGTCGTGGACTTGCCCGAGCCGGTCGGCCCGGTGACCAGGACCAGGCCCCGAGGCTTGTCGCAAATCGTCGCGACGACCGGCGGCAGGTTGAGGCTCTTGAAGTCCTTGATCTCGTACGGGATCGTGCGGTAGACGGCGGCCGCGGCGCCGCGCTGCATGAAGCAGTTGGCGCGGAAACGGGCCAGGCCCTTGATGCCGAAACTGAAGTCCAGCTCGAGGTTTTCCTCGAAGCGGTGCTTCTGCGCGTCGGTCAGCACGCTGTAGGCGAGTTGCTTGGTATCGACGGCGGTGAGCGCCGGAATGTCCAGCGGTCGCAGCTTGCCGTCCACGCGGATCTGCGGCGGCGAGTTGGTCGTGACGTGAAGGTCGCTGCCTCCCATCTCGATCATCGTCTTCAGCAACTGATGCAGGCTGACTGCCAAGTTCGCCTCCCCTTTGCGGAGTCTAGGCCCTAGAGCACGGTCTCGCGCAGGACTTCTTCGATCGTCGTGATTCCCTGCCGAATCTTCTCCAGGCCGCTCAACCGCAACGTGAGCATGCCCTCTTCGATGGCTTTGCGCTTGATCTCCACCGCCGTGCCGCCCATCATGATGACCTCGCGGATCCCCTCCGAGATCTCCATCACCTCGTACAGGCCCACCCGACCCTTGTATCCGGTGCCGTTGCAGATTCCGCAACCGCGGCCCTTGTAGAGCTTGAACGTGCCGACTTCGGCCGGTGCGAACCCGACGTCGAGCAGCGTCTGCGAGGGCACGTCGGTCACCTCGACCTTGCAGTTCGAGCAGACCCGGCGGATCAGGCGCTGCGCCTGGATCAGGTTGACCGCGGTTCCCACCAGGAACGGCTCGATCCCCATGTTGACGAGCCGCGACACGGTCGAGGGCGCGTCGTTGGTATGCAGCGTCGACAGCACGAGGTGGCCGGTCAGCGCGGCCTTGACGGCGATCTCGGCCGTCTCGTAGTCGCGGATCTCTCCCACCAGGATGATGTTGGGGTCCTGACGCAGGAAGCTGCGCAGCGCGGCGGCGAAGGTGAGGCCGATCGCCTCGCGGATCTGCACCTGGTTGATCCCCGCCAGGTTGAACTCGACAGGATCTTCCGCGGTAATGATGTTGATGTCGGGCTTGTTGAGGGAAGCCAGCGCCGAGTACAGCGTGTTGGTCTTGCCCGATCCCGTCGGGCCGGTCACCAGGACGATGCCGTAGGGCTTGGCGATCGCCCTCTGGAAACGCTCGAGCGACCCGGCTTCGAAGCCCAGCTTGGTCATGTCGAGCATCAGCTTCGACTTGTCGAGCAGGCGCAGCACGATCTTCTCGCCCCACAGCGTCGGCAGGCACGACACCCGGAAGTCCATGTCCCGGCTTCGATCCTCGACCTTGAGCCGGATCTTGATGCGTCCGTCCTGGGGCAGTCGCTTCTCGGAGATGTCCAGCTTCGCCATGATCTTGATGCGAGAGATCAGCGGGTCGCGCAACTTCATCGGCAGCGCCATCACGTTGTACAGGATCCCGTCTATTCGGAAGCGGACGCGGAACTCTTTCTCGTAGGGTTCGATGTGAATATCGGACGCGCCGCGCTTCAGGGAATCGATCAGGAGGATGTTCGAGAGCTTGATGACCGGCGCGGCTTCCGAGGATTTCGCGAGCGCACCGAGGTCGATCTCGTCTTCTTCGGCCTTGACCGTCTCGACGTCAGCCTCTTCGTCGCCCATGGCGTCGAGGTCGACCTCGGAGAGGCCCACTGACGCCATGTCGTCGAACGTCAGCCCGGGGCCATCGATGACCTCCTTGAGCGAAGGGCTCTGACCCAGCCCCGGAGAATGCACCTGCTGCTGGGAGCCGCCGCCTTCCTGTTTCAACTGCAACGAGCGCGTCGAGCCGTAGTACTTCTCGATCGCCTCCTCGAGCGAGCTCTCCGACGCCACCACCGGCTCCACGTTGTAGCCGGTCATGAACTTGATGTCGTCCATCGCGAAGACGTTGGTCGGATCGGCCATCGCGATCGTCAGGGTCGCCCCCGAACGGGAGAGCGGCAGAATCTGGTACTTGCGGGCGGTTTCCGCGGGGATGATCTTGATGATCCCGGGGTCGACCTCGAAGTGCTCGAGGTTGATCGAGGGTACGCCGTACTGACGGGAAAGCAGGCTGGTGATCTCTTCGTCGCGAACGTAGCCGAGAGTCACGAACGATTTGCCGAGTTTTCCCCCATTGCGCTTTTGGTAGGACAGCGCTTCCTGGAGCTGCTGAGGGGTGACCATGTTTTCCTTCAGCAACAACTCGCCGAGCTTTACTGGCATTTTGGTGGCTGGGTCTCGAAAAACCTAAGAGGGTCTTGTACTTAGTCGCAGGATGCTAGCGCGCGGACGAAGTATGTGTCAAGCCTGGATAACGGCGCGGCCTCCTCCGGATCTGAGTGCCTTACGACAAGAAGTCAGGATCACCGCCCCTTCGAACCGGCCATCCAGGCTGACCGACGACCGGCCGAGCCTTCCGGCTCGACCTCCCAGATTTTTCGCAGCTCCACTGGCGACCCGGCCCGGCTCAGACTCGTTTCGCGACCGCGAAGATCGATGTTCCGATCGGGAGGTCCATCGCGCGCATGGCTCGAGCCTCCAGGCCCAGCAGCCGAGCCAGCAGCGTGTTGAGCCAGGACGGGAGCATGACGTAGGACGCCTTTTGACCGCCCTTCGCCGGGAAGAGGCCGCGCCACAGTCGGTAAGCCAGGATCCCGGGGAATGCAAAGGTGATCGCGTAGGTGCGCTTGTCGACGCTGTAGCCCGCCGCGTTCAGCTTCTGGTGCAGTTCGCTCGCGACGTAGCGACGGCGGTGGCCGAGCGCCTCGTCGTGCTCGCTCCAAAGGAATCGGTAAGCCGGGACCGCAGCCACCAGGACGCCTTGCGGGCGCAAGATCCGCCGGATCTCTTCAAGGCCAGCAACATCGTCGTCGAGGTGCTCGAGGACGTCGAATGCGGAAACCAGATCGAAAGCCCCGGAACGAAACGGCAGCCGTTCCGCGGCAGCACCGACCAAACGACCGCGTAAGCCGATGCTTTGTGCGAGGCGCCATGCCTCTGGCGCCGGGTCCGCGCCCCATGCCCGGCCGAAGGCCTGGAGCAGCTTGACATTCCGGCCCGTGCAGCAACCGAGGTCGAGGATGCGCGCGTTCTCGGGCAGCTGGACAAAAGACTCGATCAGCGTCCGGATCACCTCGCGCCGGCCCACGTGCCACCAATAGCTGGTTTCGAGCCGATCCAGCGTCTCGATCTCATGCCGGCGCATCGGTCCGCGATGCTACCATCGCGCTCTTCCTTAAATGCTCCCCGCGTCGCGACTGACGCCCCGCCTCTCCGCGGCGCTCCCGCATCTCGCGCACTTCGTCATCGTGTCGTGGCTCTTCGCCGCCACGCTCTTCCTCGGCCGCGTTCATTTCGCCCGCGACATGTCCATCGTCTACTTCCCCGACTACGTCTTTCTAGAGCGAAGCCTGGCACGTGGAGTGTGGCCTCTTTGGAACCCGAGCTCCGACGGCGGCGCCCCCTTCTTCATGCCATATCCCGTCGTAACGCTGCTGGTATGGACGTTTGGGGCCCGCGGGGCGCTCGCGCTCGGCCCGCCGCTCCACATTCTGTTGGCGATGTGCGGCACCACGCTACTCGCGCGTGAAAGAGGCTCTGGTGCGCTCGGCGGCTGGGCGGCCGGAGCCGTCCTGGGGCTTTCCGGTCTCATTCTGTCGACGTTGCTGTTCCCGGGCTTCCTCGCGGCGGCCTGGGCCCCGTTCGTGCTGCTCGCTTGGGAGCGGCTGCACAAGCAGACGACGGCGCGGAATGCCGCGGGACTGGCGCTCGCCCTAGCGCTCCAAGTGAGCACGCTCGGCGGAGAAGTACTCGCGCAGACTCTGCTGCTCGCAGCCGTGCTCAGGCCACCTCGGCCGACCCTGCGTCGGCTCTCCTCGCTCCTGCTCGCCGCGACACTGGCTTGCCTGTTGGCCGCGCCGGTGCTCTTGGGCGCTCGCTCGCTGCTCGAAGGGACAGCCCGCGGCCGCGGGTTCTCGGCGGTCGAAGCGTTGGGATTCTCCGCCCCGCCGGTCGCGTTGATGGACGCGGTGCTGCCTCGATTCTTCGGCGATACGCACAAGTTCTCCGACTATGGATTCTGGGGGCAACCCTTCTTCCCGAACGGCTACCCGTTCGTCTTGAGTCTCTATGTGGGCGTTCCGACGTTGCTCCTGGCGAGTCTCTCCGGGCGGCATCGCCTGTGGCTGATCGTGGTCCTCGGGCTCCTGCTGAGCCTGGGCGAGCATGGCCCGCTGGCTGGGCTGCTCACGACGCTGCTTCGGAGCTTTCGGGTGCCCGTGAAGTTCTTCTTTCTTTCGGCGTTCGCTCTGGCGCTGCTTGCCGGGCGCGGCGTCGATCAGGCGATCTCGGAGCGCTTCCGCCCATCGCCTGCTCTCTTGCTACCGGCGTTGCTGCTCGTGGGGCTTGCAGGCTTCGCAGCTTGGAATCCGGCCGGGCTGCAGTTCGCGCTCGGCGGGTGGCTGCCCGCCATCACGGATTGGCGGGCTCGCTTGGTGATCGAGTCGCAGTGGCCATCGGCGCTGGCCGTCACCGGAAGCGTGACGCTGGCGACCGCTCTGGTTCTCGCAGGCCCGAGCTGGCTTCGGCGACTCGCCCCCGTTCTCGCGGTGCTCGACCTCCTGATCGTGAATAGCGCGCTCAACCCCACGGCCGGCCGCGAATTCTACGAGCTCCGGGCGCCGACGCGGCGCGTTGTCGAGGATGCCGAGCGCGAAGGCCGCTATCGTTGGTTCTCGGGTGGACTGGCCGCGACGCCCGCGGTGCGGTTCGATCCCAGCGTTGCGTTGCGAAATCGCGACGAGTCCCTGTATGCGATGGAACGTCAAGCGTTGCTGCCTAGGATGCACGTCCTCGACGGGCTCGAGGGCGCGCTCGACGAGGACCGAACCGGACTCTTGCCCGAGACCGCGCAGCTACCCGTGTCGCTTCGCAGTACTTCTCAACTGGCCAGGTATCGAGGCCGGCTGCGCGCGGCCAACATCAAGTGGGTGATCGCGTGGCGGCCCCTGCCAATCGAAGGGTTTTCGCTGCGAGCTTCTGTGAGACACCCGGAGATCTTGGAACCAATGCTCGTGTACGAGCTACGCGACGCGCTACCGCGCGCCTATTGGGTGGGGAAGGCCGAGGTCGTGCCCGACCGCGCGGCACGCATGGCGAGGTTGGAGGAAGTTGGCTTCGACCCGAGTCACATCGCGCTGCTGAGTAACTGGCCGCCCGCGCTTCCAAACGCCGCTGAGGTCACGGTCTCGAACGTCGCTTACGAGAGTCGCGACGCTCACACCGTGCAGATCAGTGGGGACTCGCCGCCAGGCTTCCTCGTCGTGCTCGACGGATTTCACCGCGATTGGCACGCGCAGGGAGATCGAGGGGCGGTGCCGATACTGGAGGCGCAAGGCGGCTACCGAGCCGTTGCCACGGCTGGCGGACCCTTTCGGATCGTGATGCGGTATCGGCCGTCTTGGCTCGGCCCGGCGCTCTTCCTGTTCCTGCTCGGAGCGTCATTGACGGTCGTCATCTCATGGCCCAGGAACTGCTTGCCCGCTGCTGGCCGGCTGTCCCGTCGGAGCGAGGGGACGCACCGCCAACGCGATTAGCGATGTCCCGAAAGGCAGCGTCACCCAACGCAGGGCCAGCCTCTCGAGTCGCAACACGGCCAGAATGACCTCGTTGACAACCGGCACGGGGCTAAGCTCGAGGTCTCGCCTCGCGAGAGGCGACAGTCGACGCGCCGTCAAGCGCACTAGAAACCGCAACGGAGCGAGCACGCAAGCGAGCGGCGCCATGAAGTGCGTGAGGGTGGCGACGCGGAATCCAGCCCGGGAGAGCTTCCGACCCAACTCCGCCCGCCGATATCGGCGGCGATGTCCGGCGATCACGTCCGCCTCGTCGAACAGAAACGGGTGCGCGGGCACGGTGAGCACCAGCACGCCACCCGGCGCGAGCGACCGAAACAGGTTGGCGAGCGCTCCTTCGTCGTCGTCCAGATGCTCGAGCACGTCGAAGAGCCCGATCAGCGTGTGGCCGGACGCGAGCGGCGCGTGCCGGCCTTCGTCCACCAGCGCCAGCGGGACCTTGAGTTTGTGGCGCACGAGCTGGAGCGCCTGCGGGTAGGAGTCACATGCGCCCGAAATCGCTACGCCGTGGCTCTGGAGCCAGGCGATCAACCCGCCCGAGCCGCAGCCGACGTCGAACAGGGCGCGTTGGGAGAGATCGGGCACGAAGCGATGCAGCGTCTCCAGCACCAGCTCACAGCGCACGATGTACCAGAAATGCGTCGCTTCGACCAGCGGCAGCGTTTCGAAGTAGTGGGGGTCGTAAGCCGGCCCGCCGAGCGGGCTCGTCAGGAGCTCCACGATGCCGTCGCGCTCGGAGTAGCGCGTGTGGCAGCCGCAGCAGCGGAAGCCCCGCTCCGAGATCAGCCGACCGGAGCAGCGAGGACAGCGGAAGATGCTGGCGGCGTCGCGTAGCGAGGGTGCGCCGAGCGGCGCAGCGGCGCTTGCACCCACGCGCCGGATGCTAGCATATGGGTTTCTGTGAGACCGCGTTGACCGACATTCCATTCCATAGGCCATGGATCGGCGCGGTCGAGCAGCAGAGAGTGAGCCAGGCCCTCTTGGGTCGGCTGTCGGGTGACGGGCCGTTCTGCCGGCGCGTGGAGTCGCGGCTCGCCGAGCAACTGGGCGTGCCACGGGTGCTGCTCACGACCTCCTGCACGCACGCCATGGAGCTCGCGCTGCTGGCGCTCGGCATCGGCCCCGGCGACGAGGTCGTCTGTCCTTCCTTCACTTTCGTCTCGACTGCCAACGCCGTGTTGCGGGTCGGAGCGCGCCCCGTCTTCGCCGACATCGACGCCCTGACCCTGGGCTTGTCTCCGGAAGACACGGAACGCCGCATCGGGCCGAGGACCAGAGCCGTGATTCCGGTTCACTACGCGGGGCTGGCCGCCGACATGGATGGGCTTTCGGCGCTGGCGCGCGGCAAGCGCGTGCGCATCATCGAGGATGCGGCGCATGGGCTGGCGGGGAGCTGGCGCGGGCGACCGCTCGGAACGCTGGGCGATGCGGGCTGCTTCAGCTTTCACGAAACCAAGAACATCACCTGCGGTGAGGGCGGAGCCCTGGCGGTGCGCGATCCAGAGCTCGGAAAGAAGGCCGAGATCATTCGAGAGAAGGGCACCAATCGGAGCGCGTTCTTTCGCGGCGAGGTCGACAAGTACACCTGGGTGGCCGAAGGCAGCAGCTACATCCTCGCGGATCCGCTGGCGGCCCTGCTCGACGCACAGCTCGACCGCCTGGAAGAGATCCAGACCCGACGCCGCAGCATCTACGAGCGCTACCTCGAAGGACTCTCCGGCTGGGCAGCATCGCAAGGCATGCACCTGCCCCGGGCTCGGCCCGAACACGGCCCCAGCTTCCACATCTTCTACGTGCTGTATCCCGACGAGAGCCGCCGCGACCACGCCATCGCGGCGCTGAAGTCGAGCCGCATCCAAGCCTCGTTCCATTACGTCCCGCTGCATCTGTCGCCGCATGGTCGCGCGTTCGCGACGAACGCCGCGCTGCCGGTCACGGAGAGCGTGGCGGCGCGGCTGGTGCGGCTGCCCCTCCACCCGCAGCTCTCGGACGCGGACGTCGAGCGCGTCATCGAAGCCGTGCGCTGCACGAGCTCGAGCTAAACCGCTTGTCCGATCCGTTCCTGAGCCTGGTGATCGCCTGCTACAACGAGGAACAGACCCTGCTCGCCAACTTCGCCGAAATCAAGGAGACGCTGGAGCTTCTGCATCGGCCGTTCGAGGTGATTTTCGTGGACGACGCGAGCCGCGACCGGACCCGCGAGCTGATCCGCGAGATCGTCGCGACCCACCCGGAGCTGGATCTGAAGGTGATCCTGCACGAGAAGAACAAGGGCCGCGGCGGAACGGTCAGCGACGGTTTTCGGGCGGCGCGTGGCGAGATCACCGGCTTTCTCGACGTCGACCTCGAGGTGCACTGCCGCTACATCCCGTCGCTCGTCCGGGAGATCGAAAAAGGCGCGGATGTGGCGACGATCCGGCGCATCTACGCGTTCCAGCTCCGGCATCTCGACCGCTACGTGATGAGCCGGGGCTACTCGTGGCTGGTGCGGTTCCTGCTCGATGTGAAGATCCGCGACACCGAAACGGGCTACAAGTTCTTCAAGCGCCAGAAGCTCCTGCCGCTGCTCGACGAGATCCAGGACCAGGGCTGGTTCTGGGACACCGAGTTCATGGTTCGCGCGCTGCGCAAGGGCCTGACGCTAAAGGAGGTTCCAGGCGCCTACGTGCGCAGCGACCACAAGACCTCGACGGTGAGCGGCCTGCGCGACTCGATCGCCTACTTCGGCCGGCTGTTGCGGTTCCGCCGCGAGCTCGGCGCGGGC
The DNA here is from genome assembly GCA_964628275.1 of uncultured Acidobacteriota bacterium. Lineage (GTDB taxonomy): Bacteria > Acidobacteriota > Vicinamibacteria > Fen-336 > Fen-336 > CAZVOI01. Next base: position 35,782 of record CAZVOI010000438.1, on the reverse strand, counting down.
CAGCCATGAAGGCCGCCGAAGAGATCGGCTCCTGGCGACTCGTCCGCTTCGCCGTGATGACACTCGCCATGATCCCGTACCGATGCGCGCTGTTTCCGCCGGTTCGCTCGACACTGCTGCGCCTGTTCGGCGCCCGGATCGGACGGCGCGTGGTGCTCCACGACGTGCGCTTCTTCAATCTGTATCGCGGCGGGTTCGCAGGTCTCAACGTGGGCGACGACTGTTTCATCGGTGACGAGTGCCTGCTCGACCTCGCCGCGGGCATCGAGCTGCAGTCGCAAGTCACGCTCGCCGAGCGCGTGCTGATCCTGACCCATATGAACGTCGGCTATCGGGACCATCCCCTGCAATCCCACTTTCCGGCGATGACCGGTCCGGTGGTGCTGGAGACTGGGTCGTTCCTGGGCGCGAACGTGACGGTGCTCCCGGGCGTGCGGATCGGCGCCCGATCCTTCGTGGCTGCTGGCAGCGTCGTGACCAGGGACGTCGTCCCCGGCACCCTCGTCGCCGGTGTGCCGGCCGCCGTCATCCGTACGCTGAGCTGATCGCGCGCTGGCGCGCCGAGACTAGCCGCGTCGCACTCGTACGGCCGCCGTCGCCAGCGCCACCAACGCCGCGAGCGCCGATACCGCGAACCCCGCGACGATCGACGCCGGCCGATACGTCATCTCGACGACGTGGGTTCCCGCCGGGACCAGCACGGCCCGGAACCCGACGTTGGCTCGCTGGAGCAGCGTCGGGCGGCCATCGATGCTGGCTCGCCAGCCCGGAGAGTACGCGTCGGTCACGACGACATAGCCGGGGCTCTCGAAGACCGTCTCGATGCGCAACCGGTCCGGCCTGGCCTCGCGTACCCGCAGCGCTCCGCTGAAGAGCGCGTTGTCCTGAACCGGCCCGCCTGCGAGCAGCACCTGGCGTCGAAAATCGAAGCTTGCGTCGGCGAGCGCGCGGTAACCGGCGTCGGGGCCGACCAGGCGTCCGATGCCAACCGCGTACACGCGCGGTAGCGGATCGGGTACGCGGAACACCTCTATCGGCCTCGGAAACGGACTCGGCACGGTCGCGAGCGGCAGCAGGTCGGCGAAACTCTCGCGGTGGATCGCCAACGCGTAGTCGACGCTGCCCATCTGCAACAGACGAGCGAAGAGCGGCGTCTCCTCGGCGGCTCGAACCGAGGTCTCGAGCGTCCTCAGGTACGACGGCCGGAAGCCCAGTACGTCGGGCTCGTAACTGCCCGATAGGCCCCACCTGCCGCCGGCGGGATACAGCATCCTGTAGCCGAGCGCCCGGGCGAGGCTGGAGATGCCCGGCGGCGACAGCGCCTGCGCTACGTCGAAATTCGGATACTGCTTGCCTCGCACGCTCTGCACGTAGTCCCAGGAGAACAGGCGCGCTCCACGGGCCGCGCCTGCGCTGCTCAGGACGGATACTGTCGGCGGCCGCTCGGACAGGGCTTGCCGCGGGACGGTCGGGTTGACGCGTTTGGTCACGGACACCAACTCGACGACTGCCAACGCGACGGCGATTCGCGCCACGAATGCCCGGCGCCGATGCTGGAACACCAGTCCAAGGATCAAGAGGCCCGCGAGCGACGCCAGCGCGGAGTCCGTCGCCGCGAGGCGAAGTCCCTCGACGAACGCGGGCTCGGGCGAGAACGGCACGGCCAGTCGTCCTTCGAGGACCAGCAGCGCCCACCCCGCGGCCGCGGCGCCAAGGGCGGCGAGCGCACCGCACCAGACCAGCAGAGCCGTGGATCGTTGCCGAGACAGATCCTGACGACCCAGCGCGTCGACGCCCATCCCCGCGAGCAGCGCGCACGCGAAGGGAGCCAGGATCATCGCCTTCGAGGGATGCCTGAAGATCCTGAGTGGCGGAACCAGCGTGACGAGCCATTCGAAGAATGGCGCGTGGCGTCCCAGGGCGATGCAAGCAACCGCCACCAGCAGCACGACGAGAGCGACGCGGCCGGGACGACGAGGGCCAAGCGCTCCAGCAGCAGCCAGGCCGAGCACGGGAACGCCGAGGTAGAGGGACGCCAGGAGCGGGCCCTTGACCTCGCCGATCGAGGTCGAATCGCCCGGCTGCCGCGACAGCCCCTTGAAGTGCATCGGCACCGCGGTTTGAAGCATCGCGAGCGGATGCACCGACCACGCCTGGCGCGCGGAGAGTGACAGCTCCAGCCGCAGCGAGCCTGCGAGCAAGTCGAGAGTCGGAAGTGCCTGGGCGGCGGCCAGTCCGGCTCCGAAACCCCAAGCCAGCGCAACGGTCTTCAGCCAACGCAGGTTCGTGGGGTCGCGCCAGCTCGACCAGCGCAAGCCGTCGAGCACGCCACCGACGGAACACAGCGCCGCCATCGCGCTGGCATCGGGCGAGCCCGTCATCACCTGGCAGGCGATGGTCACTCCCCACAGCAGCGCGTCTTTGGCCGCGAAGCTGTCGCACGCCCGGCGCGCGGCGAGAATCACCCACGGGATCCAGGCTGCCCCCGAGAAGTGGTTCCACATGTTGACCGTTGACAACAGCGGGCCCGACGCGACCCAGGCGCACGAGGCGAGAAAGGAACCGAGGTACGACACGCCCAGCCGTCGCGCCAGCCAATACACTCCCATGCCTGAGAACAGCAAATGGCTGACGACGTACCAGGTGTAGGCGGTCAGCGGCTCGAACAAGAAGTGAAGGTACGCGGGCGGATACAGGATCTGGTTGCTGGGATTGGCCAGCAGCGGCTCACCGAAGCCTCGATATGGATGCCACACCGGCCAGGCCCCCGACGTGACGATGCGGACGATGTCTTCGACCAGGGGGTAGTACCAGAACGTCGTGTCCCGTTCGAAAAGCGCCTCGTCGCCGAAGACCGAGCTTCGGAACAGGAACAGAACCAGGGACAGCAGCCCGGCGAATGCAGCCGTCGCGTTCCTGCGGCTTCGCGTCACCGGAGGAAGGCCGCAAGGTCACGGCGGGCGCCCCTCACGCGGATAGCTGGGACGAACAGGAGACGAAGGCTACCAGATCTCGCTGCCGGCTCTCCCCGAAGCGCGTCCCCGACTATGATCTCCGGTCTAGATGCCTCGAAACGGGCGCGGCCGGACGGCCGAACGGTAAGACACGGGTGGCTCTCGTCTCAGTCGTCGTGCCGGTCCTCAACGAACAGCAGGTGTTGCCGGCCTTCTACGCCCGCTTGAGAGCGGTGTTGGCCACGCTGCCCGACGCCTCCGAGGTGATATTCGTCGACGACGGCAGCACCGACCGAACTCCAGCCCTCCTCGACGAATGGGCCGCGGCCGACGTGAGCCTCCGCGTGATCCACTTGTCGCGCAACTTCGGCCACCAGGCCGCGCTCACGGCGGGCATCGATCATGCCAGCGGGGACGCCGTGGTGCTGATCGACGCCGACCTGCAAGATCCTCCAGAGCTGATCACGCAGTTTCACACGCGCTGGCGCGAGGGCTACCAGGTCGTGCTGGGCCACCGGCGCCGCCGGGACGCGGGGCTGCTCAGGCGATCGCTGTATCACCTCTTCTACAAGACGCTGCACTTCCTGGCCGAGATCGATATCCCGCTCGACAGCGGAGACTTCTCGTTGATGGATCGCTCGGTCGTCACCGCGCTGCGGCGACTGCCCGAGCGGACGCGTTTCCTACGCGGCCTCAGGAGCTGGGTCGGGTTGAAGCAGGTCGCGGTGGAGTACGACCGGCCGGCGCGCGAGAGCGGCGAATCCAAGTACACGCTGCCGAAGCTGCTGAAGCTGGCGTTCGACGGGATCGTGTCGTTCTCGGCTGCGCCGCTGCGGCTGGCGCTGTTGTTCGGCACGCTGATCTCGCTCGCGGGGTTCGTGCTGATCGGCGTGCTCTTCTACCTGCGTCTCCGGCACGCGTTCGATCTGCCCGGCTGGACGTCGCTGATGGTCGTCGTGTTGTTTCTGGGCGGCATCCAGTTGCTCGCCGTTGGGATCGTCGGCGAATACATCGCTCGCATCTACGAAGAGGTGAAGAACCGGCCGGTCTACCTGGTCGGGCGCAGCGCCGGATTCACGAGCGGGCTCGGCGCGGCTTCGGACCCCGCTCCGGTGCCGGGCTTGACCGCCTCGACGTAGAAGAGGGCGCCGATCTTGTCGGCGTTGGGCATCCGACCCACGATCAGGTCGAGCCACTTGAACGGAAACAGCACCGGCATCAACGCAAGATACAAGACCCGGTACGGCGTCGCGAAGCCGAGAGAAAGCGTGATCGCGAGCCACTCGTGAGCGAGATTCACCAGCGCCGTCGTCGGTCCGCCGGTGAGGCCGACGTCCACGATCTCGAAGCCACGCAGATCGCGCGCCACTCCCGAAGACGTCCAGCGACGATAATCGTGCGGGCTCGCGTGGTACGGCCACAGGAACGGCAGCGTGAGAAAGACGCGTCCACCTGGCTTGAGCAAGCGATCCAACTCGGCGAACGCCCTTTCGACATCCGGCACGTGCTCCAGCACGGTCTCGCAGAGGATGCCGTCGAGGCTGCCGCTCCGCACCGGCACGTCGCTCGTGTCGCCGACGACCCGAATCCCCGGAAGCGCCTCTCGATCGATCGGCAGGAAGCCCGGGGGCGACGGCCGGAAGCCGGCCCCGAGATTGAGCAGTCGCGCTTCGGGCGCGAAGCGTCGCAGGAAGCGGTCGCGAGGACCGTTCCGGAGGTAGATGTGGTCCGTCAGGTAGAAGAGAAACGTCGCGAGCCGGCGGTTCTTCTTGATGCGGCCCTTGAGGGCAAAGATCCAGTCGTTCTGCGCCACGCCCGTCCTCGCTCCTCGGCGCTGCCGAAAACGGCGACGGCGAGGCTACCACAAGGCCGCCGAGGCCTCGCTTAAGATGGCTCGCCTTGGAGGCGGAACAACAGCAGCGCTACTACGAGCTGGGCCGGAGCTACTGGTGGCTCGCCGGCAAGTACCGGATCATCCATGACGTGCTGCTTCGGCTCTTGCCTGAGGGTTCGAAGCGGCGGCTGCTGGATCTCGGCTGCGGCCCCGGCAACATGTTGGACTTCCTGGCCGGCCAGGGCGACGTGTTCGGCTCCGACTACTCGCGGGACGCGCTGCGGTTCTGCCGCGGTCGCGGCTATCAGCGGGTGTTTCGCGCCGACTTCCATCGCATGCCCGTGAAGCTCGCCGCTTTCGACGTGGTGACGTGCATCGACGTGATCGAGCATCTGGCGGAAGACAGGCGCGCCATCGACGAGCTGTTTAGGGCGATCCGACCCGGCGGCCACCTGGTGGTGACGGTGCCCGCATTCCAGTCGCTGTGGGGCGATCACGACGAGCTCTACGGTCACTACCGGCGCTACAGCGGGCGGGAGCTGCGCGAAAAACTGGCTGCCGCGGGCTTCGAGATTCTGAAGCTCAGTTACTTCGAGCCGCTCTTCTTCGTGCCGCTTTGGCTGTATCGGAAAGCCAAGCGGCTCAGGCCACGCAAAGGCGGCATCGCCCAGAAAGACGACTTCGTCGCGTTGCCGAAGCTACTGAACGCGCTCTTGACGGAAGTCGTCGCGATCGAGAGGTTCGCGATCCGGCACATCAGTTTCCCCTTCGGCGTGACGCTGCTGGCCGTGGCGCGCCGGCCTTCGGCCGGTTGAGGACGCACCGGAAGCTGGCGCATGTCGCCGCTGTCCGCCGATGAGGTCCGCGTCGTGACGGCCGGGCTCGACGCTCCGGCGGTGACCCGGGCTCGTCTGCTCGAGACCCTCTCTGCGGACGAGCGGCAACGCGCGGAGCGCTTCGTGTTCGACGTGCACCGCCGCCGCTTCATCGCCGCGCGTGGGCTGCTGCGTGAGCAAATCGGGGCGCTCTTGGGGGCGGCCCCCGGCTCGCTGCGCTTTCAGTACGGCGCCGCGGGCAAGCCGTCCCTGGCCTGGCCCCAGACGGCGCTGCGCTTCAACCTCTCGCACTCCGACGATCACGCGGTGCTCGCGTTTTCCAAGGATTTCGAGCTGGGAGTCGACATCGAGAAGGCGCGCAACGACATCGATCATCGAGCCATCTCCGCGCGATTCTTCTCGCCGGCCGAGATCGAGGCGCTGGAGCGCGCGCCGGTCGAGCGGCGGAGCCGCGCGTTCTTCGAGATCTGGACGCGCAAGGAGGCCTTCGTCAAGGCGCGTGGAGGGGGCCTGACGATCGCGCTGGACAGCTTCGACGTGAGTCTCGGAGAGCCGGCGCGGCTGCTGCGAATCGCCGGCGAGCCCGAAGCTGGCAACGTTGGGCGCCTCGAGACCCTGCCGGCCCCTGACGGCTACTGCGCGGCTATCGCCATCCTGGGTCGGGGCGGTAGGCTGCGACTCGAGCCCTCGCCGGCCTAGCGGTGCAACCTCCGCTTTCGGTCGAGCGAGCCGACATCGTGGCCGGTGCCGCGGTTGGTGTGGCCGCCTTCCTGCCCTTCGCGCGCGGTCTTCTCGCAAATCGAAGCCTGTACTTCCGCGATCTCTCGCTCCACTTCCTGCCGCTGCGCCGCTTCGTGCTCGAAGGGCTGCGCCAGGGAGAGCTCCGTTACTGGAATCCCCTGACCCACGAAGGCACACCGGTGACGCCGCTGCCGGCCGGATATCCGCTCGATCTGCTGCAACTCCTGAAACCGGACCCGGTTGGCATTTCGTGGAGCCTGGCGCTGCACCTGGTGCTCGCGGCTCTCGGTTTCTTCTGGCTCGCGCGGCACTGGGGGCTGGCGCGGTCGGCGGCTTGCTGCGGCGCGCTTCTCTATTCGCTGGGCGGCTTCTCGCTTTCGAGCATCAACCTGTATGTGTACGCCCAAGCCATCGCTTGGGCGCCGTTCGTCGTGTTGGGCGTCGGCGCGGCGGTCCGGAACGGCGGCCGATCCATGGGATGGGCGGCCTTGGCCGTGGGGCTTTGCCTGTCGACGACAGGCGTAGAGGTCGCTGGCCAGGCCCTCGCCATCGGGGTCGCGCTCGGCGTGCCTTTCGCGGCGCGTAGCCTGGTTCGGTTCGCCGTCGTCCTGGCGATCGGCTCGATGCTGGCCGCACCAGCGCTGCTGCCGAGCCTGGGTCTCGTGTCCGGCAGCGCCCGCGAAGCCGGCTTCGACACGCGCGTCGTGCTGGCGCATTCGATGCATCCGCTGACGTTCGTTCAGACGCTGGTCCCCGGCTTCTACGGCGATCCTTCGAACCTCACCGGCCGCTGGTGGGGTCAGAACTTCTTTCCGAGAGGCTTCCCCTACGTGTTGAGCGTCTACCTGGGCGGCCCAGCCTTGTGTCTGGCAGCGCTCGGCGTTTGGTGGGGCGGGAGCAGGGCGCGCCGACTGGCAGTCCTCGCTGGGATGGCCACGTTTGCCTGCCTGGGGAAGTACGCCGGGCTCGCGGCCCTGGTCGAGGTGTTGCCTTTCCTCCACAAGTTCCGTTACCCGACCAAGCTGTTCTTCACGGTTCATTTCGCGGTGGCGCTGCTGGCGGCGCTGGGTTTGGACCGAATGCTCCGGGAGGGTGCTTCGCGCGCGCGCGCCACGGCCTGGGTGGCGCTGCTTCCCGGCCTGTTGCTGGCGAGCGCTGCCACGTGGCCGTTGCTCTGGCCCGGGGGCGTGGACTACTTCCTGGCGGGCTTCTGCCCCCCGGAGTACTCCTGGCCGCTCCGCCAGGCGGTGGGACGAGCGATCCTGAGCGATGCGGCGCAAAGCGGGCTCGCGATGCTCGCGCTCGCTGCAATCGCGTTCTTGACGAGTCGCGGGAGCCTGCGTGGCTCGCTCGCGGGCGGCTCGATCTGCGGCCTGATGGCTGCCGATCTGCTGCGCGCGGGGGCGGGATTGAACCCCAGTGTCACGGCGGAGTTCTACGAGCTCTCTCCGGAAACTGCGGCGCTCGCGGCCGAGATCCGGGTCTCCGGAGGTCGGCTCTTCACCTGCGATCCGCTCTCGAGCCGCGCCTATCTGACGGCTCGGGCTGCGCGCGGCGTGAACCACGAAGCGCTCACGTTCGCGACCCTGAGCGAGACCTTGTTCCCCGGCTTCAATGTTCCCTTCGGGGTCCGGACCGCCCTCAGCATCGACCTGACCATGATGGTCCCCGAGACGCGCGTGCTCTCCCCGGAAGCCGCTACCTGCGCGGACTTCGCAGCGCTCGTGGAACGACTACGCGAGGCGGCCGTCACACACGTGTTGAGCCTGGATCGGCTCGAGGATCCGGCGCTCCAGCCGTTGCGCGAATCGAGCCCCGCCAAAGTCGCGCCGCTGGTTCTTCACAGCTACCGGCTTTCCGAGGCGCGGCCGATGGCATCGCTCCGCCCACTCGAGGCCGCGACTCGCGCCCCCGTCTTCCGAGAGACGGCCCCGGGCCGCCTCGAGGTCGAAGTCGAAACGGCGCGCGCAGCGACTCTGGTGATTCGTGAGGGTTGGGCTGAAAACTGGCGTGGCTTCGCCGAAGACGGCGCCTTGCTGTCGATCCAGGGCGATGCAGCGGGACATCTGACGGTCCCGTTGCCGGCCGGACACCAGCGCCTGCGGTTCCGCTATCGACCTGCGCTGGCAGTGCCCTGGTCGCTGGGCGGATTGGGGCTCGTCGTCGCGATCGGACTCGCCACAGGCTACGGACGTGGCAGCCGTAACGCGGCACCCGAGAGGATGGTATAAACGCGCGATGGCTTCCTCGCTGACGCCGATCGCCTCCTGGAACGGTCCCTCGCGGCCGGCCTTCGCTCCCGCCGAGCTCTTGGCCGCGGCGCCGCGCTTTCGCGAACCGGCCCACGTCGTGCGTGACGGCGACGCCGGCCGGCTGGGCGTCGCTTTCGAGGGAGAATTCCAGGCCAAGGCCCTGACCAACGGGCGTCCGTCGTACCCGCTCCTGGCGACGCTGCCCGCGGTGTACCCCGAGTGGCTGGGCGACCGCACGTTTCAGGAGATCCATCGGATCCGATTTCCCTACCTGACCGGAGCCATGGCCAACGGGATCGCCGCGCCGGCGCTCGTGATCGCGGTGGGCCGCGCCGGCATGCTGGGCTTTTTCGGCGCCGCCGGTCTGCCGCCGCAGCGCGTCGAGAAGGCCCTGGTCGAGATCGAAGCCGCGCTCGGCCACGATCACGCCTGGGGCTCGAACCTGATCCATTCGCCCAACGAACCCGACATCGAAGAAGCCGTCGTCGACCTCTACCTGCGACGTGGCGTGACGCGCGTCTGCGCCTCGGCGTTCATGGGCTTGACGCCCGCGGTGGTGCGCTACGCCTGCACCGGGCTCTCCAGCGACGACTCGGGCCGGGTCCGCCGCACCAACCGGGTGCTCGCCAAGATTTCGCGCCCCGAGGTCGCGCGCCGTTTCCTCTCGCCGGCGCCGAAGGAGATACTCGACGCGCTGGTCGCGAAGGGCAAGCTGACCGCCGACGAGGCGCGCTGCGCCGAGCGCGTGCCGCTGGCCGAAGACATCACGGTCGAGTCCGATTCGGGCGGCCACACCGACAACCGGCCGCTGGGCGCGCTCTTCCCCACCATCGCCGCGCTCCGCGACGAGTGCGCCACGCGCTTCGGCTACGCGGATCCGGTGCGTGTGGGCGCCGCCGGCGGGCTCGGTACCCCTTCGGCGGTGGCCTCAGCCTTCGCGCTCGGCGCGGCCTACGTGATGACCGGCTCGGTCAACCAGTCGGCGATCGAATCGGGGCTCTCGCCGGACGGACGCAAGCTGCTGGCCGAGGCCGGCATCGCGGACGTGATCATGGCGCCCGCCGCCGACATGTTCGAGCTGGGCGTGAAGGTGCAGGTGCTGCGCCGCGGGTCGATGTTCGCGGTGCGCGCGGCGCGCCTCTACGACGTCTACACGACCTGCGAGTCGATCGAAGCGATTCCACAAGACACCCGTGAGAAGCTGGAGCGCGAGGTCTTCCGGGCGCCGATCGAGAGCGTCTGGGAGGAGACCCGCAAGTTCTTCGAAGGCCGCGACCCGCGCGAGAACGAGCGCGCGGCCAAGGAGCCGAAGCACCGGATGGCGCTCGTCTTCCGGTGGTACCTCGGCAAGTCGAGCAAGTGGTCGATCGCGGGAGATGCGGATCGCCGTACCGACTATCAGATCTGGTGCGGACCGGCGATGGGCGCCTTCAACGAATGGACCAAGGGCTCGTTCCTCGCCGACCCCGAGAAGCGCGACGTGGTGTCGATCGCGCGCAACCTTCTCGAGGGCGCCGCCGTCGTGACGCGCGCCCAGCAGTTGCGCGCGGCGGGCGTGCCGATGCCCGCGGAAGCGTTCGACTTCAGGCCGCGCCAGCTCGCCTGAAGTTGTTCTAGACTCAAGGTTTCCCATGTCCGCGCGTCCCCCGCTTGCCGTCGTCGGCCTGAGCGCTCTTTTCCCGGGCTCGGAGGACAAGGCCGGTTTCTGGCGCGACATCCTGGCGGGCCGCGATCTGATCACCGACGTTCCCGAGACGCACTGGCTGATCTCGGACTACTACGATCCCGACCCACAGGCCCCCGACAAGACCTACGCGAAGCGTGGCGCCTTTCTGTCGCCGGCCGATTTCGATCCGTTGGAGCACGGCATCCCGCCCAACGTCGTCCCGGCCACCGACTCGTCGCAACTGCTGGCGCTGATCGCCGCCAAGCAGGTCCTCGACGACGCAGTCTCGGGGCAGTTCAACCAAGTCGATCGCGACCGCACCAGCGTGATTCTCGGAGTGACCTCGGGACAGGAGCTGCTGGTCGAGATGGGCGCGCGGCTGCAGCGACCGGTCTGGGTGAAGGCGCTGCGCGAGGAGGGACTGCCGGAGGACGAGGTCCAGCGCGTCTGCGACCGGATTTCCGCGTCCTACGTGCCGTGGCAGGAGAACACGTTCCCCGGTCTGCTCGGGAACGTGATCGCGGGCCGGATCGCCAACCGCTTGAACCTCGGCGGCACTAACTGCGTCACCGACGCCGCGTGCGCCTCCAGCTTCTCGGCGCTCGCAATGGGCGCCAACGAGCTGTACCTGGGTCAGTCGGATCTGGTGATCGTGGGCGGCGTCGAGACCTTCAACGACATCTTCATGTACATGTGCTTCAGCAAGACGCCCGCGCTGTCGCCCTCGGGAGACTGCCGGCCTTTCTCGAAATCGGCCGACGGCACGCTGCTGGGCGAGGGCCTGGCGATGCTCGCGCTGCGCCGGCTCGAAGACGCCGAGCGCGACGGCAACCGCATCTACGCCGTCGTGCGCGGCATCGGCTCGTCGTCGGACGGCCGCAACAAGAGCGTCTACGCGCCCGTTCCCGAGGGCCAGGCCAAGGCGCTGCGCCGCGCCTACGAAGCCGCGGGCTACGGTCCCGACACGGTCGATCTCGTCGAAGCCCACGGCACAGGAACCAAGGCCGGGGACGTGGCCGAGTTCGAAGGCCTGCGCCAGGTCTTCGAGGAGTCGGGCCGTAGCGATCGCCAATGGTGCGCTCTCGGCACGGTGAAGTCGCAGGTCGGGCACACCAAGGCGGCGGCCGGCGCCGCGGGTCTCTTCAAGATCGTGATGGCGCTGCATCACAAGGTGCTGCCGCCCACGATCAAGGTGGACGCGCCGCACCCGGGCCTGCGCATCGATGAGACGCCGTTCTACCTGAACACGGAAACGCGGCCATGGGTGAAGCGCCCCGACGCGCCGCGCCGAGCCTCGGTCAGCTCCTTCGGCTTCGGCGGCAGCAACTTCCACATCACGGCCGAGGAGTATCGCGGGGGGGGCCGGCGCCCGGAGCGCATCACGGCATTCCCGAGCCAGCTGGTGCTGTTCGCGGCGCGCGATCCCGCGGCGCTGATCGCCAAGCTGCGTGCGGCGCGCGCCGAGTCCCAGATCACGAGCGTGTTGCCGGCGTTGGCCCACGTGACCCAGATGGCCTTCGCGCACGCTGAGCCGGCGCGCCTGGCGCTGGTCGCCACCGACGAGGCCGACCTGGCGCGCAAGCTGGATGCCGCGATCGCCGCGATCGACGCCGCGCCCGCGAGCGCCTTCATCCAGCCGGGCGGCACGCACTACGCGCTCGGCGCCACGCCCGGCCGGATCGCGTTTCTCTTCCCGGGACAAGGCAGCCAGTACCTGGGCATGGGCGCGGACGTGGCGCTGGCGTTCGAGGCCGCGCGTGCGGTGTGGGACGAAGCCGCGGGCCTGCCGCTCGTGCCCGCGCTCCACGACGTGGTCTTCCCGCGCCCGGTCTTCGAAGACGCAGCTCGCGTGGGGTTGGAGCAACGCCTGACGGCCACGGAGTGGGCACAGCCGGCGCTCGGCGCAGCCAGTGCGTCGCTGCTCGCGCTGCTGCGGCTGCTGGGCATAGCACCCGATGCCGTCGCGGGCCACAGCTTCGGCGAGCTGACAGCGCTGTTCGCCGCCGGCGCTCTCGATCTGCCCGCATTCCTGCGCGTTGCCCGCGACCGCGGCGAGCGCATGGCGCAGGCTGCCTCGCGCCGGGGAGCGATGCTGGCTGTGGTGGGCGGCCCCGAAACCGTGGCCGAGCTCGTCGATAGCTCGAAAGGCCGGCTGGTGCTCGCAAACCACAACAGCCCGCGGCAGGTCGTCGTGTCGGGCGAGACCGAGGCGATCGAGGATGCCGAGCGGCGGCTGCGCGAGCGCGGGCTGAGCGTGAAGCGGCTCGCCGTGGCAACCGCCTTCCACTCTCCGATCGTAGCCGCGTCGAGCGCTCCCTTCCGGGAGTTCCTGCGCGACGTCCGGCTCGAAGCGCCGCGCGTGCCGGTGCTGGCCAACGCCACGGCGGCGCCCTACGCGAGCGACGCCGACACGATTCGGGCCACGCTCGCGGACCAGCTGGCTCGGCCGGTGCGCTTCGCCGAGACGATCGAGAGTCTCTACGCGAGCGGCGTCCGAAGCTTCGTCGAGGTCGGACCGGGGGCGGTGCTGACAGGCCTGGTGGGCGAGTGCCTGAAGGGCCGGCCTCACCTCGCGCTTAGCTTCGACCGCAAGGGCCAGAACGGCGTCACCAGCCTCTGGAATGCGCTCGGCGCACTGGCGGTCAGTGGCGTGCCGCTCGACCTCGCGCGCCTCTCGGATGGCCTGGCGGCGCCACGCGATCCTCGCCTGCACCCGAAGGCGGCGCACTCGATGGCGGTCTCGGGCGCCAACTACGCCAAGCCCTATCCGCCGCCGGGAGGAACCGCCGCTTTGCCGAAGCCGAACCCGCCTCGGAGCCCGGTCGGAGCCCGAAGCGACGCCGATTCGCTGGCGTGGGTGCAGGCCTACCAGGAGGTACAGCGGCAAACCGCCGAGGCCCACGAGGCCTACCTGAAGACGATGGCCGAATCGCATACGGCGTTCCTGAAATCCGCGGAGGCCTCGTACGCGACGCTGGGTGCGCTGCTTCACGGCACGGCCTTGCCGATGCCGGTGTCGGTCGCGATTCCGCAACCGCTCGAGATGGTGGCGGCTCCGAAATTGGAGGCGACCGATGCCGTGGCGCCTCGCCCGGCCGCCCCCCCGGCGCCGGCCGCCGGAGCGTCCGACCTGAAGGCCGCGCTTCTGGAAGTCGTGGCCGAGAAGACCGGCTACCCCGCCGACATGCTCTCGTTCGGGATGGACCTCGAGTCGGACCTGGGGATCGATTCGATAAAGCGCGTCGAGATCCTTGCCGCGATGCAGCAGCGGTTGCCGGGCTTGCCCGAGATCCAGCCGAACCAGATGGCCCAGCTGCGCACGCTCGACGACGTGGTGCGGTTCCTGGGCGCTGGCGCATCGTCGACCGTGCTCGCCGCCCCCGCGACCGCGGGCGATCTCGAGACTGCGCTCCTGGAAGTGGTCGCCGAGAAGACCGGCTATCCGGTCGACATGCTGCGGATGGAGATGGAGCTCGAGGCCGACCTGGGCATCGACTCGATCAAGCGCGTCGAGATCCTGGCCGCGCTCCAGGCGAAGACTCCGGGGCTTCCGGAGGTCAAGGCCGCGGAGATGGCGGCGCTCCGCACGCTCGGCCAGATCGTGGCGAAGCTGGAAGGCGGTGCCGGACAGCCGGCGTCCGCGCCGCAGCCGCGGACCGCCGCCGCTCCACGGACAGCCAAGGCTTCTTCTCGGCTGGTCGTCACGGAACGCGACGCGCCGCCGATCGGAGCGGCCTTGCCTGGGCTGCTCAGCTGCGGGACCGTGGTCATCCTCGACGACGGGAGTGGCCTGGCGGAGGCGCTGGTGGTCGCGCTCGCCCGCCGCGGCGTCGTGGCTCAGGTCGCGCAGGACTTGCCGCACGAGGCGCGGGCGGTGATCTCCCTGCTCGGCCTGAAGCGGCTCGAATCGATCGAAGACGCGCTCGCGGTCCAGCGGGAATCATTCGGCGTGGCGCGTGCGCTCGCGCCCCGCGTCGCCGAGGCGGGTCTCCTGGTGACGGTCCAGGACACCGGCGGCGATTTCGGATTGACGGCGCGCGCGCCGCTCGCGGCATGGCTGGCCGGAATCGCCGGGCTCGCCAAGACGGCGGCGCACGAATGGCCGCAGGCGAACGTGAGAGCGATCGACGTCGAGCGGGCAGGACGCGACGCGAGCGCGCTCGCCGAGGCGCTGGCGCGCGAGCTGACCGAAGGCGGTATCGAGCTCGAGGTCGGCTTGCGCGCCGATGGGCGACGCACCACGCCGGTGGCGACGGAAGCGCTGGCGGCGGCCGGTGCGCGCGCGCTCGACTCGAATGACGTGGTCGTGGCCAGCGGCGGGGCGCGTGGCGTCACCGCCGCCTGCATGCTGGCGCTGGCTCACGCGGGACGCCCGAAGATCGCGCTCCTGGGGCGCACGCCGCTCGGCGACGAGCCGGGCTGGGCGCCCGCCGGCGCCGACGAGGCGACGCTGGTACGCGCGGCCCTGGACGAAGCGCGGAAGCATGGGCGCGAGGGCTCGCTGAACGAAGCCCGAGGCCAGGCGCGCGGCGTCCTGGCGAACCGCGAGATCCGCGCGAACCTGGCCGCGATCCAGGCAGCCGGGTCGGAGGCCCGCTACCTGCAGGCGGACGTCCAGTCCGCTGCGTCGGTGAATGCGGCGCTGGTCGAGGCGCGACGAACGCTCGGACCGATCACCGCGCTGGTTCATGGTGCCGGCGCTCTGGCCGACAAGCGAATCGCCGATAAATCGGACGAGCAGTTCGATCTCGTCTTCGACACCAAGGTCGGGGGCCTGGCGACGCTGCTCGAGGCGCTGCGCCAGGACCCGCTGCGCCTGATCGTGGGCTTCGCCTCGGTCGCCGGACGTTTCGGCAACGCCGGCCAAGCCGACTACGCGATGGCCAACGAGACGCTGAGCAAGGCCGTCGCGGCCGAGGCGCGACGGCGCGGCGAGCCCTGCGTCGCCAAGGCGCTGGCTTGGGGCCCATGGGACGGCGGCATGGTGGACGCGTCGCTGAAGGCGCACTTCGAGGCCAAGGGCGTCGCGACGCTGGCGCTCGAAGAGGGCGCCCGGCGCTTCGTCGAGGAGATCGCAGCCGCCGGCGGCGAGATCGTGCTGATCGGCGGCGACGCCGCCGAGGCCGGCGCGCTGCAGCCCCGGCTGCTGCGACGAAGCCTGGCATTCCGGGCGGCGCCGTCGACCCACGCTTTCCTGAACGACCATCGCGTGCACGGCGAGGTGGTGCTGCCCGCCGTCGTCGCGCTCGAATGGATGACGCGAGCCGCGCTGGCGGTGCGGCCGCTGCTGCGTGTCGCGGAGCTGCTGGATCTACGCGTTCAGCGCGGGGCTCGGCTCGACCACTTCGAGAACGGCGCGTGGTTCTTTGCCTCGGCCCACGAGACCTCGAACGGCCAGGGCTCGCGCCTCGACCTCGAGCTGCGCGGGCAGGACGGCACGCTCCACTACACGGCCCGCGGCGTCCTCGAGGAGAGAGCGGCCGCTTCGCTTGGCGTCGAGGTGGCATCTCGACGGGCCACGAGCGCCGACGCGGCCGTCTATTCGGGAACTCTCTTCCATGGCCCGGCTTTTCGGGTGATTCGCGCGATCGGTTCACTGGACGCTGAGGGCGTGTCGGCGCACCTCGGCGGTGTCTCCGCGCAGGGCTGGGGCGGTGGGCCGTGGCGGACCGAGGCGGCGGCGCTCGACGGGGCGCTGCAGCTCGCGATCCTGTGGGGGCGAGAGAAGACGGGCTCGCCCACGCTGCCGACCGGAATCGAGCGGATCCGCTTCCATGCCGACGGCCCCGCCACGCACGACCTGGATTGCCGGCTCTCCGGCCGCTCCGCCAGCGCCCTGCGCACGCTCTCCGACGCGGTGCTGGTCGATGCGGAGGGGCGCCCCTTCGCGGAGCTGCGCGGCATCGAGATGCACGCGGTGGCCGAGCAGGACGAAGCCACCGCCTTGGCCGAGTCAGCCGCCGCTTCCGAGGCCTGACGTGCCGTTCGGGCCGATCGCCGTCGTCGGCCAGAGCTGTCTGCTGCCCGGCGCCCACACGCCGGCCGATCTTTGGCGAGCCGTCGTGGAGGGCCGCGATCTGCTGACGGCCGCTCCCGCCAAGCGTTGGGGCATCGCGCGGCGCCGCATTCTCTCGGAGTTCGTCGGCGACGAGAAGGACTGCGCGTTCAGCGACCGCGGCGGCTACGTGTCGGGGTTCGAACGGATCTTCGATCCCACTGGCTTCGCAGCTCCCGAGAGCGAGATGCGGGACCTGGACCCGCTGTTCTTGTGGGTGCTGCACACGACCCGCGAGGCGCTGCGCGACGCGCGCCAGGCTCCGGGGCCGCGCGTCGGCCTGGTGCTGGGGAACCTCTCCTTCCCCTGCTCGGCGCTGTCCCGCTTCGCCGAGGCCACCTGGCTCGGCACGCCAGCGCCCGACCCGCGGAACCGTTTCATGTCCGGGCTGCCCGCGCATCTGGCAGCGCGCGCGCTGGGCCTGGGCCCTGCGTTCTCGCTCGACGCCGCCTGCGCGTCGTCCCTGTACGCGCTGAAGCTCGCCTGCGACAGGCTTCACGACGGCAGCGCCGACGCGATGCTGGCGGCCGCCGTGAATCGCGCCGACGACCTGTTCATTCACGTCGGCTTCTCGGCACTGCAGGCGCTTTCGCGCAGCGGCCGCAGCCGGCCGTTTCATCGCGAGGCTGACGGCCTGGTGCCGGCCGAGGGCGCCGCCTGCGTGGTGCTGAAGCGGCTCGACGACGCGCTCCGCGACGGCCAAGAGATCCTCGGCGTGATCCGGGGCATCGGCCTGTCCAACGACGGACGCGGCGCCGGAATCCTGGCGCCTTCCGAGGCAGGTCAGCGCCGCGCGTTGAATGCGGCGTACGCATCCGCCGGCTTGGCGCCTGAGCGGGTGTCGCTGATCGAATGCCACGCCACCGGGACATCGGTGGGCGACGCGACCGAGCTGCGCAGCACCGCCTCGGTCTACGCCGCTTGCCGCGAGGTGCCGATCGGCTCACTCAAGTCCAACCTCGGCCACTCGATCACGGTGGCGGGGCTGGCCGGCCTTCTGAAGCTGCTCGGCGCGATCCGGGCAGGCATCCGGCCGCCAACCCTGCACGCCGGCGATCCGTCGGCCGCGCTCGCCGGCTCGCCGTTCCGACTGCTGACGGCTGCCGAAGCATGGGAGGGAGCGCGCCGCGCCGGGCTCTCCGCCTTTGGCTTCGGCGGTAACAACGCGCACGTGATCGTCGAGCAATGGACCGGCGCGTCGCACGATCGCGTCGCGGTCGCTGCCGCGTGCCCGAGCGCCGAGGCGATCGCCGTGGTCGGCTTGGGCGTGATCGCGGCCGGCGCTCCGGATGCGGCAGCGTTCTCGAAAGCGCTGTTCGGCGGCACGTCGCAGCTCGCCGACGTCGGAACCGGTCGTGTCGCGGGTTCGGTCGCCGAGGTCGCCTTCGACCCCGCCTGGCTGCGCTTCCCGCCACGCGATCTCGAAGCAGCGCTGCCGCAACAGCTGCTGTTGCTGCGCGCCGCCGGCGACGCGGTGGCGGAGGCCGGTCCGCTCGACCGCGAACGCACCTCGGCGCTGATCGGGATGCAATGCGACGCCGACGTCGCGCGTTACGGCGCGCGCTGGCGTCTCGCCGAGTGGGCGGAAGCGCTCGGCGTGGAATCCTCCGCCTGGTTGGAGGCCGCGCGGCTTCGCTTCACGCCCGCGCTCTCCGCCGCAGGCGTCGTGGGAACGATGCCGAACATCTGCGCCAACCGACTCAATAGCCAGTTCGACTGGCGGGCGCCGAGCTTCACGGTGTCGGCGGAGGAGCTGTCGGGTGTCGTCGCGCTGATGCTGGCGATGCACGCGCTGCGCGCGCGTGAGATCGACGCGGCGATCGTCGGCGCCGTCGAGGTGGGATCGAACGCGGTGAACGACGCGGCCTCGCGTTCGATCCTGCCCGACGACCGGCACACCCCGGGCGACGCCGCGGTGGTGCTGGTGCTGAAGCGCCAGGCCGACGCCGAGCGCGAGGGCAGCAACGTGCTGGCGCTGCTCGACGAGGCCGTCTTGGACGCTGTCGCAGCGCCGGCCGCGGCCTCGATCCTCGCGGCGCAGTTCGGCCACGCGCATGCGGCGTCGGGTCTGCTCGAGATCGCGGCGCGAGTGTTGTCGTTGCGCCATCGCGCGGCCGCCCGCGGTGTCGGGCGACGCGCTGAGCCGGTTCTCGGGACCTGCCGGGAGGCAGTCTTGGTTTCGGCGCTCGGTGGCGCTCACGGACGCGTCGCGCTGCGTGCGGCCAACGAGGCGTTGCCGCTGTTCCTCGAGGCGCCGGCTCGGGTCCACGTCTACTCGGGAGCGAACCGAAGCGAAGTCCTCGCCGCGCTCGAGGCTCGCCGAGAGTCCAGCGACGGGCCGGCGCGGCTCGCGATCGTGGCGGCCGACGCGGCGGAGTGGAAGGCGCGGAGCGAAGCGGCGCGGGCTCGGCTCGCGGCCGGAGAGGCCGGAGCACTCGCAGACGGCGTCTCTTTCTTCGAAGAGCCCTTGACGACGGCCGGCGAGTTGGCGTTCGTGTTTGCGGCGCCGGCCGGCTCGTACCGCGGCATGGGGCGGGACTTGGCCTTTGCCTTCCCGAAGCTGCTCTCGGCGCTCGAAGAGCGCTTCCGCGGCGTGTCGGAGTTGGCGGGCTGGATCTACGACGGCGGCAAGGGCGACGCCGACCCTGAACAGAAGCTCTGGGGTTCGGCCTATCTCTGCCAGCTCCACGCGGAGCTGAGCCGCGGCGTGCTCGGCCTGAAGCCGGCGGCTGCGATCGGCTTCTCTTCGGGCGAGACGAACGCGCTGTTCGCGCTCGGTGCGTGGCAGGACGTCGACGCGATGGCCGCGGACATCCGCAGCGCGCGCGTCTACACGCACGAGCTAGCCGGACGCTTCGACGCCGTTCGGCGACACCGAAGCGTGGGCGCGGACGCCGAGATCCGCTGGCAGAGCCTGCGCGTCCTGGCCCCGCGGGACGCGCTCGACGCGGCGCTCGCCCACGAGCCGCTGGTAAACCTCAGCATAGTCAACGCGCCCGGCGACTTCGTGATCGCCGGCGACGCCGACGGCTGCGAGCGGGTGGCCGGGCGGGTCGGTCGCGAGCGCTGTCGGCCGCTCGGCTACGACATGGTGGTCCATTGCCCCGAGCTGAGCGCGTTCGCCGAAGGCTGGCGGCGCATCCACGATCGGCCGACGCGGAGCGTGCCGGGCGTGCGCTTCTACAGTCACGCCAGCTGCGATCACTACGCGATTGACCGGAACGGCGTCGCAGACGCGCTGACCCGGCAGGCGCTCTCTACCGTGGACTTCCCGCGCCTGATCGAGAAGGCCTGGGCCGATGGCGTCCGCGTCTTCTTGGAGCACGGAGCGCAGGCCGCGTGTTCGCGGTGGATTTCGCGCATCCTTGGCGACCGCCCCCATCTCGCCGTGCCTCTCGATGTGGCAGGCATTTCGTCGCTGCGACAGGCCGCAAATGCGGCGGCTGCGCTTGCCGCGGCGGGCGTGGCGATCGATCTGACCGCGTTCCGATTCGCGCACGAAACGCTCGCGCCACGAGACACGGCACGCATTCGTTTTTCGCTGAGACGCCCGGACCCAGTGCTGCCACCGGTGACCGCGATGACAATGCCGACGGCGCCAGCGCTGAGGCCGATCCTCGAGGCGGAGCACGAGTCGCGGCGGCACCCCGCGGCGCCCGCCGCAGTGGCGTTCAGCGGCTCTCCGCTGTTGCACCGCATCGTCGCCGACCAGCAGCGGTTGGCGCGGATCCACCGCGAGTTTCTCGACCAGCAGTCTGCCGTGCACCAACGCTTCCTCGCGCTGCGCTCGGGTTCGAGCGTCGTCGAAGGGTCGCCACGTCTCGAAGCCAAAGCGCCCCCGATCGTCAAACGAGCTTTCTCGCGGGCCGATCTGGAGACGCACGCCTCGGGCCGCATCTCTTCGATCTTCGGCGCCGGTTTCGTCGGCCAGGACGGCCACGCGCGGCAGGTTCGGATGCCCGAACCACCGCTGCTGCTGGCCGACCGCGTCACCAACATCGCGGGCGTCGCGGGCTCGCTCGGTCTCGGCACGGTGTGGACGGAGACCGACGTCCCGCGCGACGCCTGGTACCTGCACGCCGGCCGCATGCCCGCCGGCATCATGATCGAGTCGGGCCAGGCGGACCTGTTCCTGATCTCCTGGCTCGGCATCGACGCGCTGAACCGCGGCGAGCGCGTGTACCGACTGCTCGGCTGCGAGCTCGTTTATCACGGCGGGCTGCCCCGGCCGGACGACACGCTGCGCTACGACATCCACGTCGACGGCCACGCCCAGCAGGGCGAGATCCGGCTGTTCTTCTTCCATTACGACTGCCGCATCGGGGGCGCGGTGCGGCTTTCGGTGCGCGAGGGCCAGGCCGGGTTCTTCACGGAGGCGGAGCTCGCCGACTCGAGCGGCGTCTTGTGGGACGCGTCGGCCAGCGAGCCCAAGGCGGCGCGGGTCGAGCCACCGCTGGTCGAGATCGGAACGCGCGGCTACGACGAAACGCAGGTGCGCGCCTTCGCGGCCGGTCGCGTCCGCGAGTGCTTCGGAGACACGCACGCCCTCGCCGAGACGCACGTCGAGACGCCCCGCATCGCGGACGGGAAGATGCTGCTGATGGGCGCGGTGGCGGAGCTCGACCCCGCGGGCGGCCCCTGGAAGCGCGGCTACCTGCGCGCGGTCCGGCGGCTCGACACCGACGACTGGTTCTATGCCGGTCATTTCAAGAACGACCCCTGCATGCCGGGCACGCTGATGCTCGAGGGCTGCCTGCAGACGATGGCGTTCTACCTCGCGGCGCTCGGTCACACGCTGGAGAAGGACGGCTGGCGCTTCGAGCCTGTCCCGGATTTGCCATACCGACTGCGCTGCCGCGGCCAGGCGACGCCGCAATCGCGCGAGCTCGTCTACGAAGTCTTCGTGAGTGAGCTGATCTCGGGACCGGAACCGACGTTGTTCGCCGACCTGCTGTGCACGGTCGACGGCGTGAAGGCGTTCCACTGCCAGCGCATGGGGCTGCGGCTCACGCCCGACACGCCGATGCAGGCGCGGCCGCGGTCGTTCGCGGGCCCCGCGGACACCGGACGCGAGGCGCTTGCCGAAGGCCTCGTCCTCGGCTTTCCGGCGATGTTGGCCTGCGCCTGGGGCCCGCCGTCCAAAGCGCTCGGCCCGGCCTTCGCCAGCTTCGACGGCGCCCGCCGGATGCCGCGGCTTCCGGGGCCGCCGTACCACTTCCTCTCGCGCGTCACGAAGCTCGACGGCAAGCTGGGCGCCCTGCGGCCGGGCGCCGAGATCGAGGTCGAGTACGACGTGCCGCGGGACGCCTGGTACTTCGCCGCGGGCGCTCACGGCGCCATGCCCTTCGCCGTGCTGCTGGAGGTTGCACTCCAACCCTGCGGCTGGCTCGCGCTCGGAACCGGCATCCCGATCGAAGCGCCAGAGCCTCTCTTCTTCAGGAACCTCGACGGCACGGGAACGATGCCGCACGAGGTGCGAGCCGACGTGGCAACGCTGCGCACCAGGGTGCGCCTCGAAGATGTGTCGCGTTCGGGTGGCATGTCGCTGCTGACGTTCGCCGTGCGCACGCTGGCCGGCAGCCTGCCCGTTTTCGAGACGACGACGGGATTCGGGTTCTTCCCGCGTGAAGCGCTCACGAACCAGGTCGGCCTGCCGACGACCGAAGCGAATCGCGCGTGGCTGTCGCGCCCGAGCGAGCGGGACGTCGGGCTTCCCGAGCTGCGCGCCGCGGGGCCCCGACTCGCCGAGCCCCAGCTTCTGATGCTCGACCGCATCAGCGGCTGCTGGCCTCGAGCGGGCGGTGCCGGCCTTGGGCGCTGGCGAGCCGAAAAGGACGTTCGCCCTGAGGAGTGGTTCTTCAAGGCCCACTTCTTCCAGGACCCGGTGCAGCCGGGCTCGCTGGGACTGCAAGCGCTGCTGCAGCTCTTGCAGTGCGCGATGCTGGAGCGCGGGTCCGCCCGCGGCATGACGCGTCCGCGGTTCGAGCCGATCGCGAGCGGCCGCGCCCTCGTCTGGAAGTACCGGGGCCAGGTGGTCCCGCGCAATCGCACGATCACGCTCGAGCTCGAGCTGACCGAGATCGGCGGCGACACGTTCGGCCCGTTCGCAGTGGCCGACGCTTGGCTGTGGGTTGACGGCGTCCGCATCTACGCCGCGCAAGGGCTGGCGATGCGGATCGTCGAGACGGAGACGCAGACTTGACCAGCGACCGCGCCTGGGAGCACACTTTCGCACCCTTAATTCGGAGGTCGAAGAATCGATGGGAGACGACACGCCTGCGGCCCCACAGCCCGTTCCGAGCACGCCCGAGCCCGCACCCGCCGCTGCCCCGATAGCCGCGCCGCCTGCGGCCCCGCCGCCGGTCAGCGCCGGAGCGCCGAAACCGGCGCCCAGCAAGGCCGCGGTGAAGAAGACGAAGACGAAGAAGAAGAAGACGACGGCCAAGAAGAAGAGCGCCAAGAAAGCCGCCCCAAAGCCGAAGCAGGCCAGGAAGGCGAAGCAGAAGAGCGCCAAGAAGGTCAAGAAGACGGCGAAGAAGGCAAAGAAGGCCGCGCGCAAGGCCTCCAAGAAGTCGAAGAAGAAGAAGGCCAAGAAGTCCAAGAAGCGGTGACCTGCTGAGGGCTGCCGTCATCGGCGGCGGCTTCGCAGGGCTCAGCGCGGCGCTCGCGCTCCAGGAACGCGGTTCGTCGGTCGTGCTCCTGGAGCGCCGCGGCGTGCTCGGCGGCCGCGTCAGCGCATCGCTCGACGCGTCTACGGGCGACGAGATCGACGC
The DNA here is from genome assembly GCA_964628275.1 of uncultured Acidobacteriota bacterium. Classification (GTDB taxonomy): domain Bacteria; phylum Acidobacteriota; class Vicinamibacteria; order Fen-336; family Fen-336; genus CAZVOI01. The sequence continues at coordinate 12,671 of CAZVOI010000438.1, read as the reverse complement.
AGGGAACCATCAGCTCCCCGAGTCGGCCACGGCCACGCGGGACTTGCTTCGACGTGCACGAGTTGACGGTGACCTTTCGACCACACCGCGTTGGTCGCAGGTTCACCGCCACCTGGGCGATCGGCTCGTGGCGCTGGGCGGCAGCTTGAGACGTCGGGCTCTGGCCGTGGGCTTCGATGTCGAGGCCGGCCGGCTGCGGCGCGTGCATTTGATTCAGCGCGCCGAGACGAAACTCGAAATGCAGCGCGGCAAGCGCGAGATCCGGGAAACTCTCGAAGCCGACGTCGTCGTCGCCGCTGTCCCGTGGCACGCGCTCGGAGCGCTGGTTCCCGAGGAGTGGCGGGACCGGCCGCCGTTCGCGGAAGCGGCGCGGTTGACTTCCTTGGCGACCGTCACGATCCACCTCTGGGTCGAGGGCGACGCGCCGGCCCTCGCTGCTGCGCCATTGCCCTTCGCCCGCTTGCTCGACCGCACGCGTGACGACGGGACCCAATCGCTCCGGCATTATTCGCTGCAGACAGTCGCCCTCGCCACGATGCCTCGAGATTCGAACGCCGACTGGATCGGAGCAGCGCGTCAGGCGCTGGTCGCCGCCGGTGGGCCAGCCGGCAACCTCGAGCACGCCATCGTCCTCCGCGAACCGTTCGCGCTGACCGCGACGCCCGCCGGCCGGCTCGGGCCCGAGACTCCAATCCAAGGCCTGTTCGTTTGCGGCGACTGGACGCTCGGCGGCGATCTCGAGAGCGGCATCGAGGCTGCCGTTCGCAGCGGCCACGCTGCCGCCCTAGCGATCTCGGGCTAGCGGCCGGGGATGATGGCGGTCTTCAGCTGGTGGCTGCCGCTCGCCAGCGAGCGCAGGACCTCGGGGAGCCGGCCGAGCGGCGCCTCTTCGGTCACGAAGTCGCCCGGCTTTATCTCGCCCGCCGCGATCATTCGATAGGCCTCGCGAACCGTCGCCGGAGTGTGATGAAAGGTCGAGGTCACCGCCAGCTCTTCGTAATGCAGGCGCTGGACGTCGATCGAGATGTGCGTCTCGTGCGGGCAGCCGGCGAACAGGTTCACCAGGCCGCCGCGGCGCACCGAGCGCAGCGAGGCGTCGCAGGTTTCGGAGCTGCCGACGGCTTCGATCACCATGTCGTGGCCGCGATGGTCGACGCTGGCTTCTCGAAGCAGGTCCGCGACGTCGTCTCCCGGCGCCACGTCGAGCACCACGTCGGCGCCGAGACGGCGCGCCACCTCGAGCCGGCCGCGGCGGCGGCCGGCCGCGACCACGCGAGCGCCGCGCCGCTTGGCGAGTGCCAGCAGCATCAGTCCGATCGGCCCAGTGCCGACGATGGCGACGCTGGAGCCCGTTCCGACGCGCGGATCCTCGACCGCGCGCACCACGCACGCCAGCGGCTCGACCAGCGCCGCGTCGCGAAAGCTCACGTGCGGGTCGAGCGCGATCAGGTTCTTGGCGACGACGCGCGCCGGGACCCGCAGGTACTCCGCGTAAGCCCCGTTCCAGAACAGCAGGTCCTCGCACAGGCTCTCGCGGCCGGCGCGACAGTACGCGCAGCCGCCGCAGGGAGCCGAGTTTGCCGCCACCACGCGCTGGCCCACCTGGAACGCCGAGACGCCCGGCCCGACCTCGACAATCACGCCGGCCATCTCGTGGCCGAACAGCGCCGGCGGCGTGATCATGCGCGCGTGGTAGCCGCGCCGGAAGACCTTCACGTCGGTGCCGCAAGTGAGCGCCACCTCGATCCGCACCAGCACCTCGCCGGCGGCGGGCCGCGGCACTTCCACGGTCTCGACGCGGACGTCTTCGCGCCCGTGGAGCACCGCCGCGCGCATCGAACGAGGCGCGCTCACGCGCGCATCTCCAGCACCACCTTCAAGACTCCGGGTCGGGCCAGCTCTGCCAGCCCGAATGCCTCCGCTGCCCTGTCCAACGGCAGCCGGTGCGAAATCAACTCGAGCACGCGTACCTCCCGCGCGAAGACAGCCTGCGCCGCTTCATCCTGGATCTCGACCGACGCGCTGTAGGAGGTCAGGATCTGCTTCTCCGAAGAGCATAGCCGGCCGAAGTCGACCTGGGCGATCTCTCCGGGCGCGGTCGCCGCGAAGATCAGGACCTTGCCGCCGGCACGCGTCGCTTCGATCGCCTGATCGAGCGGCCGCTGTCCGGGCGCCGCGACGATCGCGCAGTCGACGCCGCCGTGTGCCGTCGCGGCGCGGCAGGCCGCCGCCACGTCCTGGCGCGCGGCATCGAACACCTCCAGCGCTCCGAAGGAACGGGCCAGGGCCAGCCGGTCCGGGAGCGTGTCGGAGGCGAGCACGGCTGCGCCCTCGCGCTTCGCCAACTGCGTCAGCAACAGGCCGATCGGCCCCTGGCCGACCACCAGCACGCTGTGCTCACGGTTCAGGCCGAGCTTGCGGACGGCCTTCAAGCAGGTGTTCACGGGCTCGACGAAAACCGCCTCTTCCGCCCGCACGCCGTCGGGAATCGCGATCGCGCCGTTCTCGACGATCCAGGCCGAGGCCTTCAGGTACTCCGCGTAGCCACCGCCGGCCGGCTCGAAGCCGGCGCTGGTGCCGTTCTGCTTGTAGACGGAGCATTGGGCGAAGAGCCCGGCTTTGCAGAAGAAGCAGGCACGGCACGGGATGTGATGATGCACCACGACGCGCTGGCCTTCTTGGAAGCGGGAGACTCCCGACCCCAGGCGCGCCACGGTGCCGGCGATCTCGTGACCGAAGATCCGCGGTGCAGACAAGAACCCCTGCTTCACCTTCTTGACGTCGGTGCCGCACACGCCGCAGGCGTCGACGCGGACCAGCATCTCGCCGCGGGTTATCTCGGGGACCTCTACCTCCTCGACGCGAAGGTCGCCCGGGCCACGATAGACGGCGGCCTTCATTCGCTCACGCGCCAGGCTTGGGTTGCGGCTTCGAATGACTCGCGCGGACCAGCGAGGCGATGCCGCCGCGGGTCCTGAAGTCGCCTTCGACCGTGATGCTGCGCGGCTTCAGGGCGGCCAGCAGATCGTCGAGGATGGCGTTCGTGACGTGCTCGTAGAAGATGCCGCGGTCCCGGTAGCCGTGGAGATAGAGCTTCAGGCTCTTCAGCTCGACGCACAGCCGGTCCGGCACGTAGCTGATCCGGATGGTTGCGAAGTCGGGCTGGCCCGTCTTGGGACACAGCGCCGTGAACTCGGGACAGGTGTGGACGATCGTGTAGTCGCGGCCCGGGTGGCTGTTGGCGAAGCTCTCGAGGGCATTCGGTCGCTTCGGGGAGGCTTTGCCGCGCGCAACCTTCACAGCGAGAGCGCCGCTTGTTTCACGTCGCGAGCGATCGCCTCGCGCAGCGTACGCGGCTTCTCGACCCGCACCTCCGGCAAGAAACCCTTGATCCAGGATTGCAGCTCGGGCCCGGCGGCGACATTCATCCGCAACACCACCCCGCCGTCGCTCTGATCCTCGAGCGACTGGCTCTCGTGCCAGACGCGCTCGCGGATGTAGCCGGCGACCGGCGCGCCGAAGACCAGCTCCACGGCCTCGGGCTTGCCACCCGTGATGCCGAACGCGCCGCGCGCGTACTCGGAAACGTCGAAGTCCTTCGGAATCTCGAAGCCCTCATCCTTCACCTCGATGCGCGCGATCCGCTCGACCGCGAAGGTGCGGACCTCGCCGTATTCGGCGACGCGCGCGTAGAGATACAGGCCGCCGTGGTGGTAGACGACTCGATACGGATCCAGCGTGTAGGTCTTCTTGCGGCGGCTGCTCAGCGAAAAGTACTCGATCGCGGCGCGCCGCTGGTGGAGCGTCGCGTCGATCAGCGAGGCGATCACTTCCTTCTTCTCCGAGTAGTCCTTGGCGGGGCCCGGCCGCGCGACGAACAGGTCCTGGATCCGCGACAGGTACGGCAGGCTCTTGGCGGGCAGCGCCTCCCGGATCTTGGCGAACGCCGACTCGAGGTCGAGCGCGAACGGCGCGCCGCCCAGGAACGACATCAGGTTCTTTCCGAAGTGCAGCGCCGCCAGCTCCGAGAGCGAGAAGGTCTGGGTCAGGCGCTGCTTGTAGCCGTCCACCAGCCGCCACACCTTTTTTCCGTCGGCGCGCTCGTCGTACAGCGGAAAGCCCGCCTCCTGCAGCGCCTCGATGTCGCGGCGGATGGTGCGCTCGGTCACGCCATGCTCGTCGGCCAGCGCCTGGGTCGAAGTGAAACGGCCGGCCTCGATCCGCTTCAGGATCTTCCACTGCCGGATCACCTCGGCGTTACGCAACCGGCTGCTCCTTGTGGAACAGGAAGCCTTGCCCGAGCTCGACGCCGAGCGAGATCAGCGTGGCCCGCTCCTCCTCGCGCTCGATGCCTTCGGCGATGACGCGGGCGTGGATCTTGTCGCCCAGCGAGCGCAGCGATTCCAGCAGGCTGCGCTTGATGCTGCTCTTGTCGATGCCGCGCACCAGGCTCACGTCGAACTTCAGGAACTCCGGCTCGATCGAGGCCAGCGTCTGCAGCGAGGCATAGCCCGCGCCCATGTCGTCGATCGCGACGCGGAAGCCGCGCTCCTTGAAAGTGCGCAGCGTCGCGGCGAAGGCGTCGTCGCGCACCACCGCCAGTCTTTCGGTGATCTCCACCACCACGTCGCGCGGGCTGATCCCGCTCCCCTGGAGCAGCGCGTCGACGCTGCCGTTGGCCCACTCGGGGTCGAGCGCGGCGCGGGCGGAAGCGTTCAGGAACAACAGGCCACGATTGGGAATGGTCTTGGCGGCGCGGATCGACGTGGCACGGCACAGTCGCTCGAAGTCGGTGAGCAGATCGGTCGATTCGGCGAACGCGAACAGCTCCTCGACCGAGTCGAATCCGGTCATCCCGATCGGGCGCGTCAGCGCCTCGTGGCCGACGACGCAACGGTCGGCGATCTTGACGATCGGGTGGAAAACGCTTCTTACCCCGGCTTCGGAGATGAGCCGCAGCAGCTCCTCGCGCCGCGCCGACTCGATGCCCTCACGCTCCAGCAGGCTCGTCAGCATCGCGGCGGCCACTGCCTGGTGGACTTGCCGTTCGGGGCGGATCATCGGGTCCTTGCGAACGCGAGCCGAGCCGGTGGCGACGCGCGGAGCGTCCTGGGTTTGGGCCTTGACTCCCTTGCGGAGCGCCTGAACCACGCGGTCCTTGAGACCCGGCCCGGTTTCCTCGAGTCCTCGGCCGCTCAGGATCAAGAAACGATCCGAGCGCACGGTGTGCAGGCACACGATGTCCTCTGGCCGCAGCCCGCCGGACTCGCGCATCTCGGCGAGCCTCTTGGCGAAATCGCGGATCGTCTCGTCGTAGGCCGCCCAGCCGAGCTTGGTCTCGTGCCACCCGGAACGCCCCAGGTCGAGGTACGCGACCTCGAGGCATCCGTGCGCCTCGAGCAGGCGCCGCGCCTCCCCCGCCACGGCGGGAAGCGCGGGCAGCCCGGTCAGGCCATCCTGGAGATGGCTCTTGAAGCGGAGCCACTCCGTTCGGAGCCTGTAGTAGTCGCCTTCTCCAGTCGTCACACGAGGCTCCTGGTAGCGCCGTTTGGCGCGTGATTCTAGCAGCGGCATCACATCGGCTCTATACTCCAGCCCTTCCCAGGAGGTCTCTTTTTGAGCGAGCGTCCGCTCCGGCTGGGCGACATGGTCGACGACTACTGCCTGCGCTGCCGGCTGCTCTTGAATCACGACGTCGCGAGCCTCTTCGACGGACAGGTCGCCAAGGTCACCTGCCGCACCTGCTTCACCACCCACGACTATCGTCGCGGTGAAGTCCCGCCGAGGCGTTCGGCCAAGAAGCAAGAAACCGCGAAGCTGATGGAACAGGTGCTGGCCAGCATGACGCCGCCACCGCCCGCGGCGCCGCTGCCGGAGCCGCCGCCGCCGCGCAAGCGCCGCGACCTGTGGGCCGAAGTCGAGCGCTTGAAGAAGAAGTAACGTCGCAGGCACTCGACTTGAAGAAGAAATAGCGTCGCCGGCACTCGATAAAGATGCGAGCCGTCGACATCATCCAGCGAAAGCGCGACGGGGCGGCCCTCGACAAGGCCGAGGTCGAGTTCTTCGTGCGCGGCTACACCAGCGGCGAGATCCCGGACTATCAAGCCGCGGCGCTGGCGATGGCCGTGTTCTTCCGGGGCATGACGCCCGACGAGACGCTGGCGCTCACCGAGGCGATGATGCGCTCGGGGGAGGTGCTCAGCTTTCCCGAGCTACCGGGCCCCAAGGTCGACAAGCACTCGACCGGCGGGGTCGGCGACAAGACGAGCTTGATCCTGGCGCCGCTGGCCGCGGCTTGCGGCGTCTACGTCCCGATGATCTCGGGTCGCGGGCTCGGGCATACCGGCGGCACGCTCGACAAGCTCGAGGCGATCCCCGGCTTCCGGGTCTCGCTGTCGCTCGCCGAGTTCCGCGCCGTGCTCGCGAAGCACCGCTTGGGCTTGATCGGGCAGACGCCCGAGATAGCACCCGCGGATCGCAAGCTGTACGCGCTGCGCGACGTCACCGCGACGGTGGAGAGCCGGCCGTTGATCGCGGCCTCGATCATGAGCAAGAAGATGGCCGAGGGCATCGATGCGCTGGTGCTCGACGTGAAGACCGGCGACGGCGCCTTCATGAAGGCCTTCGACGACTCGAAGGCGCTGGCCGAGACGATGCTCGCGATCGGCCGCGGCATGGGAAAGCGAGTGGCCGCCTTGATCACCGACATGAACCAGCCGCTCGGGCGCAGCGTCGGCAACGCGCTCGAGACGCAGGAGTGCATCGAGTCGCTGAAGGGCCGGGGCCCGAACGATCTAGTCTCGCTCTCGCTGGAGCTGGCCGCGCGCATGCTGCAACTGCCGGGCGCAGGGACGAGCCTGGAAGCGGCGCGCGCCAAGGTCCGAGAGGCGCTCGATTCCGGCGCGGGCCTGCGCGTCTTCCAGCAGGTGATCGAAGCCCAGGGCGGCGATCCGCGCGTCTGCGACGACCCGGAGCGGCTGCCGCGGGCAAGCGAGACGATCGAGGTGAAGTCGCCGCGGGACGGACGCGTCACCGGCATCGCGTGCCGCAGCGTCGGCCACGCGGCGATGCTGCTGGGCGCCGGCCGGGAGACCGTCACCAGCCGGATCGACCCGGCCGTGGGTCTGGTGCTCCACAAGAAGGTCGGCGATCCGGTCGCGCGGGGCGAGCCGATCGCCACCCTGCACGTGAACGACCGGCGCGGCCTGGCCGAGGCTCGAGCGATGATCGAAGGGGCGATCCGAATCGGCGCTGAAGCGCCACCCGCCGTTCCTCTCGTTCGACTGGTCCTGGACTAGGAGGCGCGCCCGATGCAAAGAGTCCTATCACTCGCCGGCCTGTTGGTGTTCCTGGGGATCGCCTACGTGTTCTCGACCGACCGCAAGGCGATTCGCCCGCGGCTGGTCGTCTGGGGACTCGGGCTTCAGCTCGCGCTGGGCCTGTTGGTGTTGAAGACGGCGCCCGGCGAGGCGATCTTCGGCTGGCTCGGGCAAAAGATCGGCAGGCTGTTGGCGCTCTCCTACAAGGGATCCGAGTTCGTCTTCGGCCCCTACGGAGCCGCTGGCGGCGGCAGTTCCGGGGTCTTCGTCTTCGCCTTCCAGGTGTTGCCCACGATCGTGTTCGCGGCGGCGCTGTTCGCGATCCTGTATTACCTCGGCGTGATGCAGGTGATCGTCACGCTGTTCGCGCGCGCGATGACGCACCTGATGGGCGCGAGCGGCGCCGAAAGCCTGAACGCGGCCGCGGGCATCTTCATGGGCCAGACCGAGGCGCCGCTCACGGTGCGGCCGTTTCTGAACAAGATGACGGAATCGGAGCTGCTGTGCGTGATGACGTCGGGGATGGCCCACGTCAGCGCCGGCATCATGGGCGCCTACGTCCTGATCGCCCACGTCGAGATCCGGCACCTGCTGGCCGCGGTGCTGATGACCGCGCCGGGCAGCATCCTGATCGCCAAGATGTTCATCCCCGAAACCAAGACCCCGGAGAGCGCCGGGAGCGTGAAGGTGACGGTCGAAAGGACCGACGCCAACCTCGTCGGCGCGGCGGCGCGCGGCACCTCCGAGGGACTGAGCCTGGCGTTGAACGTGGCGGCGATGCTGATCTCGTTCCTGGCGCTGATCGCGCTGGTCAACCTGGTGCTCGGGAGCGCCGGCCGGCTCGTCGGACTCCCGGGCTTGACGCTCGAGGGTATCCTGGGCTACCTGTTCGCGCCGGTCGCGCTCTTGATGGGCGTTCCCTGGCACGAGGCGCACACCGTCGGCAGCCTGCTCGGCACGCGTATGGTCACGAACGAGGTCATCGCCTACACCAACCTCGGCCCGTTGAAGGCGTCCTTGGAGCCGCGCACGTTCGCGATCGCCACCTTCGCGCTGTGCGGCTTCGCCAACGTCGGCTCGATCGGCATCATGATCGGCGGCATCGGCGCGCTCGTCCCCGACCGCAAGCATGATCTGTCACGGCTGGGCGTCAAGGCCCTGATCGCCGGCACGCTGGCCAACTTCATCACTGGATGCATAGCAGGAGCCATGCTGTGAGTGGGCTTCGTGAGCAAGGGGGGAGCTGCCTCGCTCCCCCCTTGAAATCCCCCCGCTCACTCCGGCGAAGTGAATTCGCCTGCGTTCGCAGTCCGTGCAGAATCGACCTATGAGCGAATTGATCCAGCACCTGGACGACGCCGTCGCCTTCATCGCGACCAAGACCAAGCTCCGGCCGCAGGTCGGCGTCGTGCTCGGCTCCGGTCTCGGCGCCTTCGCCGACTCGATCGAGAAGCCGACCCGCATCCCGTTCCAGGAGATCCCCCACTTCCCGACCGCCACGGCGATCAGCCACAAGGGCGAGCTGGTGATCGGGCTCTCGCGCGGCACGCCGGTCGCCGTGATGGCCGGCCGGGTTCACTACTACGAGGGCTACAGCCTTCAGCAGGTGGTGTTCCCGGTCCGTGTCCTCGGCCGCCTCGGCATCAAGGTCGTGGTCCTCACCAACGCCTCGGGCAGCGTGAACATCAACTACAAGCCCGCCGAGCTGATGATCATCGACGATCACATCAACCTGATGGGCTCGAACCCGATGATCGGCAAGAACGAAGACGCGCTCGGCGAGCGCTTCTTCGACCTCTCGGAGACCTACGACCTGCGGCTGCGCGAGATGGCGGCCCGGGCGTGCAGCAAGTTCGGCATCACCGCCCGCTTCGGCGTGTACGCCGCCTTCACGGGACCCTCCTACGAGACCCCGGCCGAGATCAAGATGGCGCGGGTGATCGGCGCCGACGCGATCGGCATGTCGACCGTGCCCGAGGCGATCGCGGCGCGCCACATGAAGCTGCGTGTGCTCGGCCTTTCCTGCATCACCAACATGGCGGCCGGCGTCTCGAAGCGGCCGCTCGACCACCGGGAAGTCATCGAGGTGGGCCAGCGCGTCCAGGCCGCGCTGATGGATGTGCTCGGCATGATCATCGAGCAGGCGGCCATGCAGGCATGAGCCGCAAGCAGCGCAGCTCGCCCCGGCCAGCCGCGGGAGCGTGGCGGGAGTTGGCCGAGTTGGCTCGCCAGGCCCGCAAGCGCGCCCACGCTCCGCTCTCCGGCTTCAAGGTCGGCGCGGCGTTGCGCGCCAAGACCGGCGAGATCGTCACCGGCTGCAACGTCGAGAACGCCAGCTACGGCCTCACCATGTGCGCCGAGCGGGTCGCCGTCTTCAAGGCCGTCTCGGAGGGCATCACGAGCTTCGACGCCGTCTGCGTGGTCGCCGAGTCGCAGCGCCCCACCGCTCCCTGCGGGGCCTGCCGTCAGATCCTGTGGGAGTTCTGCGGTGACGTGCTGGTTCGCATCGAGGACCTCTCGGGGAGGGGTCAGACGAAGCGGATGTCGGAGCTGCTCCCGATCGCCTTCGACTCTCGGAATCTCTAGCGTCCCAAATCCCCGGCCGCGCCCGGGTCGAGCAGCAGCGTCAGGGCGGGATGTTCGGCGAGCAACGTGCACGGCCAGCGCTCGGGATCAGGCGTGCCGCTCAGCAGCGCGCGCAGCGCCGCGGCTTTCGACTCCCCCGTCGCCAGGATCACGATCTCGCGCGCGTCGCGGATCGTCTCGAGCCCCATCGTGATCGCCCGCAGCGGCCGGTCCCCAGGCGGAATCTCGAGCGACGCCGCGAGTTCGTCGGGCAGGTGGACGATGTGGGTGCGGAGCGCGGCCGGACCGGGCATGTTGTAGGCCACGTGACCGTCGGAGCCGACTCCGAGCACGGCCAGATCGATGCCGCCCGCCGCCACGATCGCGGCCTCGTAGCGGACGCACTCGCCGGCGAGGTCGCCGGCCAGCGGATTTGGGATCGCGCAGCGCTCGGGTGCGAGGCCGATCTTCCGCCAGGCATGCCGCTCCATGAACGAGCGGAAGGTCCGCGGATCCTCGGGCGGCAGGATCAGCTCGTCGAGGTTGAACGCCGAGGCGGAGGCGAGCTTCAACTCGCCTCGCGCGTGGCGAGCCTGGAGATCGGCGTAGAAGGGGATCGGCGTGCGGCCCGTCGGAAGGGCGATCACCAGGCTGGGTTTCGATCCGGCCCGCGCCACGACGAGATCGGCGGCGGCGCGGGTGACGGCCGCGGCGTCGGGTTGGCGCGAGACGTTCACAGATCGGAGAAGCGCACCAGCTGGATGCCCCGCTCCGCCAGCGCGCGGCGCGCGGCGTCACTCGTCAGAACCTCGAGCTCGCGCTGGCGCGGGTCCGCGTAGCCGCTCGAGTTTCGAAGTTCGTCATCGACCCGGGCCGGGTGGCACATCAGCTCGGTCGTCGCTTCGGGCAAAGCGTCCAGGATGCGCAGCAGCGTCTCGAGCGTCGCCGCGTCTCCGAAGAACTCCTCGACGAAGGCGTCGGTCGTCTTCACGCGCAGCCAGCGCAGCTCCGCGACCATTCCGGGCGTGGCGCAGCGAACCGGAATCGATGTCTCGCGCGCCAGCGTTACGAGCGCGTCGAAGACCGCGGGCAGCCGATGCGAATGATGATGGCTGTCGAAGTGAGTGGGGTCTCGGCCGATCCGCTCGCGAAACCGGGCGAGCTGGGCGCGCGCCTCGGCGAGGACCTCCCTGGGATCGAGGTTCGCGTGGCCCTCGGGCTTCGCGGGCAGATCTCCCCGCGCATCGACCAGGCTCGGCACCTGGCTCGGCGGCAGCGTCGGCGCGCCTCCCGTCAGCGCGAGGTGGAGACCGATCCCCAGCGCCGGGGCCTCGCGGGAAAGCCCGCTCACCTCGCGAGCGCTGGCATAGTTCACCATCAGCGTGGCGCTGCTGACGATGCCCGAGCGATGCGCCTCCAAGATCCCGGCGTTGATGCCGGCGGTGCGCCCGAGGTCGTCGGCGTTGACGATGAGCCGTTTCATGCGAGGCTCTGGAGCAGGTCCAACGCCAGCGTCACGGCGCCTCGTGCCGGCTCGACCTGCAACAGCCGGGGACGTGCTCCCGCCAGGTCGAGCGCTGCTTCGACGAGCTTGGCCAGCGCCGGACAGGCGCGAAACGCGCCGCCGGCCAGAACCACCGGGAACGGATCGGCCGCGAAGCCCAACTGGCGGGCCACCGAGCGTGCGGCCAGAGCCAGCTCGCGGGCGCCCTCGGCGAGGATCTGGGTCGAGGCGACGTCGCCTTCGGCGCGAGCCCTCTGGACCAGCGGTGCGAGCGCCGCGACCTGATATTTCGGCATTCCCTTCTCGTAGACGAGCGGCACCAGCTCGGCGAGCGAGCCGATCTGCAGCGTCTCGAAGATCAGATCGATCAAGAGCGTTTGCGGTCCGCGACCGTCCGCCGCCCGTACGGCGGCCCGCAAGGCCTCGCGACCCAACCAGTAGCCTGACCCCTCGTCGGCCAGGATGTATCCGTACCCGCCGGCGCGAGCGGAACGGCCTTGGCGGTCGATGCCATAGGCGATCGAGCCGGTCCCGGCCAGGATCACGATGCCGAACCGTTCGGGCGCGCCGGCGACCAGCGCGATGACCGCGTCGTTCACCACCGTGGCGCGCTCGCGGTGCCCCAGCCGCCGCAAGATGCCTCGAAGCAACGCCTCGTCGCGCGGCCGGTCGACGCCAGCGATCCCCAGACACACAGCGTCGACCCGTTGCAGCGATGCGAGATGCTCGATCACCTCGTGGAGGACCTTCTCGACCTCCAGCTCGCCGTGCGTCTGGAGGTTGGCGCCGCCGCCGCGGACCTCGGCCAGCACGTTGCCGGCTTCGTCGGCGAGCAGGCCGACCGTCTTGGTGCCCCCGGCGTCCAGCCCGAGCACGTGGCGCACGGTCTATTTCCCGCCGTAGATGACGATGTCGCGAAGGTTGCGGTACTTCTCGTTGTAGTCGAGGCCGTAGCCCACCACGAAGTGGTCGTCGATCGTGAAGCCCACGTAGTCGACCGGGATCTCCACCAGCCGCCGCGACGGCTTCGACAGCAGGGTCGCAACTTTGAGCGAACGCGGGCCGCGGGCGCGCAGAAGATTCGTCAGGTAGTTGAGCGTCAGCCCGGTGTCCACGATGTCTTCGACCACCAGCAGATCGCGGCCCTCGAGCCCCTGGTCGAGGTCTTTCACGAGCCGCACCTCGCCCGACGTCTTGGTCGCGGCCCCGTACGAAGAGACGGCGATGAAATCGAGCGTCATGGGCAGATCGATCGCTCGCGACAGGTCGCCCATGAACGTGAA
>CAZVOI010000437.1:0-10586 GCA_964628275.1 uncultured Acidobacteriota bacterium | reverse complement strand
GCTTCGGCTTGAGTTCGTCCTTGTACTTTGCGAGGAGTTCTTCATAGGTCTCCGACTTACGTCGCTCTTGGGCCTCGACTCCGAGACTCAGGAACACCGCGAACAGGATCAATTTCTTCATTCTTCCCACTCCCACCATTTAGCAACATACGTCAACGTCCAGATTGTAAGCATGGCGTAGATCACAACGGCTACGAATACGCCTAGCTAGACCGGGTTTCAGACTCAGGGACGCGGCTCGGGCCGGACCCCTTCAGCAGCAGAGGGCCGCGTGAGCCCCGCGATCCTGGGCGCTCGCGCCCCTTCAGGGAATCGATGAGCTAACGTCACGCGGGTGAACGCGGCCCGACTCGGCTCGCTGCTCGAATTCCGGCCGGCCTCACGGAATCGATAGCCGCGATGCCCTTCGTCTACATCCTTCGCTGTTGCGACGGATCGCTCTACACGGGCGCCGCCAAGAACGTGCTTCGCCGGCTCGATCAGCACCATGCCGGCCGAGCCTCCAGGTACACGCGAGCGCGGCTTCCGGTAACGTTGGTCTGGTCGCTTCGCGTGCGAGATTGGCGGCGCGCGCTACGCCTGGAATGGCGGATCAAGCGTTTGAGCCGCGGCCGCAAGCTGGCTCTCGCCTCGGGGTCGGCGCGGCCACCTGGGCTTCCCCCGATTCGAAGAAGAAAGCCGTCCCGCTGATTTCCGCCTGACGGCGCCATGGCTCAGGTGCTAGCGCCAGCGCGTCTCGGGGCGCAGCCCGCCGGAATCAAGGACGGAACTCGATCGTCGCCGTTCAACGCTTCTTGCGCTTGCGCTTGCGGGCGGTCTTCTCGGGTGCGGGGAGCGCCGTCGGCTCGGGTGCCGGAAGCGCCGGCAGCGGCCGGCCCGTCGCCGAGGCCAACTCTTCCAGGCGTAGGTTGAGCGCATCTGGGGCCATGCGCTCCGTGTTCGACTCGATCCCTGCGTAGACGGTCTTGTTGCGCCCCTGTTGCTTGGCCTTGTAAAGATACTTGTCGGCTTTCTCGACGAACTGCTGCCAGGTTTGGAAGTTTTGCCCCTCGAGCGTCGCGAGGCCGATCGAAACGGTGACGCGCAGCTCGCGTGCGTCGATCAGGAAGCGGTGGTCGTCGATCGACTGACGGATGCGCTCGGCGATCGAGTAGGCCTTCGGCCCCTCGGTGTAGCGCAGCAGCACCGCGAACTCCTCGCCGCCGTGGCGAGCCGGCACGTCCTCGGTGCGCAGCCCGCGCTGGATCAAGAGCGCCGCCATCCGCAGCACGCCGTCGCCAGTGAGGTGGCCGCAGGTGTCGTTGACCGCCTTGAAGTGGTCGAGATCGAGCAGCAGCAGCGAGAGCGCGGTGTCGTTCTTGAGCGCATACGCGAAGTCGACGTCGAGCGTTTCGGTGAAGAAGCGACGGTTGTAGAGACCGGTCAGGCTGTCGCGGGTGGCGGAGTCGTAGAGCGATTTCTGGAAGGACGCTTCGAGCTCGTCCTGGAAACAGAACTTCAGGAGCGTGGTGGTCCCGATCTGCAGCCGGTCCCCGTCGCGCAGCGTCTGGCGCTCGACACGCAGGCCGTTCACGAACACGCCGTTCGTCGAACCGAGATCCTGGACCGCGAAGCCCTCGGGCGTCTGCTCGATCTGAGCGTGACGGCGGCTGACCGCAACGTCGTCGATCGTCAGGTCGACGTCGGGCGAGCGGCCGATCACCGCAGGCATTCGCAACAGCTCGAGCATCTGGCCCACCGCCCGGCCGCGGATCACGAGCAGGCAGCCCTTGCCCGGTTCGAGCTTGGGCGTGATCAGTTCTTCGAGCGTGACGTTGGCTACGGTCTTGTTGGCCGACTGGCCACCGCTATCGCTCATCCGACTCCAGTGTGGCGATTCAGCAGCCGAGGAGGGAACCCGGCGCTGCCCCCGTCGATCTTAGAGCGGTCGGGCTCGCGTGTCGATCCGCCTGCCCGGGACCGCGCGGGGGCGTGTCACTCTTTCGCGTTCGCCACCTCGATCTGCTTCAGCGCAAAGTCCGCCAGGCGGCGGACATTTGCGTCCTTGTCCTGAAGACACGCCTGGAGCGTCGCGGCCGCTGCTTCGCCGGCCTGCGGGTTGATGCGGGCGAGCGCCAGCGCAGACTCGACACGGTACAGGCCGTCTTTGCTCTTGAGGCCCTCGCGCAGCTCCGCATCGGCGGCGGACGCCGCGCCACCGATCGCGCCCAGGGCTCGCGCGGCGGCCATTCGCGTCAGCACGTCATCGTCCTTCAAGAGCTTTCGCAGCTCGGGCACGGCGCTCCTGGCCTCTGGCCCGAGCTTGGCCAACGCTACCGCCGCGCGGCGCCGGTTCCCGAGATCTGGATCGCGCAGCGCCTGTCGCAGCTCGAGCGCCGGGTCCACGGCAGGCGCTGCGGGGAGGGACGGCGTGGCCACGAGCGTCGGCTGCTGTGGAACCATGGCCGGTGGCGACGCGGCTGCTGCTTCGGCGCGCGGCGGGGGTTCGACCACGGAGAGGGCGCGCGCCGCGGTCGAACGTACCAGCTCGTCGCGATCCTTGAGCGTCGTGCGAAGATCGGTCGCTGCCACAGCGGCCGCGGGGCCGATCTCCCCGAGCGCCCGCGCGGCGGCGCTCCTGACCAGCGGGTCTTTATCGTGAAGCGCCACGCGCAGCTCCGGGATCGCGCCAAGCGCGCCGGCGCCGAGCTTTGCGAGGGCGCTGGCGGCGCGCCGGCGGGCCGCGGCATCCCCGTCGCGCAGGCCATCGCGCAGGTCGGCGAGCGGATCCGACGCGCGCCGCCGCTCCGCCACTTCGGCTTCGGCAGCCGTGCGGGCGATCCGCTCCTGTTCGAGGCGCTCGCGCTCGAGGCGCTCCTTTTCTTTCTCGGTCCGCTCGAGCTCGGCGCGCCCGGCCTGATCGCGCTCGCGAGCGGCCGAAACCTCCGCGGCGCGGCGGCGATTCTGCTCCTGCTCCGCGGCCTCCACTTCCGCGCTCACCAGGGCGACCGCGCTCGCGACCGCGCCGCGCACGCCCTCATCCTTGTCGCGCAGCGCCAGCTTCAGGTCGGCAAGCGCCGGGGCGGCCTCGATTCCGAGCCCGGCCAGCGCCCGCGCCACCGCCATGCGCACCAGCGGGTCTTTGTCGCGCAACGCGAGACGCAGCTCCGGAACGGCCGTGCGTGCTTCGAGTCCCAACCGCGACAACGCCACTGCCGAGCGGACGCGCGCCCGGCCGTCCTCGGCTCGCAACCCCTCCTTGAGGTCATAGAGCGGATCGGCCGCCTGCGCGCGCGCGCGCCGCTCCTGCTCCTCGCGCTCGCGAGCGGCGCGCTCGGCCTCGGCGTTCTCGCGCGCGATCCGATCCGTCTCAGCCTTCTGCCGCGCGGCCTCCTCCACCTGGGCCTTCTCACGAGCCTGCCGCTCGGCCTCGAGGCGGCGCGCCGTTTCCAGGGCGACACGGCGGGCTTCCTCTTCGGCGACCTTCCGCGCCGCAGCCTCGACTGCGAGCCGCGCCGCCTCCTCCTGCTCGACCTTGCGCGCCGCTTCGACGGCCGCGCGGCGGGCCTCGTCCTCGGCGGCCTTGCGAGCCGCCTCCTCCTGGGCCCGGCGCAACCCGATCGCCTCGCGCTCGGCCCGGTCGGCTTGCTCGCGCCGCCGCGCTTCTTCGGCTGCTCGCTCTTCCTGCTCGAGACGCCGCGCTTCCTCAGCCTGCCGCGCCTCTTCGATGCGTCGTTTCTCCTCGGCCAGGCGCGCTTCCTCGGTGCGGGCTGCAGCTTCCCGGCGCTCCGCCGCCTCCTTGCCGGCGCGCTCCTCTTCCAGCCTGCGAAGCCGGGTGGCTTCGGCCCGCTGTTGGCGCTCGGCCGCTTCGGCTGCGGCCCGTTCGCTCTTGGCTCGGTCGGCGTCCACGCGTTCCCTCTGTGCCCGCTCCGCCGCCGCGTCCGCGACCGCAGGCTCGTGCGCAACGTCGCCGATGCGGGCCAGAGCCAATGCGGCGCGAATTCTCACCGTGGCGTTCTTGTCCTTGAGCGCGTCGCGGAGACCCGGAGCCGCGTCCGCGGCCTCGCTTCCCAGATCCGCGAGCGCGCGGGCGGCCCACTCGCGAGTCCCATCGTCGGAGTCGCGCAGCGCGTCGCGCAGCAGGACGATGGCTTCGCGCTCCCCAGAGCTGGACTTTGCCAGAGCGTAGGCGGCGAGCCGGCGCAGGTTAGCGTCGCGTTCCTGAAGCGCCTGCCGAAGTTCTGGAACCGCGTCACGCGCCAGCGGCCCGAGCTCCGACAGATCGCGCGCCGCCTGCCGGCGCACCCTCAGGTCCGGGTCCCCGAGCGCATCGCGTAGCGCCCGGACACCGCTGCGCGACTCGTGATCGAGGCGCGCCAGGGCCAGCGCCGCTTCGGTCCGAACCAGCCCGTCGGGGTCGTGAAGCGCGTCGCGCAGCGAACGGATCGCGGCCCGAGCTTCCGGCCCCAATTCCGCGGGCGCCCGCGGTTCGGAAACAGGATCGGCGGAGGCTTCGGTTGCCGGCGGCAGGGGCGAGACACGAGGCGAGCTCCGCGGGGGGACGGGCTCGCTACCGCTGCTGACGACGGCTGCTGACGTGGCAGCGAGCTCGAGCTTGCGAAGCGCTTCCGCAGCCCACACCCGCACGGCTTCCTGAGGGTCCGAGAGAGCCGACTTCAATTCGGCCGCTGCCGGTCGAGCGTCGGCGCCGAGCTGCGAGAGCGCACGCGCCGCTTGCGCGCGAACGGCTCCATCCACATCGCGGAGCGCCACGCGGAGGTCGAGCGCGTACGCGGCCGCCCGGGTGCCGAGCCGTGCCAAGGACTGCGCAGCTCGCCGGCGCGTCTCTGCGTCGGGGTCGCGTAGGCCGTCGCGCAGCACCGTGAGGATCGTCTCGGCCGACGGATCGATCCTCGCGATCGCGTGAGCCGCTTCGACGCGCAGCATCGGATCGGTCCTCCCCGAGGCCGCCTCGCGCAGCGCCGGCAGCGCCTCGCGCGCGACCGCTCCGATCTCAGCGAGGGCGTTCGCGGCTCCCAGTCGCACCTGCGCGTCCTTGTCGCGAAGCGCCGCTGCGAGCGCAGGGACCGCCGGTTGAGCGGCCGCTCCGAGCCGCGCCAGCGCGATCGTGGCCTCGGCGCGCACCGCATCGTCCTTGTCGGTGAGCCGCGCCGCGAGATCGCTCGCCGCGGGGGCCTGCGCTCGACCCGCCGCGGCGAGGCCGACGGCCGCGACGGCCGTCCAGAAAACCCGGGCGCGCACCGAGAGTTCAGGATACGCGGCGGGGCGGCGCAGCATCAACTTCAGCGCGCGGCTCGGTGCAGCGTCAGCGACGCGAGCGCGGCCGGACGGACTTGGCGCGGGCCCTGGCCGCGCACCCGATGGAAGATAGGCGCCCGGTCGAAGCGAAACACGAGCGTGTTGGTGCCCAGCCGCGCCACCTCCCGCTCCGCGGAGAAACGGTAGCTCCTCCATCCGGGATCGAGACGCGCGCGGCCGAGGCTCTGGTCGTTGAGCAGCACCTCGAGCGAGATCGGCTCGGCGGTTTCGAGTGGAAGCGCTTCGATCGTGACGCTGGTCTCGCCGTTCCAGGCGAGCGGAAGGAAGAGCGTCGCCTGCACGTCGCCCTCGACCCAGCGGCAGGCGCGCTGGTCCTCCTGAGTCGGGGCGGAGAAATGGCGGGCGCGTCGCGGCAGCCGGAACAGCGACGAGTCCGCGCCCAGGTCGACTCGCGTCACCAGCTCGCGCAGCAGAAGGTCGCCGGTATAGGCGCCGAGCAAGGCAACCGCGGCGCGCGGAAAGCGCGGCTCGATCAGGCCGAAGCCTTCCGCGACCAGCCCGTCGCCTGCCTCGGCGATCACGGCGCGCACCGGCGCGGGCTGGCCCGGCCTGTCGCGGAGCGCATCGACCGCGATGTCGTAGCGCAGCACTGCGACGCAGAAAAGCGCCATCGGGAGAAAGCCGGCGCGGCTGAGCGCGCCGAGCGCCATCGCCAGACCCGGCGCCAGCAGCGGAATCACGCCGCTGAAACGGCGCACTTGGTACCAGTCGAAGATGGTCGCGTTCAGGTACCACGCGGCCATCAAGATCGGGAGCGTCGCCAGCACGTACAGCTTGTCTCGCCGCCCGAGCGCGAAGAGCCCGAGAAGCGCCAGTAGCTGCACCGGGTAGGTCGAGAAGAGCCCGCCTTGCGGCGAGATCAGCGTGTCGAGGAGTCGTGGCTCGGCGACGTGCATGAAGGCATCGCCGTGGATGGTCTTGTGTGGAACCAGGAACGGCGTCCCGTACATCGCTTGCCAGACCAGGAATTGTGGCAGCGCTATGACCAGGAAGGCGGCTGCGACGCGAAGCGCCGGCTGGATCGCTGCGCCCCGAATCAGCCGCGGCGCCAGGAGCAGCAGCGGCAGCCCGAGCAGCAGCCCGTCCTGGGACCGAACCAGGAATACGAGCCCACAGCTCGCGCCGGCGGCGAACGCGCGGCGTGGGCTGGGATCGTCGCGCAGCGCCAGCGCAGATCGAAGCACGAGAGCGGCCGCGAAGAACTCGGCTCCGTGGGCGAAGCTCGGCAGCACGAAGAGATAGAAGCGCAGCGGTGATCCTAGCCACGCGAGCACGGTCGCCCAGAAGGCGGCGGCGGGCGGGGCGAAGCGGCGCAGCGTCCCCAGCAGCACGAACAGCCCGCACGCGCCATAGGCGAAGGTCGCGAGTGTGACGGCCGCCGTGTAGTGAGGCTCGCTGCCGACCGCAGGCGCCGCGCCGAAGAGACGCGGCAACTGCGCGAGCGCGTCGACGGCGAGCAGCAGCGGGCTCCACAGGATCGGTGCGCCGATCGGGAGAACGTTCTTGTGGCCCGGGTCGTAGCCGAGCAGCGCGTAGTCGTTGCGCAAGTCCAGGTCGCCATCGAAAACGAAAGATCGGAGATACGCGTAGTAGTGGACGCCGTCGGCGTCGAGCGAGCGGGAGTGATCGACGTACGTGGGCAAGAGCAAGGCCGCGAGTGCAATGTATGGCCACGCGATCGCGATTGGCTCGCCCCGCCGCAATCGCCAGCGTGCCACCAGGGCCACCGCGACGATTCCGAGCACCCACTGGACGGGCTTCAACGCCGGCCCGAGGGCCGGTCGCGCGAGATCCAGGCAAGTCAGGAGAAAGGCGATCGCCGCGGCCACGCGGCCTCATCTTACGCGGCCGCCTCGCCCGCGCGAGGCCCGCGCGATCGCAGATAATGGGATGCCATGCTCCTCGAGGATCTGCTCCAGCGACGCCTGCTGCTGCTGACCGGAAAAGGAGGCGTCGGCAAGAGCGTCGTGGGAGCGGCCCTCGCCGTCGCGGCGGCGGCCCGTGGCAAGCGGGTGTTGTTCGTCGAGATCGACGCGGCCGGCGACGCCGAGCCGCTGCGCGTAGGCCTCGCGGCGATCCCCAACGTCGAGATCGTCAACCTGGAGCCGCAAGCCGTGATGGACGAGTACGTGCGCCGCAAGGTGCGGATCGACCTGATCGTGCGCAAGATCATCGAGAGCCCGGTCTACCACCGCTTCTTCTCCGCCGCACCCGGCCTGAAGGAGCTGATGATCCTCGGCAAGATCGTCGACTCGGTCGAAGGCAAGCAGCGTTGGTCGCGGCGGTCCCAGTTCGACCTGGTGGTGGTCGACCTTCCGGCCACCGGCCACGGCTTGTCGCTCCTGAAAGTGCCGAGCGCCGCGTCGGCCGCGA
This sequence comes from uncultured Acidobacteriota bacterium, assembly GCA_964628275.1. Classification (GTDB taxonomy): domain Bacteria; phylum Acidobacteriota; class Vicinamibacteria; order Fen-336; family Fen-336; genus CAZVOI01. The sequence goes on along the minus strand of CAZVOI010000437.1, from coordinate 2,894 downwards.
TCCCGGTCGGTCCGGTGGGGCGGCAGGCGCGCTGGATCCAGAAGGCGTTGCGCGACCCGAAGCGGACCGGGCTGGTCGTGGTCGCGATCCCGGAAGAGATGGCCGTGGTCGAAGCGCTCGAGTTCGATCACTCGGCGCGCGAGGAAGTCGGCATGTTGCCCGTGGGCTTCATCCTGAATGCCTGCCACGAACGGCCGATGAGCGCGAGCCAGGAGGCCGAGGTGCTGCGGCTCAGCAGCGACGCCGCGCAGGGCAGGCTCGGGGACGGCACGCCGCTCGCGGAAGCGCTCGCCGCGGCGCGGCGCCGGCTGCGCCAGGCCCGGCTCACGCGTTTCTACGAGCGCCGAGTGCGACGCGGCGTCGCTACGCCGCTAGCGACGCTGCCGTTCGTGGTGGGCCCAATCGACGGCGCCGCACTGCGAATGCTCGCCGGCAAGCTGGCGGACGCATGAGCACGCTCGACCGGGCGCTCTTGGAACGCCGCGTGCTCGTCGTATGTGGCCCGGGCGGCGTGGGCAAGACCACGGTTTCCGCGGCGCTGGCGTTGCGTGCGGCCGGGTTGGGCCGGCGCGTGCTGGTTTGCACCATCGATCCCTCGCGGCGTCTCGCCACCAGCCTCGGCTTGAAGGCCCTCGGCGACAAGCCGCGAACGCTGCCACTCTCGAAGCTGATGCCCGAGGCGAAGGGTACGTGCGCCGCGATGACGCTCGACACCAAGCGCACCTTCGACACGATCGTGGAGCGTCACGCGGCGTCGGAGGAAGCCCGGCGGCGGATTCTGGGCAACCGCTTCTACCAGCAGATCTCGTCCGCCCTGGCCGGCAGCCACGAGTACATGGCGATGGAGAAGCTGCTCGAGCTCTCCCGGGACGAGCGCTACGACCTGGTGGTGCTGGACACGCCGCCGACGCGGCATGCCCTCGATTTTCTCGAAGCCCCCGATCGAATGCTGTCGTTTCTGGACAGCAGCGTGCTGCGCTATTTCTTGAGACCCTACTTCGCCGCCGGGCGACTGACGTTGAAGGTGGCCTCGCGCACCGGTGGGCTGGCGCTCGAGATCGCCGATCGGGCGCTCGGGCTCCAGTTCCTGGGAGACCTCTCCGAATTCTTCCTGGCGTTCGACGGTATGTACGACGGCTTCAAGCAGCGGGCGGCGGCGGTCTTCGAGCTGCTGCGACGAGCGTCGACCGGCTTCGTGCTCGTCTCGACGGCGAGGCTCCAGTCGCTCCAGGAGTCGGTCTTCTTCCACGCGCGCCTCTCGGCCCGAGACATGCCCTTCGTCAGCCTCGTCGTGAATCGAACGCATTACGCCAGGCCGGCGCGGGCCCGGCGCGGCGCCAAGCCCAGCCCAAGCGCCGCGAGCCTGACGCCCGCGCTGGCGCGGCTGCTCTCCGAGATCTACGCCGCCGACACACGGCTCGCTGAGCAGGAGCAAGCCGCGATCGCTCCCCTGGCCGCGATCGCCCAGGGACACATCGTTCGGCTGCCCGAGCTGGAGTCGGACGTCCACGACCTGAAGTCGCTCGCGGCGGTGGCGGCGCTATTGGCCGGCGAGGCGAGCACGTGAGGATCATTCTGTACTCGGGAAAAGGCGGGGTGGGCAAGACCAGCCTGTCGGCCGCCACGGCTGTGCGTGCCGCCGAGCTGGGTCATCGCACGCTGGTCGTCTCGACAGACGCGGCGCACAGCCTGGGCGACGCGCTGGCGCTGCAGGTGCACGGCCGCCCGACGCCGGTGGCGCCCCGGCTCGACGCGCTGGAGATCGACGTCAACCAGGAGCTCTCCGAGCACTGGGGCATCGCCCACGAGTGGCTCACCCGCTTCATGAGCTTCAAGGGCGTTCAGGAGACGGTCGCCGAGGAGATGGCGATCTTCCCGGGCATGGAGGAGCTGTTCAGCCTGCTGAAAGTGAAGTCGTTCGCCGAAGCAGGCGCCTACGACGTCATCGTGATCGATTGCGCCCCGACCGGCGAGACCGTTCGAATGCTGGCAGTGCCGGAGGTCTTGAACTTCTACTTCACGCGGATCTTTCCGATCCAGCGCAACGTGCTGCGCTCGGTGCGGCCGGTGGCGCAGCGCATGACCGACCTGCCGCTTCCCACGGACGCCGTTTTCGGCGAGGTGAAGTCGCTGTATCAACTGATGGAGGGCATGGGTCCGCTGTTACAGGATCCAAAGCGCTCATCGATTCGGATCGTGCTCAACCCCGAACGGATGGTCATCAACGAGTCGCAGCGCCTGCATACCTACTTGAACCTCTTCGGCTTTCCCGTCGACGCCGTGATCGCCAACCGCGTCTTGCCGGAAGCCGCGCGCTCGAGCTATTTCGACCGCTGGATGGAGTTGCAGGCGGGTTACCTGAAGGAGGCACGCGAGTCCTTCGATCCGCTCCCGTTCTTCCAAGCACGCCTCCACGACCGTGAGATGGTGGGTGTGCCGCTCCTGGGAGAGATGGCGCGCGAGGTCTTCGGCAGCCAGGATCCGAGCGCGGTCATGTTTCAGGAGCGCCCGATGGAGATCAAGAAGGAGGGCAAGGGCTATGCGCTCTACCTGCGCCTGCCGTTCGCAGAGAAGGAGCGCCTGCAGGTGCTCTCCCAGGGCGAGAGCCTGATCATCCAAGTGGACAACCAGCGGCGTAACATCCTCTTGCCGCGAACGCTCACGGGACGCCGCTTGACGAGTGCGTTGTTCGCGGAGGGGCGGCTCAAGGTCAGCTTCGGCCCGAGGGAACGGAATGGCCAAGACTCCTAAACCCATGAAGAAGACGTGTTGCCTCGTATCCGACGTGCTCGAAGAAGCCGGGTTGGATCGCGAGCAGGCGCGCCGGCTGCGCAAGCAGCTTCTCGAAGGCGTGATCCTGCTCTGTCAATGGCAGCTCGAGCGCCTCGAAAGTA
>CAZVOI010000436.1:0-2794 GCA_964628275.1 uncultured Acidobacteriota bacterium | reverse complement strand
CCTGCGCGAGTACGCGGCACAAGGCTTCCTCGTGCGGCTGGTGCGCATCGCGGTCAACAACCTCGCGGGCGTGCCTTCCATCGTGTTTGGCGTTTTCGGTCTGGGCTTTTTTGTCTACCTGATCGGCGGGAACGTCGACCGTCTGTTTTTTGCCGACGCGCTGCCCACGCCGACCTACGGCACCGGCGGCATCCTGTGGGCGTCCCTGACCCTGGCGCTGCTGACCGTGCCCGTCGTGATCGTTGCCTCCGAGGAGGCGTTGGCAGCGGTGCCGCGCTCGATGCGCGAGGCCTCGCTGGCCATGGGCGCCACCAAGTTCCAGACCATCCTGCGCGTGGTGCTGCCGGCCGCGGCCCCCGGTATCCTGACCGGACTGATCCTGGCCATGGCGCGCGGAGCCGGCGAGGTGGCGCCGCTGATGCTCACGGGCGTGGTCAAGTTGGCACCGGAGCTGCCCGTCGACGGCTTCTTCCCGTTCTTCCATTTCGACCGCAAATTCATGCACCTCGGCTTCCACATCTACGACGTGGGCTTCCAGAGCCCGAACGTGGAGGCGGCCAAGCCCATGGTCTACACCACCACCATCTTCCTGCTGCTGATCGTGGTGCTGCTGAACCTGACGGCAATCGTCGTCCGCAACCGGCTGCGCGAGAAGTACAAGACCGGCGCCTTCTAGAAGGAACCAACGGTATGTCCCACGGAGTCAACAGCGCGGTGCCCGACACAGGGTTGCGAATCAAGACCGAGGTCAGGGCCCAGGACCAGGCCCAGGCAGAGGTGCGCGAGCCCGACATCGTGATCAGGAACGTCAACCTGAGCTACGCCGAAAACCACGTGCTCCACGACATCACGATGGACATCGAAGACCGGCGCGCCACGGCCTTCATCGGCCCCTCGGGCTGCGGCAAGTCGACGCTGCTGCGCTGCCTCAACCGCATGAACGACCTGATCGACAACGTAAAGACCACGGGCGAGATCCGGGTCAAGGGCGTCGACGTCAACGCGCCTGCCACCGACGTGATCGAGGTGCGGCGCCGGGTCGGAATGGTGTTCCAGAAGTCGAACCCGTTCCCGAAGTCGATCTACGAGAACGTGGTCTACGGCCTGCGCATCGCGGGAATCAACGACAAGGCCACGCTCGACGCCGCCTGCGAGCGGAGCCTGCACGGCGCGGCGCTGTGGGACGAGGTCAAGGACCGGCTGCACGAGAGCGGCCTGGGCCTGTCGGGCGGACAGATGCAACGACTCTGCATCGCCCGAGCGATCGCGGTCGAGCCGGAGATCGTGCTGATGGACGAGCCGTGCTCGGCGCTCGACCCGATCGCGACGCTGAAGATCGAGGAGCTGATCTACACGCTCAAGGAGAAGTACACGATCGTGATCGTGACCCACAACCTGCAGCAGGCCGCGCGGGTTTCGGATCGCACGGCGTTCTTCTGGCTGGGCCGGCTGGTCGAGTACGGGAAGACGCCGGACATGTTCACGAAGCCGCAGGACAAGCTGACGGAGGACTACATCACGGGCCGGTTCGGTTGATGCACGGCGGCGTTTGGGAGCCCTGAGAATATATGGAAAGACATCACTTCGAAGAAGACATGCAAGCGCTCAAGCAGCGCTTGCTCGGCATGGGCGCGCTCGTCGAGGAGCGCGTGCACGGAGCCATGCAGGCGCTGATGGAGCGCCGCATCGACAAGGCGGAGCGCATCGCGACCGACGACAGGGCGGTCAACGAGCTGCAGATCGAGATCGACGATCGCTGCCTGAAGCTGCTCGCCCTGCAGCAACCCATGGCGACCGACCTGCGCCTGATCACCTCGGCGATGAAGATCAACGCGGACCTGGAGCGGATCGGCGATCAGGCGGTCAACATCGCGGAGAACGTGATCAAGCTGCTGCCGCACCCGCCGCTGCGGCCGTTCATGGACATCCCGCGGATGGCCGAGATCGCGCAGCAGATGACCCACGACAGCCTGGACGCCTTCGTGCGCAAGGACGCCGAGCTGGCGCGCAACGTGCTGAAGCGCGACGACCAGGTGGACGCGCTCAAGGACCAGGTGTTCCGGGTGCTGCTCACCTACATGATGTCCGACCCGGGCACCATCGAGCGCGCATTGGCCCTGATCCTGATCAGCCGCAACATCGAGCGGATCGCCGACCACGCCACCAACATCGCGGAGGACGTGATCTTCCTGGTCGAAGCCAAGGATGTCCGGCATCACCATAAGGAAGAGGGTGTGGTTTGAAGGGAGGCCGGCAGCGCGAGGAACGTGGAGCTCCGGCGGCGTCCGCGCCACCGCCCACCGACACGCGCAAGCGCGTGCTGCTGATCGAGGATGACGGAGACATCGCCGAAGCGATCTCCTACCAGCTCGAGAAGGCCGGGCTCCAGGTCAAGATCGCCAAGACCGGCGAGGAAGGGCTCGAGTTCGCGCGCCGCGGCGTGGACCTGGTGCTGCTCGATCTGAACCTGCCGGGCATGGACGGTCTCGAGGTGTGCCGAATGATCCGCCGGCAGACGGCGACCGCCCACGTGCCCATCATTATCGTGTCGGCGCGAGCGGACGAGGTGGACCGGGTGTTGGGCCTGGAGATGGGCGCGGACGACTACGTGGTGAAGCCGTTCAGCCTGAAGGAGCTGGCGGCGCGCGCCCGTGTCGCGCTGCGGCGCGCCGACGGACCCGGTCCGGCGGCCCAGGGCTACAGCGACGAGAACTTCGAGGTGGAGTTCGACGCCTACCTGGTGCGCTACCAAGGCCAGGAGATCCGCCTCACGCCGAAAGAATTCGAGCTGTTT
>CAZVOI010000435.1:0-7121 GCA_964628275.1 uncultured Acidobacteriota bacterium | reverse complement strand
ATCTCCCAGTCGGTGTTCCGGGGCAGCGGCCGGCGCGCCGCGCCGATCGACGGCAGGTTCAGCGCAAAACGGCTCACGATCGAACCGTTCAGGTCCTGCACCTCGACGGCCGACGTGAAGCCGTAGCTGGCGAGATCGGTGGCCGACCAGACGGCGTAGGCCAGCTCCTCGAGCTCGGGCGGCCGCGGCCCCTTCGGCTCGTCCTCGAGCAGCCCGAATTCGTCGATCTTGCGGCGCGTTTCGCGAAGCACGTAGTCGCGCCAATCGGGTTGGCGCAGCACCAGCGGAGCGTCGACCTTCTCGATCGCGGTGCGCAGTTTCTTCTCTTCGAAGTGGACGACGCTCGGAAACAGCAGCATCGACAAGCCAGCGAGCGCTCCGAGCGACGCTCCGGCGAGCGCCCCGGGAGAGACGCTCTCGAGCCAGGCCAATAGCGTCTGGCGGCGGCCGCTCAGTAACGCGGCGATCGCGAACAACAGCAGCGCCGGCAGCAGCGGCAGCCCGAGGCGCTCGCCTGGCCAGAAGCGGCTCGCGATGCCGAACACAGCGGCCCAACCCGCGAGCCGGTAACCGGTCGGAACCAGGCCGTTGGGGAAGCGCCCGGCCCCGGAAAAGACGCAAACCAGGAACGCCAGGCCGCTGGCTAGCGTCGCCAGCAGCGCCGTCTGCATGCACAAGAGGCCCGCGGAAGCGGGCGCTAGAGCGACCTGGTCGAGGTCGAGGGAGGAGCGCGAGACGATCTCGGCGATCGCCGCGAACACCAGGCCGAGCAAGGGAACTGCGGCGACGTCGCACAGGAGATCGCGCAACGACCGGCGCGCCCCGGCGGCCGAACGCAGCGCTCTCTCGGCAAGCGTCAAGCCCAGCAGCGCCGCGCACAAGGTAGTCAGCGCCAGGTCGAGCGGGCTGGCCAGCAGTGGAGCCAGGCGGGTGAGCAGTGTGTTCGGGAAAAACGGGGGCGCGAAGATCCCAGGGGACCAAGCGTCGGCCAGGGCTCCCTCGAGAGCCGGAGGACCCAAGAGGGCGAGGGCGCCGCGCAGCAGCACCGCGACGAACAGGACCCGCGGCAGCGTCCTGCCCACGCTGAAGAGTGTGGCTGCGGCCGTGGCAACGGCGAGCACCCAGAGCGCGATGCGATGCCAGGCGCGATCCTCCGCGAGCACGCGCTCGGCCCGCGGTGGCGTAATCCGCGCCAGGGCGATCTGCCGCCCGCTCGGCGCCCGCAACGTGGCGCTTCGGAACGAGGCCCCCGGCGCCAGCGGCAGGAAAACAGGCTCGCCGGGCTCCGGCTGCCGCCGATCGACGTAGCGAACCTCGACGGTGCCGCTGTCGCCTGCCAGCCGGTCGAAATCCGTGAGATAGGCGTTCTGGACATTGCGGTGCGTGGCGAGAGACAGCTCGGCCGTGGCGAACCCGGCCAGCGCGCCCTTGGCGTCGCGCACCGGCGAAATCGCGACCAGCGTGGTCGCGAGCGCGCCCTCGATGACGAAGACGTCTTCGTCCGCCGCGACGAGGTCCCGGAGAGAGCCGAGCTCCACGATGCGGCCCGACCAGGCGATGGGCAGCCACGCCGAGTTGTGCACCGCCAGGGCCGGTCCGCGTCCCTCTCGCAGTTGCTCCTCCAGGGCGCGAAACAGCGGCGCCCGCGTTCCAGGGCGGCCCGCAAGGGCAAGGGCCGTCTCGCTGAGCTTGGCGGCGTCGCGGGCCGCGTCCTGTAGCGACCGCATCAAGTCTTGGCCGCGGGTGGTGAAACTGGCCGCTTCGCCGTCCATCAGCCGTTCGGACTCTTGCGCCCAGCGCCCTTCGAGAACGAGGGCGTGGCCTCGGCCGAGCAGCACGCCCAGGCCGAAGAGCGCGGCCAACAGCCACGCCACCCGTGGCGCGGGCTTCCAGCCGAAGCCCAGAGTCAGGACCGACAGCAGCAACGCGCCCGCCGCCAACGCCCCGTTCCCCAAGCCGATGGCCGCCAGCAGGACCGCGACCAGCGGACCGAGCTCAGAGGCCATTCTGGCGATGCTAGTCCCCATCTCCAGGTTGCGCACTTCGCCCGCGTCCACTGCAGGATTGGTGCCTGCGAAAACGGAGGCTGACCGGGGCGTGGAAAGCAGGCTTCGTCCCCGCCAGTGGACGACGGCTGACGAAAAGGCGACGCCGTCTCGCTAGAGGCGGTAGAGCATCCAGTAGATGACGACGCCGGTGACGGACACGTAGCCCCAGAGCGGGAGCGTCAGCCGCGCGATGCGGCGGTGGGCGTCGAAGCGCTGGCCCAGCGCTCGCGAGAGCGTCACCAGGATCATCGGCACGATGCTCACCGCCAGGATCGTGTGCGAGATCAGGATCGTGAAATACAGCGACCGAATCGGGCCCTGGCCCTGGAACCGGACCGAGCCGACGTTGAAGTGGTACACGAGATAGCTGGTCAGGAACAGCGCCGAGGTGGCGAGCGCCGCGAGCATGCAGCGCCGGTGGGCTTCGCGGCGACCGTTGCGGATCAAGAAGTAGCCAACCAGCAGCAGCCCGGCGCTTGTGGCGTTGAGCGCCGCGTTCAACGCGGGCAGGTCGCGAACCGTCACGGCGGGGGAGCGCTCAGCGCGGGTAGCGGAACGGCGCGAGCGCGGCAGCGAAGCGCGGGCGCAGGCGGCTCAGGATGCGACGCCGGAAGAGCGCCAGCGCCAGCGTCGAAGCGACCAGATACGGAGCGACGAACAGCAGCAGGATCGCCTGGTTCAGCTCGCCGCCGGTGCCGAGGGCGTCCGCAGAATTCTCGAGCGTGGCGCGGCACATCGCGCATTGGGCAAACGCTGCCGCAGCCGGCAGCATGGCGACGGCTGTGACGGCGAATGCCCGAAGGCCCCGCCGAATCGTCACCGCGCGCTCTTGGCCAGGATGTTCCAGGTCTCGGGCGTTATGAAGGCGAACAGGATCGCCGAGGTGAGCAGGATGCCAGTCGCCACCATGACCGCGAGATTGGTCTTCTCGAAGCGCAGGTGCATGAACGTGCCGCCGATCATGGCCGCCTTGACCATCATGAAGGCGAGCAGGAACACGACCAGGAACCAGGGCGACATGTGGAGCTTCTCGGCAAGCAGCATCGCGACCGTGATGCACAGCAGGATGCCCCAATTGATCCAGTAGATCCGGTACGGGCTCTTGGAAGCGGCGTGATCGGTCATTCTGGCCTCTCTAGCTCGGCAGCAGGTAGAAGAGCGTGAAGATGAACACCCACACGAGATCGACGAAGTGCCAATACAGGCCCGCCATCTCGATGCCCTGCGGCGGGGTCTTGCCCATCCCGGAGCGGATCGCGGTGATCAGCAGGATCACCAGACCCGAGAAGACGTGCGTGCCGTGAAACCCGGTCAGCAGGAAGAAGCTCGCCGGGAACTGAACCGGGACGCCGAGCGTCGCCAGCTCGCTGCCGGGAAGCGCGCCGGTGAGCCGCGCGCCCTGGTGGATCATGTGGTACCACTCGTAGGCCTGGCAGCCAAGGAAGAGCGTCCCACCGACGATCGTCAGCCACACGTTGAGAGTCGCCTTCTTGTGGTCGCCCAGCCTGGACGCGGTCACGGCGGTTGCCATGAAAGCGCTGGAGGTGATCAGGATGAACGTCATCAGCGCGATGAAAGGAATACTGAAGACCTCGGTCGTGACCGGCCACGGCGTCTTGCTCGCCATGCGCAGGAAGCCGTAGCCCGAAAGCAGGCCCGAGAACAGCAGGGCATCGGTCACGATGAAGATCCACATCATCGTCTTCTGCCAGGTCGCGCCGAACGGCGCGGCGCCACCGCCCCAGTGCGCCTCGATCGCGCCCGCGTGAGAAGCGTCCATCAAGCCCTCCGAATCCCAGTCATCGGCCGAACATCAAGAAGACGAGGTACAGCCACAAAGCACCCAGGTAGTGCCAGTACGTCGCGAACAGCGACAGCCCTTCGCCGCCGGGCAGGATCGTGAGCCGCCGCAGGCGCGCGGCGATCACGGCGAACCAGACGAGGGCCGAGCCGACGTGGAGGATGTGCGCTCCGGTGATCACGTAGAAGAAGGAGCTCGAAGCATTCGAGGCCAGGAACACCCCGGCCGCGGCGAGCTGCCGCCAGGCTCCAAATTGCGCCGCGACGAAGAGGCCGCCGAGCGCGCCAGTGGCCCAGAACCAGGTCTCGCACCCGACCAGATCGAAAGCCGCGAGGCGTCGCTTGGCGCGCTCGAGGGCGAAGCTGCTGACCACGAGCGCGCCGGTGCTGAGCCAGACCAGGCTGGGCGCCAGGAGCGGTCGCCAGTCGGCCGAGGCGCGCCGCAGTATGAAGGCGCTCGTGAAGCCCAGGAACAGCATCGTCACCGTTCCCAGGAACGCGTACAGGCCGACCCGCGCCGTGTCTCCGAAGACGCCGTCCGGTTGTCCTCCGTCCGCCGTTTGCGGCGGTGTTGTGGGCGGCGCTCCGCCAGGAGCGACGAGGTCCCGACGTTCCAGTACTTCCGCGGTCATCGACTCAATGCCCGCCGGCCCTCTCGCCCAGGGGCGAAGGGTCGGTTTGCATCAGGTGGTCGCTGGGAGCGCCCGGGACGCTGTAGTCGTAGGGCCCACGATAGACCTCCGGGATCTCGCCCTCCCAATTGCCGTGACCGGGAGGCGACGGCGCCGTCCACTCGAGCCCGTTGGCGTTCCAGGGGTTGACGGAAGCCTTCGGCCCTTTGAACGCGCTCCAGAACAGGTTGATGAAGAAGATCACCTGCGAAGCGCCCAGGATGAAGGCGCTCACGGTGATGAACTGGTTGAGCGATTGGAGCGGCTTCAGGAACTCGTACTGATACGGGTCGTAGACGCGCCTCAAGTGGCCGGCGATGCCGATGTAGTGCATCGGGAAGAAGGTGCAGTAGTAGGCCAGGAACGTGAACCAGAAGTGCAGCTTGCCGAGCGGCTCGTTCATCATCCGGCCGATGATCTTGGGGAACCAGTAGCCGGTCGCGCCGAACACCCCGAAGAGCGCGGCCCCCGCCATGATCAAGTGGAAGTGCGCCACCACGAAGTAGGTGTCGTGGAGCGGGATGTCGACCGCGGCTTGTCCGAGCCAGATTCCGGAGAGGCCGCCGCTGATGAAGAGCGACACGACGCCCATCGCCCAAAGCATCGGCGTCGTATAGGTGATCCGCGAGCGCCACAACGTCGCCAGCCAGTTGAAGACCTTCACCGCCGACGGCACCGCGATCAGCATCGTGCCGATCGCGAACGCCATCGCCAGATACGGGCTCATGCCGGACATGAACATGTGGTGTCCCCAAACCACGAAGCTCAAGCCCGAGATCCCCAGCATCGCGCCGACCATCGCCTTGTAGCCGAAGATCGGCTTGCGACAGAAGGTCGCAATGATGTCCGACGTGAAACCGAGCGCCGGCAGCATCAGGATGTAGACCTCGGGGTGGCCGAGGAACCAGAACAGGTGCTGCCACAAGAGCGGGGAGCCGCCCTGGTTTGGAGCGGTGGTGCCGGAAAGCACGATCCCCGCGGGCAGGAAGAAGCTGGTGCCGAAGTGGCGATCGAAGAGCAGCATGATCGACGCGGCGGTCAGCGCGGGGAAGGCCAGTAGGCCCAGGATCGCCACCAGGAACATCGACCAGAGCGTGAGCGGCATCCGCATCATCGACAGGCCCTTGGTCCGCAGGTTCAGGATGGTGGTGACGAAGTTCAGGCCGCCCATCGTGAAGGACGCGATGAAGAAGACCATGCCGATGATCCACAGCGTCTGCCCCCACTGTGAGCCGGGGATCGCGTCGCGCAGCGCGGACAGCGGCGGGTAGGCGGTCCAGCCGCCAGCCGCGGCGCCCGCGCCCACGAAGAACGAGGCGAGGATCACGACGCAGCCGGGCAGGAAGGTCCAATAGGAGAGCCCGTTCAGGAACGGGAAGGCCATGTCGCGCGCGCCCGCCTGCAGCGGGATCAGCAGGTTCCCGAAGCCGGACACCGGCGCCGTCGAGAGCACGAAGAACACCATGATCGTGCCGTGCATCGTGAACAGCATCGCGTAGAACTCGGGGTTCATCACACCGCTGTTGAAGCCCGAGCTCAGGAACTTGCCGATCGTGGGCCAGTCCTTCTCGGGCCAGGCGAGCTGCATCCGGATCAGCATCGCCAGCGTGCCGGCCACCAGCGCCATCAGCATCGCGGTGACGTAGTACTGGACGCCGATCACCTTGTGGTCCTTGCTGAAGACGTACTTCCAGATGAAGGACTGCGGCGCGTGCTCGACGTGCGGGTGCGCGTCGTGGTGCGTTTCGACCGCTTCGGACATCTCCTATGGTCTCCTTGACCGCTCGCTTACTCGAGCGCTTTCTGGATCGCCGCGTCCAGGCCGGCGGCGGGAACGACGTGAACCTGTCCGCGCATGCGGTAGTGACCCAACCCGCAATGCTCCGCGCAAGCGATTTCGTAGTCGCCGCTCTGCTTCGGCACGAACCAGACCTCGCTGGTGAGCCCCGGCATCGCGTCCTGCTTCACGCGGAAGTTCGGAAGGTAGAAGCTGTGGATCACGTCCAGCGAGCGCAGCCGCACTCGAACCGGCCGGCCCTCCGGAAAGTAGAGCTGGTTCTGGGGCATCACGATGTCGTCGGCGGCCGCCGGGTCGGTCTTGTCGAGCCCGATGAAATTGAGGGCTTCGGGATCGACGAGCTTCGCCTCGGTGCGGCCGAACAGGTTGTCCTTGCCGGGGTAGCGCACGTTCCATGCGAACTGCTGGCCAGTCACCTCGACCACGATCGCGTCGGCGGGCGGCTTGCCGTTGACTTCGGCCCACAGCTTGAGCGCATTGACGGCGAACACCGACATGATGGCGGCGGTGATCAGCGTCCAGGTCCACTCCAGACGCGAGTTGTCATGCCAGTACGCCGCGACCGCCCCCGGCTGATCCTGGTAGCGATAGCCGAACCAGGCGAGCAACAGGTTGGTGATTATGAAGACGACGCCCGTGACCACCAGCGACACCCACATCGCGTGGTCGATCGCCCCGCGATCCGAAACCAGCGGCGTCTGCCACGGCCGCATGAAGGCCGCCGTGGAGACGATCACGAGCACCAGCGTGGCCAACCCGAACAGCAGGCCTTGCAGCTTAGACATCGAGCCTCCGGGATCCGAA
>CAZVOI010000434.1:0-2951 GCA_964628275.1 uncultured Acidobacteriota bacterium | reverse complement strand
GCCACGCCAACCAGGGCGACGTGCGGCTCTTCTTCTTCCACTACGACTGCACGATCGACGGCTCGGTCCGGCTGTCGGTGCGCAACGGCCAGGCCGGCTTCTTCACCGACGAAGAGCTGGCCGCTTCGGGCGGCGTGCTGTGGGATGCCGAAACGACGCCGGCTCCACCCGACTGCCGGCTGGATCCACCCGCGGTGAGCGAGGTGCGCCGCGCGTTCAGCCGCGAGCAAATCCGCGCTTTCGGCGAAGGCCGCATGCGCGACGCCTTCGGCCCGACGCACACCGTGGCCGACGCGCACGTGAAGACGCCGCGCCTGCCCGCGGACAAGCTGTGCCTGCTTCAGGACGTGGACCTGCTCGACCCGACCGGTGGGCCGTGGGGGCGCGGCTATCTGCGAAGCCGCTCCAAGGTCTCGCCCGATGACTGGTTCTTCGCGGGCCACTTCAAGAACGACCCGTGCATGCCCGGCACGTTGATGTACGAAGGCTGCCTGCAAGCGATGGCCCTCTACATGACCGCGCTCGGCTTCACGCTCGACCGCGACGGCTGGCGCTTCGAGCCGGTGCCCGACGAGACGTACACGCTGCGCTGCCGCGGACAGGTGATCCCGTCGTCGAACGAGCTTCTCTACGAGCTCTTCGTATCGGAGGTCTACGCCGGCCCGGTGCCGACGCTGTACGCCGACATCCTGTGCAGCGTGGACGGCCGCAAGGCGTTCCACTGCGCGCGCATGGGCCTGCGCCTCGTCCCCGACTGGCCGCTCGAAAGCGGCGATGTGTGGCCAGAGGTTCGACCCGACGCGCGCCCGGTCGCGGCGACCGGCAATTTCTCCTTCGATCACGATTCGCTGATGGCCTGTGCCTGGGGCCGGCCGTCGCTCGCTTTCGGTCCCGCCTACGTCGGCTTCGACGGACCGCGCCGCTTGCCGCGTCTCCCGGGGCCGCCGTATCACTTCATGTCGCGCGTCACCAAGCTCGAAGGCGAGTTCGGCGTTCCCAAGGCCGGGGCGTTCGTGGAGGCCGAGTACGACGTGCCGGCGGACGCCTGGTACTTCGAGGAGAGCGGCCAGCGGCGGATCCCGTTCGCGGTGCTGATGGAGATCGCCCTCCAGCCCTGTGGTTGGCTCACGTCTTATCTCGGAATTCCGCTCAAGAGCGAGGAGGAGCTCGCGTTCCGAAACCTCGACGGCACCGGCACCGCCACCGTGGCGCTCGGCCCCGACACCGGCACGCTGCGCACGCGCGTCCGGGCGAAGAACATCTCGCAGTCCGCAGGCCTGCTGATCGAGGGCTTCGACGTGGAGTGCTTCCGCGGCGAGGTGCGCGTCTTCGCCATGCAAACCGTGTTCGGCCACTTCCCGCCGTCGGCGTTTGCGAACCAGGTGGGACTGCCGCCGTCGCCGGAGGAACGCGTCGCGCTCGCAGAGCCGAACGCCTTCGCGGTCGACCTCACGACTCGCCCCGCACGTTACTGCTCGGGAGCCCTGCGTTTGCCCGGGCCACAACTCTTGATGCTCGACCGCGTCACCGGCTACTGGCCCAAAGCCGGCCGCGCCGGCCTCGGACGCCTGCGCGCCGAGAAAACGGTGCGCGCCGAAGAGTGGTTCTTCAAGTCCCACTTCTTCCAGGACCCCGTGCAGCCGGGATCGCTCGGCGTCGAGGCGATGGTGGAGCTGCTCCAGTTCTACGCGATCGAGCGCGGCCTCGCCGACGGCATCGCGAACCCGGTCTTCGAGTCGCCGATGGCGGACCGGCCGGTGACCTGGAAGTACCGCGGCCAGGTGCGTCCGACGAACGGGCGCGTCCAGGTCGAGCTGGAGGTCACGGAGTCCGGAAAGGACGAGCACGGAGCGTTCGTCGTCGCCGGCGCATGGCTGTGGGTCGATGACCTGCGCATCTACCAGGCTACGAGCCTCGGCGTGCGCATCGTCCCGGGCCCAGAGCGCCCGATCGCTCGGCTTGCGCAACCGAAGCAGGAAGAAGAAGTCCTCGATCCCATAGTAGACACGTGGCTCGCCGACCACCGGCCCACGTACGCGATGCCGGTCCTGCCGATGATGTGGGTGGTCGACCGGCTGGCGCGCGCCGCTCAGGCTGCCCATCCCGAGCTGCGCGTCGTGGGCCTGCGCGATGCGCGGATGGCGCGCTGGGTCGCCTTCCCGGGCGGCGCCGTGCGACTGCGAACCGAGCTTCAGGAAGATGCGGCCGGAACCCTGGCCCGCTTGCTGGTGTGGCGCGTAGCAGCCGATCCCCGGATGTCGCGCTTCGAGCCGGCCGCGGAGGCGCGGGTCGTGCTCGGCGCCGCGTTTGCCACGCCGCCGGCTCCGCTCCAACGTCTGGACGCTGCGCCGGTCGAGGATCCCTACGCGAGCGGCGCGCTCTTCCACGGTCCCGCGTTTCAACTGCTTCGAGCCTTGCGGATGAACCCGCACGGCTCCGGCGCGATTCTCGACGCCGGCCAGGGCGGCCTTCCGCGAAGCCTGCTGCACCCGGGGCTGCTCGACGCGATCACGCACGCAATCCCGAACGACGCGATGGAAACCTGGTTCGCTGAGAAGGGTCTAGGCCAGATCGCCTATCCGGCGCGCATCACGTCACTCGACGTGTACGGCGAGACGCCCACCTCCGGCGAAGTGCGCTGCGAGGTGCGCCCGGACGGACTCGACGGACCGGAGCAGATGCCGGCCTGCCGCGCCCAGTTGATCGTCGGCGACCGCGTCTGGGTCGAGCTGCGACTCGTGATGACGCTCTTCCCCAAGGGCCCGCTGGGCGCGGCCCCGCGCGAGGAGCGCCGCGCGTTCCTTCGCGACCACGTCTTCGTGCCGGGCTTGGGCTTGTCACAGACGCAGGCCGGCGTCACGACGCTGGCCCAGGTGGCAGTGCACGGCAGCGACTGGCTGCCGGGAACAATCGCCGCGATCTACGGCGCGAAGACGGCGGACCTCACGCGC
>CAZVOI010000433.1:0-2535 GCA_964628275.1 uncultured Acidobacteriota bacterium | reverse complement strand
GTGCCCGCGCCGCGATGCTGGAGCGGCTGATCGTGCACATGAAGTCGCGGCCCGGCGCCTGGTTCGCGACCCACGAGCAGATCGCCCGCTACGTCCGCGAGCAGGCGGGGCTTCGCTGAAGATTGCTTCCGCCGTGCCAATCCGTAGAAGTTAGGCGTTGGTTTGGGTTATGCTCCACATGGCAGATGTCCCCAATCCGAATCCGGTTGGCGTCGGTCTTGTCAGCGCTCTCTGGAATCGGCGCTCTCGACGCTGGCGGAGGCGTCCTCTGGGAAAAAGTCGAGCGTAGCGAAACGGAGGCCGCCATCGTCGTGTTGATCGAGGACTACGTGCGCGCGATCGAGACGAAGGACTTGAAGCTCTTCCGCCGCATCAAGCCCGCGATCAGCGAGGCGGAGGAGAAGCGACTCCAGGTCGCCTTCGCCAACGGCCCGAAGCAGCGGATCGACCTGACGATCCGCTCGCTCGAGATCGTCGAGGGTCGGGCGACCCTGATCGCCTCGCGTCGCGACACGCTCACCGGCGGCATCGTCAGCAGCTTTCCACAGACCTTCTCTCTCGAAAAGAGCAGCGCCGCCTGGGTGATCACCGAGATCGGCCGCTAGGAGCTGACGGCCGGATCAGCGATCAGCCGCGGGGCAGAACCCGCACGCGCAGCCCGACCGGTGACATCGTGAACGCGAAGTTCTCGCGGACGTCTTCCGTCCTAGCCTCGCGCTCGACGCGGAAGCTCTTGAACAAGGTCGCCAGGACGACTTTCATCTCGAGCAGCGCCAGCGAACGGCCAGGACACAAGCGCGGCCCGGAGCCGAACGGGATGTGCGCCGACGGCTCGTGCGCGCCGCCGCCGGCGCCGAGCCAGCGCCCGGGAAGGAATGAGCTGGGATCGTGGAAGTTTTGCTCGTCGTGCACCGGCGGCCGCAGCAACGCGACCACCTCTGTTCCCGAGGGCAGCAAGACGTCGCCGAGGAGAGTCTCGACCTTCGTCTCGTGGAGCAGCAGCGGCGCCACCGGGCGCAGCCGCATCGTCTCGTTCGCGACGGCGCCTGCGTACGCAAGCCGGTTCGCCGTCTCGAAGTCGTCGGGGACGTCGCTCGCTCCGAGAACGGCATCGAGTTCGCGGCGCAGCTCCTGCTGCGACGCGGCGCTGTCACAGAGGTGATGGACCGCCCAACCCAACGTGTAGGCCGTGGTGTCCTCGCCCGCGAGCAGCATCGTCATCAGGTTCCCGAAGAGCACCTCGTCGGAGAACGGCCGCCCCGCCTCGTCGCGCGCCGCGAGCATCGCCTCCAGGAAGTTCGATGGCTTCTCAGCGCGCTCAGGGTCCGCAGTAATGCGGGCGCGCGTCTTCGCGACCAGCATCGACAGCCAGGCCCGTAGCTCGGCGAGGGCCTGGTCGAGCTGCCGATCGGCGGCGGTGCGCCAGAGCCTCCAGGTGGGAAACAGCGCGAACAGGCGCCGGTTGAAGGCCGGGAACACCAGCTCGAGCTGACGCTGGATCACCTGGTCCCCTTGCTCGAGCGTGTTGACGTCGTGGCCGAACGTCAGCAGCGTCGTCACGTCAACGGTGAAGCGCTTCAGGTCGTCGAGGATGTCGGTGCGCCCGGAATCGGCGGCCGCCGCCTGCCAGCGCCGCTTGAGCCGGCCCGCGACGGTCCGGAGCGTTGGATAGAAACCGCGCAGGTGTCGGTGCGACAGCGCCTCCATCGCGAGACGCCGCTGCGGCCGCCAGGCCGCGCCTTCGGCGGAGAACACGCCGGCCACGCCCATCTCGGCGAACACCGGCTCGATGTTGGCCTTGCGGCGGTAGGTCTCCGGCCGCGCGCGCAGCACCTGCTCGTTCAGCTCGGGAGTCGAGACCACGACGACCGGGCTCGTTCCCATGCGGTAGACGTACATCGGACCGTACTGGGCGGCCCAGCCTTCGAGGATCTCGTGCAGCCTCGGGAGCTCGAGCTGGAACACGTTGCCGGCGAGCGGCACCCCCTTGGGACCCGGAAGATCGTGGATGCAGCGCGAGCCGGAAGCCGGCGGCGCTTCGCCGGCGGAAGCTGCCCCCGGCTCCACGAAGACCTCGCCGTTCCGCTCGAAGACCGGGTGAGTCTCGAGACACTCGGCCCCGCCCTGACGGCAGCCGGTCTCGAGGCTGAACCGCCACCGGTGGTTCCGGCAGACGAGCGTCGTTCCGTCGAGTTCGCCCTCGCCCAAGAGCGCGCCCCGATGCGGGCAGCGGCCCTGGAAGGCGCGCAGACCGGTCTTGGTGCGCACCAGGGCGAGATCGCGGCCCCGCGCCGAAACCGCGAACGGTCCGTCGCCGCGCAGCTCGTCGGATCGCAGGACGCGAACCGCGAACGACTCGGTCTCGGCTGTCCTGAGCATGCGGCACGATATCATCGGCCAATCACGTTGGAGAAGGCTTGGGGTTCAGGAGGGCAACCCAATGGCTGACGCTCGCATCGTTCTCATCACTGGCGCCACCGGCAAGCAGGGAGGGGCCGTGGCACGCCACCTGGCAGGCAAGGGGTTCAAGATCCG
>CAZVOI010000432.1:0-4750 GCA_964628275.1 uncultured Acidobacteriota bacterium | reverse complement strand
CTGCCCGAGGTGTAGCGCCTGGTGCGCGCGGCGGGGGGCGTCTGCATCGCCGACGAGGTCCAGACCGGATTCGGGCGGCTCGGCACGCTCTTCTGGGCCTTCGAAGGCCACGGCGTGGTTCCGGACATCGTCGTGCTGGGCAAGCCGATCGCCAACGGCTATCCGATGGGCGCGGTGATCACCACGCGCGCGATCGCCGACAGCTTCGATAACGGCATGGAGTTCTTCAGCACCTTCGGCGGCAGCACCGCGGCGTGCGCCGCCGGCCTGGCGACGCTGCGCGCGACGCTCGCCGACGGCCTTCAGCGGCACGCGCTCGTCGTCGGAGCGCACTTGCTGGCCAGGTTGCGCGCGCTCTCGGCCTCCGACGATCGAATCGGCGACGTGCGCGGCTCCGGCCTCTTCATCGGCGTCGAGCTGGTGCGCGATCGCGCGGCCCGGACGCCGGCGACCGAGGAGGCTGCCGCGGTGGTTGGGCGGATGCGGGAGCTGGGCGTGCTGGTCGGGACGGATGGGCCGCACCACAACGTGATCAAGATCCGCGGGCCGATGCCGCTCACGGCCCAGGACGCCGACAGCCTGGTCGCGGCGATCGCTCAGGCGCTGCGCGAGAGGTAGCCTGCGGAGAGTCTCGAGTCGGGGGAGCGGCAAGTACCTCGCTAGGGTCCCTGGCCACCTGCAGTCCTCGCCTGCGGGCGCAGCAGCGGCCGCCTCGCCGGAATAAGATGGGGCTGTGTGAACGCCACCACGACGCCGGGGCCGCCCAGCCCCGCACCCAAGGGCGCGCCGCCAGCCGATCCCGCGGAGCGTCGCAACTCTCGGCTTCTCTCCACGATCCTGCTGATCCTGGGCGGCGTCTTTGGAGCGCTGGACACGGTCTATCTGATCAGCGTCCCCGGCTATCGCCCACCCTGGTTCGGCTACGCCTTCCTGGCCGCCGGCTTTCTGCTGAACCGATCGGGTCGTTACACGGCGGCGGCGGCGCTGACGCTGACGATGTTCCCGGCCGTCCTCTTCGGTTCGGTCCTCAGCGGTAGCGCTGCGGACGCGAAGATGAGCCTCGCCTACCTCGTGCTGGGGGTCTTGCTGTCGAGCATCCTGCTTTCGATCCGCACAACCCTGATCTTCGCCGCCGCGAACGCCGGCGGCATCCTGCTGCTGCCGATCGTCGCCCCTGCCGCGGTCCCGTCGCCCGGACCCCTGGCCGGGCCGCTGGCGCTGCTCGCGGTCGGGACGGGGCTGGCGGTGGTGTCGATCGTGCATCGCGCCCAGATCGAGCGCGAGCGCCGTGCGGAGCGCGAGCGGCTGATCCGGGCGCTCGAAGACAAGAACTCCGAGCTGGAGCGCTTCACCTACACCGTCTCGCACGACCTCAAGAGTCCGCTCGTCACGATTCGAGGTTTCGCGGGAGCAATCTTGACCGACGCAGCCGAGGGTCGGATCGATCGGCTGCGAGACGACGCGCAACGCATCGTGACCGCCAGCGAGCGCATGCAGCGGCTTCTCGACGAGCTGCTGGCGCTGTCACGCGTCGGCCGGGTCTCGAACCCATCGGAGCCGGTCTCGCTGCGCGCGCTCGCCGCTGAGTGCGTGGAGCTGCTGCACGCCCGGCTCCAGGAGAACCGCGTCGAGGTCGAGATCGCGACCGACCTGCCCGAAGTCCACGGCGACAGGGTGCGGCTGCTGGCGCTGCTGCAGAACCTGGTCGAGAACGCGGCCAAGTTCGCCGGCGGTGTGAAGCAGCCGAGGATCCGCATCGGCGTGCGCGCGGCGGCCGAGGGCGGCCCTCCGGTGCTGTTCGTGGCGGACAACGGGATCGGCATCGATCCGCGGCACCACGAAAGGGTCTTCGGCCTGTTCGAGAAGCTCGACGCGGGCGTCGAGGGCACCGGCGTCGGTCTGGCTTTGGTCAAGCGGATCGTCGAGGTTCACGGCGGGAGGATCTGGATCGAATCCGCGGGCAAGGGCCAGGGCACGACGATGTGCTTCACCCTGCCAGGCCGGCCCAGGGCACCCCGCGCATCCCAAGCGACCTAGCGTCGAGCGGCGCCGCGACTGCGTTCTCCAGGCGTACTACCATGAGAGGTCAGTCCCCCGACGCGAGGAGAGACATGCATCGGCAAAGCTGGATCGGCGTGGTGGCGGCCGCGCTGGGCATGCTTGGAACGGCGCCGCTGGCGGGCGCGTTGCCGCCGGAGATCGCAGCGGCGCTGGTCAAGGTCGGACGCTTCACGCCGGCCGAGATCGCGAGCCTCGAGCAAGGAAGCGTGATCGCGCGCGTCGAAGCGGGCGGAGACGACACCGAGGTCTTCGTCATCGCCGCGGTGAAGATCAAGACGACGCGCGAGCCGGCGGTGGCCTACTACGGCCAGATGATCGCCTACGTGGATGGCCAGGTCACGCTTGGCTTTGGCAAATTCGGCTCCCCGCCGTCGCTGGCCGACGTGGAGGGGCTGACGCTGAGCCCCGACGACATCAAGGCGCTCGAGACGTGCCAGCCGAAGGACTGCGGCTTGAAGCTGGCGGGCGCCGGCATCCAGAGCCTTCGTTCCACGATCGATTGGAAAGCTCCCGACCACGTGGCGCGAGTCAACGCCTCGGTTCGGCAGCGGGTCGTGGACTACGTCGGCGCCTACCTGAAGACCGGCGACGACGCGCTCCTCACGTACGACGACAAGTCACAGCCGATCCGCTTGAAACAGCAGTGGCAGGGCCTGATGGCGAGCTCGCCACACTTTCAGGCCGTTAGCCCCGAGCTGAAGGCCTATCTCGAGCAGTACCCGCGGCAGACGCTGCCGGGCGCCAAGGACGTTCTCTACTGGGTGCAGGAAAACTACGGGCTCAAGCCGGTGATCAGCATCGTTCACGGCGTGGTGTATCAGCCTCCGGCGTCGCCCGATCGCACGCTGGTCTTCCAGAAGCAAATCTACGCCAGCCACTACTACAACGGCTCCGCGGCGCTGGCGACCGTGATCGAGGCCAAGGACGGCGACGCCCCAGTGACCTACATCGTCTACACCAACCGGTCGCGTGGCGACCTGCTGAAGGGTGGCTTCGGAGGCATGAAGCGCAAACTGGCGCGCGATCAAGCTTTGAAAGCAGCCCAGCAGACGCTCGGCACGATAAAGGAGGTCCTCGAAGAACAAGCCGGCCGATAGACGCTACCGCGCCAGGTTCTCGACCCTGCAACCGACTGCCCGCTCGGTGATCTTCGGATCGCCGGTGAGCAGGACGGCGGCATAGGCAGCCGCGGTTGCAATCGCGAAGGCGTCCGCGTACGCGAGGGGATGAACCGCCTTGATGCGGGCAGCCTGCAAAACGCGCTCGGGCGTCACGGCGTCGAGGGTCAGGAGCGGGCGCAGCAATCTCAACACCGACTCCGCCTCAGCGGCGCTGGCTTCCCGGTGGACCGTGTAGTACACCTCGCCCAGGTTGATCCAGCTCATGATCGGCCGGCCGAGCCTCATCACCTGTCGCACTCGCCGCGCCGCGGGCGAAGGCCCCTCGAGAAACCGCAGCACCGCCCAGGAATCGAGACAGTAGGCCCGGGCGCGGCCGGCCATCAGCGCCGTCGCTCGGTCCGACGGTCTCGCTCCAGCGCTTTCACGAGGCGGTGGCCCGCCAGCCGCCCCATCAGGGCGTCGGGCGAGACCACGCGCTCAACCCGGATCACGTTCCCTTCGCGTGAGAAGCTGACCTCGTCGCCTGCCCCGAGGCTCACAGCTTCGCGAAAGGCCTTCGGAATGACGACCTGCCCCTTGCGCCCGATGCGATGAGTCATACCACGCAGTATAACCGGGAGGGTTGCGAACTACCGCTGCCTGGCCGGGTCGCTGCCTTGACCCGCGACACTTCCTTCTATCTGATGCGCTGGGTCCAGCCCAGCGAGGAGATCCACGAAACCTACACCTGGCTGCTCCACTCGCCCCGCGGCAGTCTCGGCACGATGAACGGCGGCGGCTACTCGAACGCCGGCTTCGACGAGCTGCTCGATCAGTTTTCGCGCGAGCGCGTGGAGGCACGCCGGGCGGCGCTGCTCCGCAAGGCGGCCGCAGTCATCCACGCCGAGCGGCCGATCGTGCCGCTGTACCGCCAGAATGACCTCTACGCGTTCTCCGATTTCCTCGACTATCAGCCGCAGCCGCACCAGCAGTTCAGCGTCCCGCTGCTGCGCATGAAGTGGAAGCGGTGAGAATCACCGCCTCGGAGTGGGACGCTGCTTCAGCCCCAGATCCGACGGGCCGTCTCGGCCACCAACCGCAGCTTGGCCCACTGAACTTCCTCGGTGATCAGGTTGCCCTCCATCGTCGAGGCGAACCCGCACTGTGGCGAGAGCGCCATGCTCTCGATCGGGAAATAGCGTGCCGCCTGCTCGATGCGCCGCGCGAGCTGGTCGGCATCTTCCAACTGCGGCCGCTTGGTGCTGATCAGGCCGAGCACGACCGTCTTGCCGCGCGTGATGAACCGGAGCGGCTCGAATGAACCGGAGCGGTCGTCGTCGTACTCCAGCAGGAAGCGATCCACCCTCAGGCTGCCGAACAGCTTCTCGGCGATGGCGTCATAACCTCCTTCGGCGTACCAGTGGCTGCGATTGTTGCCGCGGCACAGGTGCATGCCGAGCAAGACTCCGGGGCCGCGTGCGGCATCCAGGCAGGCGTTGTCGGCGCGGATCGATTCGTCGAGCAGGGCGTCCGGCTCGATCTTGATCTCGGTCCTGATCCACTCGCGCCACTTGGGGTCGATGAAATAG
>CAZVOI010000431.1:0-1713 GCA_964628275.1 uncultured Acidobacteriota bacterium | reverse complement strand
GCTCAGTCGTGCTGGAGTCCTCCGACAACGATCCCGGACGCTGCGCGCCATCACGCGTCTCCGAGGTCGAGGACGACTCCGGACCGCCAAAGTTTCCGGCCATCACGACGACGGTCTCATACGCCTCGACTGCGCGATCGACGAGCGGATCCCCGCCGTACTCCCGGTCGAGTTCTGTTATGAGGTCACGAATGGATTCGACGCCGGCTGCGAGGTTCAAAAGCCTCAGCAAGATCGGATGGCCTTCGGGCGTCGCCTCCTGGAATTGGAGGACCCGCATGGTCGCCATGGAGTACTCCTGCATTGCATCGCGCGGTTTACCGTGGTTGAATGCTTGCTGGCCTTTCCAGAGCCGATCGATGACGAGAAACTTCCAGAGATCGGCGATGGATTCGCCAGCCGCGCCCGGGGAATTGGCCTCCGAAGGCGGAGCAGCCTTCGCTGGGACGGCCTCCGCGGGCGTCTCCGCAGGCCCGCGCGGCGCGGGCGGCTGGGCGGGCCCTTGGCCGGGCTTCGGCGTCTGCGTCCCGGCCTGTGCAGGTGCAGCACTGGACCCGCTGTCCGGCACGGGCGCTTCGGGCACGTGCTCCACGAGTGGCCCGAGGGTCGCGGCTTCGCTCCGGACCTTGGTCATGTCATCGCTGAGCTGGTCGCCGCTCTTGCCTCGTCCGAGGCGCTGGTCGACGAGATCCAGAACGCCGCGGGTCCGCCGCTCCGTGACTTCCAGTCGACCCCGGTTCGGGTCACCGCCAGGGGTCGCCGTCCGAACTGTCGAGATGGTCCGCAAGGCTGTTTCGATATCCGCTCGGGCGCCCGTGGGGTCGGCCTCGGCTCGTCCGAGGCGATCCGCCGCGCGGGCCAGCGGTATCACCACCTGGGCGTCCCAGACGGCCACGAGCTGCGCGCCAGCCGAGTTGTTGCTGTTGGTCCCGCCGGGCTGACGCTGCAGCTCGAATAGAGATGGGTCCGCCGTCGAGGATCGAGGCGTCGCCATCGCGCTCGCAACCGCCTGGTTTCCTGCGGTTCGCTGCAACTGCAGCACGGTGCCCACGAGGGTCGACGGCGGCGTCCAGTCCAATGCATTCGACGGCGTGCGTCCGGCTCTGTGCGCGCTGGGGTCGAGCTTCCGGGTCATGCCGGACTTGTGCTGTGCCGTCATGCCTTTCACCAGAGCGGGTTTGTCCGAGTCACTTCAGCAGGCGTCCGGTGGGTTGTCAATGACCGAAGGGGCAAACCCGCGTTCCCGGCTTCCGGCCGGCCACCCACGTGTCAGTTCTCTGGCCCGCGCTCTACCTGGCAAGCTCGAGAGGACGGCGACTCTGGGCGTACTGCCATTCCGGCGGTCACGAAGTCGTCGCTCCATCCGCTATCGTGGGTTCCAGCGGGTGAACCCACCTGACATGAGGAGGACGAGGATGTCGGAGCCGGCGAGGACGGCGCAGGCGGGGAGGGCGCGGACGGGGACGGCGCGGCGCCACACATGGATCGTCGTCTGGCTCATCGTGGCCGCCTGTGGCGGGGGAGTGGCCGCACTCCCACTGGGCGAGGAAGCGGTCGTCGAGCATGCTCAAGTGGTCGGCGATACGTTCGGGCCCAAGACGACGCTCGCCATCTCGGTCCTGGCCGTGCGGACGGGAACGATCGCCGAGCTCGAGGCCGCATTCGAGATCGATCCCGATCAGCGGACCAAGACGCCGATCTACGTGGACGCGC
>CAZVOI010000430.1:0-6373 GCA_964628275.1 uncultured Acidobacteriota bacterium | reverse complement strand
CCAGCCGTCGGGGTTCTTGTTCATCGGGTCGAAGGGCCGGTTGTAGACGATTCCGTGGCGGGCAGGCGAGACGCCGGTCACCAGCGTCGTGTGGCTCGGATACGTCACCGTCGGCAGCACGCCCGTCACAGCCGACGCGTGCGCGCCGTCGGTCCAGAGGCGCCGCAACTCCGGCAGCTTCGCGCCGAGGCGCTCTGCATCGGCCAGCAAGCTCGGATGAAAGCCGTCGATCGAGACGACGACCAGCGGCACAGGCGGCCGTGCTTGGGCCGAGGCGGGCGCAGCCGTCATCGCGAGGCAAGAGAGGAAGAGCCGGCACGTCAACTGTTTCGTCATGGAGGAAGATGCTAGCCGATGCGAACGGCCGGTTTCGGGAGCTGGCGCTCCCCGCGGGCTGCAAACCCGCTGGGCTTTGCCGGAAGACAACGCCGCTGGGTTCGATTCCCAGCCCGGCCTCCATTCATCATGGCGCTATTGATTGCCCTGTCGGCGGTCGGGTGCGCGCGAGAGAGGGCAGCGGAGAAGCGCTACTCCGTCAAGGGCGAGGTTCGCTCCGTGGACGTCTCGGCACGGCAGGTCGTGGTCGCGCACGAGGAGATCCCCGGCTACATGGCCGCGATGACGATGCCGTTCCGCGTCCGCGACCAGGCCGCCTTCCAAATGCTCGCGCCGGGCGACGTGATCGAGGCGACGCTGGTCGTGTCGGGGAGCGCGCACCAGTTGGCCGACCTGATCGTGAAGCGAAAGGGCGCCCCACCCCTGGTCGAAGCCGCGGTCGGGCCGAAGCGCGGCGACGTCGTGCCGGACGTCACGCTGCTGGACCAGGACGGCCGGCGTTTCACGACGGCGGAACTGCGCGGCAGGGCGGTGGCACTGACCTTCATCTTCACCCGCTGCCCGCTGCCGGAATTCTGTCCCAGGCTGGGAAGCCAGTTCGCGGCGATCGAGAAGCTGCTCGCGGGCGACGCCGCGCTGCACGCCGCCACGCGCCTCTTGTCGGTCAGCTTCGACACCGCCTTCGACACGCCCGCGGTCTTGAAGACGTGGGGTCGAACCTACCAGCCGGGTCCGGACGCGTTCACCCACTGGCAGCTCGCCAGCGGCTCGCTCGACGAGGTCAGGACGCTCGCTACCTTCTTCGGCCTCGAGTTCCAGGAGGAGAGCGGGCAGTTCACCCACAACCTGCGAACGGCCGTCGTCGCGCCCGACGGCAAGGTCTTCCGCGTCTACCGCGGCAACGACTGGAAACCGGAGGAGATCGTGGCGGACTTGAAGGAAGCGCTGAAGGGCCGCTGATGCTCGACGACCGTCGCCGCCACCGCTTGGGTAGATGGCGCGATCCACGGCGCTGAGAGCCGGGCTATTCGTCCTCGACACGGGCGCGCGCAACCGCGCCGTCGAGCTCGGCGACCAGGGATGGTGCGTTCGCGGACAAGTAGGCACGGCAGAGATCGACGTCGATGCCGGCCTTGATCAGCTCGATCACGTCCGTCCGGTCCTTGTGACGCGGGGACTTGAGCTTCATGTAGACGAGCGGAGGACCCTCGATCATCGAGCCGGGCTCGGCCGTGAGGGCGGCCGCCAGGAAACCTTCGCTCGGCTCTGGGCCAAGGAAGTCCACGGCGACGCCCCTGACCTGGAAGGGAACGCCCGCTCGAAGCGTAACGAGGCCGTCCGGGTGGTGCTCGAAGGCCTCGTCGCCGACGAGGAAGTCGACATCCTTTGTGGCCCGCGGGAAGCCGTTGGCGCCGACCGCCAGTCCCCCCACCACCACATGCCGGATGCCGGCCGCCTTCAAGGCCGCCGAGGCGAGATCCAACGCCTCCAGCACCTCACGGGAGACAACCCCCTGCAAGAGCGACGGATCGGGCCTGGTCACACGTCCCCTCCGTGTTCCCGAGATCGAGAGATGCGGCCGCGCGAGCACGGCTTCAGTATGGCACTCGCCCGGCTATATCCTTCATTGACATTTTTCCCACGGACGTGTGACCATGTCACACATGAAGCAGATCTCGATCCGGGAGCTCCACCGCAACACCGGAGCCTGGGTGCGCAGTGCCCGCAAGTACGGCACGATTCTGGTACGAGATCGAAATGTCCCGGTCGCCACACTGCGGGCCGTTACCGAGGAGCCAGCCGTCAACGTGTTCGCGCGATGGCGACCGTTGAAGAGGTTCGCGGCCGCGCTCGAACGACCGGTTGGCGGCACGCCCGTCGAGAACATCGTCAGCCACGACCGGGATCGCTGAGGCGCCACGCCGTTGGCGGCGACCGCTTCGATCGTACCCGCCTACTTCGACTCCGCTCTTCTCGCCAAGTTCTACCTGAACGAACCGGGACGAGACGCCGTCCGAAGCGTGGCCACGACCGCCGGCCGTGTGGTGACCTCAGGGATCGCCGTCGCCGAGGTGTCGGCGGCGTTTCACCGCAAGTTTCGCGAAGGCGCGGTGGACCGAGCGGTCTTCAAGGGATTGCAGGGCCAATTCGCTCACGACGTGGAACACGGGCTCTGGAAGTTCGTGGGACCAAGCGAAGCGCTGCTACACGAGGTTCAAACCCTCTTTCTCGAGCTGGACAAGTCGGTGTTCCTTCGGTCCCTGGACGCCGTGCACCTGGTCACGGCACGGGCGGAGCAATTCGACCGAATCTACTCGAACGACAAGCACCTCCTGAGCGCCTGCGCCAGCGTCGGCCTGAAGGGCATCGATCCGACCTGAGCCATCGGCCTCGAACCATGGAACCATGGGGAATTGCTGCCGCAGCCCCGAAAATGGCGGGCGCGCCGGTCTAGAGCTTCAGGAGCTGATCGCGCAGCGCGCGCGCCTCGGACCGGCTCACCTGGACTTCTTGCTGATTGGCGAGCGAGCGTAGCGAGATAGGTTCCGCCCGGCATCGGGGCAAAACGAGTCGTCGGCCACGACGCCTGTGGCTGAATCGGCTCTCTCAGCCCGCCGCGCGCTGGAACGCTGCCGCCAGCGCGGCTCCTGTCGTCCGATTCCAGGTTTCGTTGACACCGAGGAGCAGTGTCGGTTCCGGGGCGGCCGGAGCAGGCTCGGGAGCGCGAATCGCTTCGGCCGCGAGCCGCTCGCGCACCCGCGGGAGGTCGGCGCCGCGGGCCCGCACGTAGAAGAGATGCGAGCCGCCCGGGATCGGCTCCGCCCGGAACGGCGGCCGGAGCGCGGCGCTGAACTCCTGGGCCACGCCGGCGGCGGCCTTGTACCGCTCCAGGAAACCCTCGGCGTAGTGCCGCGCGACGATCGCGAACGGCCACGCCGACCAGAGGGCGCCTCCGAACATGCGCCGGACGTGGAACAGGCCATCGATCAGACGCGCCGGTCCGGCCAAGATCGCGCCGTTCGGCGCGTTGAGGTACTTCCAGAGCGAGACGTACACCGTGTCGAAGAGCGAGGCGTACTCGGCCGGCGAGACGCCGGTGAAGGCCGGCGCCAGGAACAGCCGCGCTCCGTCCAGATGAAGACCGATCCCCTTCTCGCGCGCGAGCGCGGCGATCCGCTTCATCTCGCCGTGGTCGAAGAGCTCGCCGCGCAATCGCCGGACCGGAGACTCGATCGAGATCGCCCCGATTTCCGTGGCGACGCGTCCGGAAGCGGTCCGCGCCAGCAGCCGTTCGACGTCCTCGCGGGTGAAGCTGGCCTTGCCGGGGGCGAGCGGCACCAGGTTCAACCCGCTCAAGCTCTGACAGCCATCGCCGGTGTCGTTGTAGACGTGGCTCGTCTCCTGGACGATCACCCGCGAGCGGCGCCCGGCCAGCGCGCGCAGCGCGATGTGGTTCGCGAGCGTCCCGGTCGGCATGAATACCGCGCGCTCCTTGCCCAAGAGCGTCGCGAAGTAGGCCTCGAACTCCTGCACCGCTCCGCCCAGACCGTACTCGTCGGGCGGGATCTCGCGCTCGCTCGCGAGTCGCGCCAAGAGCGACGCCTGCTCCGCGGGCGTGA
The DNA here is from genome assembly GCA_964628275.1 of uncultured Acidobacteriota bacterium. Lineage (GTDB taxonomy): Bacteria > Acidobacteriota > Vicinamibacteria > Fen-336 > Fen-336 > CAZVOI01. Next base: position 2,417 of record CAZVOI010000430.1, on the reverse strand, counting down.
GGAGCAGCCCGTCGCCGCTCAACAGGATCTCGCGTTTCTCCGTGGTTCTCGCCTGAACGGGCGCGGCTGCCGAGAGCGCGAGCACGGGCGCGCCCGTGAGCGCGCCGACGAACGACCGACGTGACAGGTTGGGCATGTCCGGCCTCCGGCCACGACGATAGCGCCGATCGGGCTCAGCCCTCGGATCGTGCTCGGCCCTCGAAAACGATAGCATCGGCCTTCCGAGGTGCCCCAAATGTCCGATTCCCTCTATTCCTATAAGACGACGACGCTCCAGGGTCAGCCCGCCGACCTCGCGCAGTACGCGGGCAAGGTGACGCTGGTCGTGAACGTGGCGAGCGCGTGCGGCTACACGCCGCAGTACAAGGGCCTGCAGGCGCTGCGCCAGGAGTTGGCCGCCCGCGGTTTCGACGTGCTCGGTTTTCCGAGCAACGAGTTCGGCGGCCAGGAGCCCGGCAGCGCCGAGGAGATCCAGACGTTCTGCGAGCGCAACTACGGGGTCAGCTTCCCGATGTTCTCGAAGGTCGCCACCAAGCCGGGGTCCGAGCAGTCGCCGATCTACGGGTTCCTGACCAAGGGCGGCAACGTGCCGAACTGGAACTTCTGCAAGTACGTGGTCGGAAAAGACGGCAAGGTGGTCGCGTTCTTCTCGAGCAAGATCACGCCCGAGTCGAAAGAGCTGCGCGACGCGATCGAGTCGGCCCTGAAGCAGTAAAGGAGCATCCATGCAGGTGACGCTCGGGCTGCATCGCGCAGGCCTGGTTTCCGGCCGACGGCCGGCTGTCCTCGACGGCGCCCTTCGAAGGACTTGGCTCGAGACCGGCGCGCGCGTGGCGCGGCTCGGCGGCGGGTTGCGCGGGATCGGTGTCGAGCGCGGCGACCGCGTGGCGGTGCTGATGCTGAACGGCCACCGCTTCCTGGAGCTCTACTACGCGTTGCCCTGGATCGGCGCGCTGGTGATGCCGATCAACATCCGACTGGCGCCGAAAGAGATCCTCGAGCAGCTCGCCGACGCCGAAGCCAAGCTGCTGGTGGTGGACGACGCCTTCGCGCGGATGCTGCCGGCGCTCGCCGGTCAGATGCCGAGCGTTCGCGTGATCGTGCACGCGGGCGATGGCCCGCCGCCGCCGGGCACCGTGTCTCTCGAAGAGCTGATCCGGAACGGGCCGGCGGTGGAGGACGTCGGCGCGTCGGGCGACGAGCTCTACGGGCTCTTCTACACCGGCGGCACCACCGCGGCCTCGAAGGGCGTGATGCTCAGCCACGCCAACATCGTGACCAACGCGTACAACACCAACGCCGCGCTCACCATCGAAGCGAACGACATCTACCTGCACGCCGCGCCGATGTTCCACATGGCCGACAGCGCCTCGACGTTCGCGATCACGGCGAACGGCGGACAGCACGCCTTCATCCCGGCGTTCGACGTGGCCAAGACGCTCGAGGCGATCCAGACGTTGCGGGTGTCGTTCGTGCTGCTGGTGCCCACGATGATCAACGCGGTCGTGCATTCGCCCCAGATCGGCGGCTTCGATCTTTCCTCGCTGAAGCGCATCGCCTACGGGGCCTCGCCGATGCCGGCGGCGCTGCTCGAGAAGGCGTTGAGCTCGCTAGGCTGCGAGTTCATCCAGGGCTATGGGATGACCGAGACCGCGCCGCTCTTGACCTATTTGCCGGCCCGCGACCACGTCGTGAGCAGCGACGAAAAGAAGCAGAAGCGGCTGCGCTCGGCGGGGCTGCCGGTGCTCAACATCGACCTGCGCATCCTGGATCCGCAGGGCCGCCAGTTGCCGGTGGGCGAGATCGGCGAGATCTGCGTGAAGGGCGCGAACGTGATGAAGGGCTACTGGCGGAAACCGGAGGCGACGGCCGAGGCGCTGCGCGGCGGTTTCATGCACACCGGGGACCTCGGCTACCTGGACGAGGACGGTTACGTCTATCTGGTGGACCGGGCCAAGGACATGATCGTGAGCGGCGGCGAGAACATCTACTGCGTGGAGGTCGAGGCGGCCCTCTACGTGCATGCCGCCGTGCTGGAGGCCGCGGTCTTCGGCATACCGCACGACGAATGGGGCGAGCAGGTCCACGCCGTCGTGGTTCTGAAAGAAGGGCAGACGGCCGATCCCGACCAGCTGATCGAGCACTGCAAGTCGCGCATCGCCAGCTACAAGTGTCCCAAGACGCTCACGCTGCGGCAGGAAGCGCTGCCCAAGAGCGGCGCCGGCAAGATCCTGAAACGGGATCTGCGCGCTCCGTTCTGGCAGGGCCAGGAGCGGCAGATCCACTAGCGAGGCGCGTGCGAGGCATCACGTCTCGGCGCAGCCCACTGCTGTAGCCTTCGCTCCATGAGACGAACCATCGTCGCCGCGCCGCTGCTCTCGTGTCTGGCCCTTCCGTGCGCAGCCAGCGATGCCGAG
>CAZVOI010000429.1:0-6835 GCA_964628275.1 uncultured Acidobacteriota bacterium | reverse complement strand
GTAGAAGTAGCGGAACACCGGCTTGCCGCCGGTCCGGCCGTGCAGCTCGCACCATTTCCAGGTGCTGAAGGCGATGAAACGATCGCCGGCCAGGTCGGTCGCCGACTGCACGACCTCGTCGCTGGTCGAGCCGGGGTAGAGCTTCAGGACCTCGCTCGCGCGATCGCCGTAGAGGGTGGCGATCGCCTTCGCGTAGTTCTCCGGCGTCGGCTCGTTGGGCCCGAGCACGCCGCGAGGGCCGCTCTCCTCCGAGTTCCAGCCGGCGAGCAGCGGCACCCGCGCCTGCTCGCCCGCGGCGAAGATCTCCGCCGGTGCCTTCGGCAGGAAGTGGCCGTCGATGGTCGCGCCGAAACGCAGGCCCGGCTTGGCGGTGGCTTCGAGCAAGGCATCCGCGGGCATCGCGCGCAGCGCTTTCAGGTCGGCCGCGGCAACTCCGGCCGCGAACGACACGCCGCTCTTCTCGGCCTCCTCGAGCGGGAGCGGCGGCAGCGTCGGGTTCATCAAGGCGCCGCTCTCTCCGATCGCGGCGGCGATCAGCCGCTTCGACAGCGGCGACGCCATTTGCGCGCTGACCGACGTCGAGCCGGCGGACTCGCCGGCGATCGTCACGCGTTTCGGGTCGCCGCCGAACGCCGCGATGTTCTGCTGCACCCAGACGAGAGCCGCGCTCTGGTCGAGCAGGCCCTGGTTGCCGGAGGATCGTCGCGGCGATTCCTGGGTCAGCTCGGGATGGGCGAAGAAGCCGAACACGCCCAGCCGGTAGTTGACGGTCAGCGCGACGATCCCCCTGCGCGCCATCGACTCGCCGTCGTAGCGCGGCTCGGAGCCGTCGCCGGCGATGTAGCCGCCGCCGTAGAAGTAGACGAGCACCGGCAGTCGCTCGTTTGCCGACTTTGCCGGCGTCCATACGTTGAGGTACAGGCAGTCCTCGCTCATGCCGTCGGAACGAAAGCCCATGTCGCCGAAGACCCGCCGCTGCATGCAGCGCGGGCCGAACTTCTCGGCGGGGCGCGGGTCCTTCCAGCTCGCCGCCTGTTGGGGCGGCTTCCAGCGCAGGTCGCCGACCGGAGGCTGCGCGAACGGTATGCCGCGGAAGGCGCGGACGCCGTTCTCCTCGGCGGCCCCGACGACGATGCCGTTCGCGGTCTTCACGCGCTCGAGGACGACTGCGTGCGCCGGCAAAGTCAACGCGATCGCGGATCCGGCCATCAGCAGCGCCCAGCGTCGTCTCGACTTCATCCGACCTCCCTCGAGTGCCGCGAATCGTACGACATCGCGTGGCCGCGAGCAGGAGACCGGCACGGTAGACTTGGCGCCCGTGACAGCAGCACGCCCAGGTCGCCTGCGCTGGTGGATCGCCGGGCTGCTATTCCTGTCCACCGTCGTCAACTACATCGACCGGCAGACGTTCAGCGTGCTGGGACCGATCCTGAAGCAGGAGTTCCGCTGGACGAACGCCGACTTCGCGCTGGCCATCATCGCGTTCCGCGTGGCGTACTCGTTCGGCCAGCTCGGGTCGGGCCGATTGCTGGATCGGCTGGGCACACGGCTCGGGCTGACCCTGACCGTGGCGTTCTACTCGGCCGTCGCGATGACCACGTCGCTAGCCAGCGGCCTCTTGTCCTTCTGCGCTTTCCGGTTCCTGCTCGGCTTGGGCGAGTCCGCCAACTGGCCAGGCGCGACCAAGGCGGTTTCGGAGTGGTTCCCGCGCAAGGAGAGCGGCTGGGCGGTGGCGCTCTTCGACAGCGGCTCGTCGATCGGCGGAGCGATCGCGCCGGCGCTCGTGCTCGGGCTCCATCACAGTTTCGGAACCTGGCGCCCGGCATTCATCCTCACCGGTGCGCTGGGACTGATCTGGCTGGTCGCGTTCCGCTGGCTGTACTACCGCCCGGAAGAACACCCGAAGATCTCCGCCGAGGAGCGCGAGTACATCCTCGCCGACCGTGAAGACGGCACGGCGGGCGCGCCAGCCGTAACGCGCGTCGGCTACGGCGAGCTGGCGCGGCTGCGCCAGACCTGGGGTGTGATCATCGGCAAGGCGCTCAGCGACCCGGTCTGGTTCTTCATCACCGACTGGTTCGCGGTCTACCTGGTCGCCCGGGGCTTCTCGCTCAGCGACAGCCTGATGGCGTTCTGGGTGCCGTTCCTCGCGGCCGACGCGGGGAACTTCCTCGGCGGCGGCCTCTCGAGCCGGATGATCAGCCGCGGCGTGCCGGTGGGGAAGGCGCGCAAGATCGTGATCGCGGTCGGCGGCATCGGCATGGGGTTCCTGGCTCCGACGATCCTGATGTCGAGCCTGTTGCCGCTGACCATTTGCTTCGCGATCGCGACCTGCTGCTACGCCGCTATGTCGACGATGGTGCTGAACCTCCCGGCCGACCTCTTCCCGAGCGGCTCGGTCGCCTCGGTGAGCGGGATGAGCGGCGCCGGCGCCGGCGTCGGCACCATCATCGCCACGTTTCTCACCGGCTGGACGGCCGACAAGTACTCGTTCGAGCCGATCCTGCTGGTCGCGAGCGTGGTCCCGCTGCTGGGTGTTGCAGCCGTGCTGATCCTGGTTCGCAACGACCAGGCGACCACGGCCGGGCTGGTGCGTCCGATCTAGCGGCCGCTGAGCTGCCGGTTGATCGACGCGCGCAGCGACGGCAGGTGGCGCAGCGCGTTCTCGTAGTACACCTTTCGAAGCACGCCGTCCGGCAGGCCCAGGCCGGAGATGTTCCAGCGGCCGTGTCCCGGCGAGCCTCCGGGGGTGCGGACCTGCGCGGGGTGCTCGAAGTACTCGTCGAAGGTCTCGAGGGCGCGCCAGTGCGGGGTCCAGAAGTCGTCGACGTCGCGGCTGGGGCTGCCGTCGGAACCCATCAAGACGCGGTCCTGATACTTGATGATGAACTCGCGCCACAGCCGCGGCGCCCGGCCGAGATCTTGGACCGCGGCCGAGATCTCGATGTCCGCGTTCGGATAGGTGTCGAGCAGCTTCGCGAGCTTGGCCGGGTCGTAGTAGAGCATCGCCAGGTGCGCGTTGACGAAGCGCGTCTTGGGGTGCTTGCGATGCATGTTCTCGCGCGCCCGCTCGACCGTTTCGTGGGAGGGTGCCCCGTTGTCGTAGTAGTTGCCGACGGTGTCGCCGGGGCGATCCCACAAGCCTGCCTCGAAGCGCTCGTTCTTCGGGCCGATCGGGTAGAACCTCCCGATCGAGTCGCTGGTGTGGATCATGATCGGCTTGTCGTGTTTGGCGGCCATCTCCCAGACCGCGTCCAGCCGCGGGTCGTCCGCCTGGATGTAGCTTCCGTCGGGGTTCTTCGCCGCGAGGCCGAGGGCCTTGTGCACCTTCAGTCCGAGCGCGCCTGCCTTGAAGCCCCGCTCCATCTCCGCGGCGAATCGCTGCGACCAGCCGGGCTCGTTGATACCGTCCGCGCTGAAGGTCACGAACGTCGCCACGCGGTCCGTGTAGGCCGTGCCGGCCTTCAGGGCCGCGTCCAGGCGCGCGCCGGTGCCGCCGTTCAGGTTGACGATCGCGCCCATCCCGATCCGATCCAGCAGCCCGACCAGCTTCGCGTAGGCGTCGGGAGTGGTGAGCTCGCCGGCGTGGACGTGGAAGTCGATCGCCGGGAACTTCGCGCGCGTGATGTTGGTTCGCGGGAGCCGGAGCAAGGTCACGGGCATGTGCGGCACGACGTGCAACTCGTGCTTCCAGCCCGCGGGAGGCTTCAGCGACTCCAGCGTCGGCAGCGGCGGAATCGTCGGCTCGGTGGTCGGCGCCGATTGGGACCGCGCGGTTCCACTCGAAAGAGCGACCAGGCACGAGGTCGCGAAAAGTGCCAGGGTCGGGGATGGGCTGCGCATGGACACGCCTCCTCTTTGCGTTGACGGCCAGCGCATTGTGACACGGCGATCGGGAGGCGGCCGAGGAGCTGTGCGCTAGCGGACCAGCGTCCGCTCGCCGTCCTTGATCGAGCCCAGCGACTTGTCGACCAGCTCCACCCTCACCTTGTGCCTCTGGCCGGTGGCCGCGCCCGCGGGCCGGTAGCCGACGACGTTCTCCATCGTGATCTCGGTCGCGATGTTGCGCAGGATCGCCGAGAGCGACTTCTTGTCGAGCGTGCCGGGCTCGTAGGTCTTGCCGCCGGTCTCGCCGGCAAGCTTGTCGAGGTCGAACTTCTTGTAGTCGTAGAGCGCGCGGTTGCCCTGGCCGATGCCGCCGCCCACCGCCATGCCACGGCCCTCCTGGAACGCCTGGCTGACTTTGATCGCGTAGACGCGGATGTCGGACTCGGCGGCGGCTTTGACGGCCTCGCCGACCTTGCCGTCGCGGTTGTCGATCCCGTCCGAGAAGATGATGATCGCGCGCTGCGTCTTGGCGGCGTTCGCCTCGTTCTTGCACATGTCGGCCACCGAGGCATAGAGCCGCGTGCCCTCGCGGCGCATCTCCCAGCCGAAGCGCATCGCTTCTTGAAAGCCGCGCATCAGCTTCTCGACCTCGCGCGTCGGCGGCACGAAGCAGCGCAGCTCGCCACCGAAAGCGCACAGCCCCACCTTGGCGCTCTCGTGCAGGCTCGCGAAGAACACGTCCTTGACCAGCGCCTCGTCGATCAGCTTCGGCTCCATCACGCTGCTGCTGACGTCGAGCGCCAAGGTGACCTCGGCGGGAATCGTGCGCTCGCGAATCGACGGCGTCTCGAGCAGGGCGACCTCCTGCGGCTTGCCGTCCTCGAGAACCCGGATCTGCTCCGGCTTCAGGTTGTCGAGGTAGCCGCCCTTCTTCTCGACGTGGAAGCGGAGGTACACGAGCTCGGTGCTGACGCCGAAGGTCGGGATGTCCCGCGGTTTGTCCGGCGTTTGGGCCTGAGCGGCGAGCAGGCCCGCCACCGCGAGCGTTGTGACAGCGAGCGCAATCTTCACATCCGAGACATTAGCAAGAGTCGCGCCCGACGGAAGCCCCTGTGACGGCGCGGGTCCGGGGCCGGCGTTGTCACCCGGCTCGGACAACCCGCGAGCCCACCGAGGACGTTGGTTCTCAGGGGATGCAGCTCTGGCCGGGCGCCGCTGCCAACGTGACCGTCTCGAGCCGTTCGCCCGAAGCGTCCAGGACCAACCGCGCGTCGAGGTCGCCCTTGTCGCAGTTGAAGCGAAGCGTCGCGTCATTGCCGCCGCCGCGTTGGACCTCGCCGGCGCGGCAGGAGCCCCACGCGGCCGCCGCGGATACGGCGCGAGCCGCCGCGGCGGAGTCCGCGCCCAGCGCGAGCAGTGTCGTCAGGGTTCGTTCCGGAGCGGCGCCGACGGCCGAGGCCAGGCGGACCGCCGCGGCGCGCAGCTTGTCGCTGGCCGGCAGCATCGATGTGGTTTCGAGAAACTGCAGGCGCGGCGGCTCGGTCGGCGCGAGCGTGACTTCGACGCGAAGCGCGCCGCGCTCACAAGCGAGTCGCCACTCGCCGCGCAACGCGTTCTCCGCCTCGATCATGCCGTGGGGGCGGCATGGGCCATGGCGGACGCGCAGCTCGGCGAGGTCCTGCTGTCGCTTTTCCCGCGATCGGTCGAGGTACAGGTTGTCGGCTGCGACCCCATCCCACTTGGCGTCGTCGGCTCCGCCGATCAGCGCGTCGACCGCGTCGCGGATCGCCAGCAGGCGGGCCGAGGGTTGGGTCACGCGCGGCTGCAACGCTCCGCTGCGCGCCAGGGCTTCGAGCGCTTCGTCGATCGGGCGTCCCGGACCGGCGTAGGTGCGGTTGGCCAACGCGACCACGCCGACTCCGTACTCGGGCAGCCAGCGCATCTGCGAGCCGTAGCCGGGCAAGCCGCCGGAGTGGGCGACGATGTGCGCAAGACGGCAGCTCTGCGTGGCCGCGAGGCCAAAGGCATAGCCGCCTGCACGCAGCACCAGGTCGCCGTCGATCGGCGCGCGTCGCGCGCTGGCGCGATAGGGACGCGCGGCCTGTTGCATCTCGCGGAGCGAGGCGCGGCGGACGGGACCCGGGTCCGCGTCGTCGCGCGGTGGCCAGGCGGAGAGAAAGAAGGAGACGTAGCGCGCCAGGTCGGGGACCGAAGAGTAGAGCCCACCCATCGCGCCGAACGAGCCGTCGGCGAGCGGCGTCTCCAGCGTCCATTGCTCGCCCTCGCGGCCGTAGCCCTTGGCGACGCGGTCGGCGATCCCGGCCGCTTCCCAGCGCGTGGAGCTCATGCCGAGCGGCTTCAGGATCTCGCGATCGATGAAGTCGCGGTTGCGCGTCCCCGAGACGCGCGCCACCACCTGCCCCAGGATCGCGAAGCCGTAGTTCGAGTATTCGTAGGCGACGCCGGGTGCGTTGGAGAACGGTATCCCGCCGCGCATCCACGCCGACATCTGGCCGTCCGGGATCGCGAGCTGGCGGTCGCCCCAGGGGTTGTCCTCGGGGAAGCCCTCGGAGTGCGTGAGCAGATGCCGGATCGTGAGCAGCGGGGAGTCCCGGGTGGGGTAGGCGAGCGCTGCCAGCTCAGGGACGTACCGCGCCACCGGGTCGTCGAGCGAGAGCCGGCCCTGATCGCGCAGCTTCAGGATCGCGAGCGCCGTGAAGCTCTTGGTCATCGAGGCGATCCGGTACACCGAGTCTGGCTTCGCCGCCTCGCCGGCGGCGACGTCGCGCAAGCCGACCGCTCCCGTGTGAACCAGCTCGCCATCCACGATCACGCCCCAGGCGACACCGGGCACCGGCGAGCGCTCGGCGTAGGCGCGGAAGGAGCCATCGATTTCGAGGTAAGCCGCGCTCAGCTTGGCCTTGCGTTGCGGGTCGGCGGACCGCGGCGGCGGCACGGCGCCCGGCGCGAAGCGTTGCGCGTTCGCCTGCGCGCTGGCGAAGGGAGC
>CAZVOI010000428.1:0-1810 GCA_964628275.1 uncultured Acidobacteriota bacterium | reverse complement strand
TGGAGCAGAAGGTGACCGGCGTGGAGGCGCATCGTGCCTACCGCGCGATGGTCCTGGCCACGAGCGGCCCCGCGCCCGGGGAGAGCGGACTGTTCCTTCCACCTGACCCGGATCTCATGGCCGAGACGCCGTACTTCGCGTTCCACCCTTGGGGTGTGGAACAACGGCGAGCCGAGACGGTCCGAGCCGCGTGCGCGCAAGCCGCGCGGCTCGAGGCCGCCGCGGCGCTCCCGCTGGAGATGGCGAAAGGCCGCCTCTCGCAGGTCCCAGGGGTGGGTCCGTGGACCGTGGCGGAGGTGTCGAGGCTGGCGCTCGGGGACGCCGACGCGGTCTCGGTCGGCGACTACCACCTGCCGGACATCGTGTGTTGGGCGCTGGCCGGCGAGCCCCGAGGGACCGACGATCGGATGCTGGAGCTGCTTGAGCCGTACATCGGACACCGCGGTCGCGTGCAACGCTTGCTGGAGGCCGGCCACGTAAAAGCGCCGGCGTACGGACCCCGAGCGGACGTGGAACCGATCGATCAGCTGTAGCGCGCGCTACAGGATGAAGGCGCAGCCCTCCCAGAACACCTCGACCCTACGCCTGAGGAAGCCGCGGACCACCACATGAAGTTCGCTCGGCTTTCGCAAGCCCGGTGGCAGGAACAGGACGAACCCCTTCGCCTCCACGCGCTGCCATTCGAAAGCGTCGGGCGGCGGCTCGGTCGAGGTGTGCAACAGGCGCAGGACCCCACGGATGCTTCCGTGACGCTTCACCCACACGAACAGCAACCCGCCGCGTTCGCGGATATGCGATCGAGCCTCCGGGGTCGCCAACACCTTCATGCCGACTGGTATCGGCAGCAAGACCACCGAAGATTGAGCGCCCTAAGATCGAGCGTCGATCCACGGTCGTCTAGTGATCCATCCTTTCTTGCGACTTTGCTGCGATCTTGGCGGCCGTCGTCCTGGGCAGGAATCGACTCCCGAACGCGAACAGCTTGCTCGTGGTGCCGGTAACGAGATACGGCCGGCCCTTCTGCATCGCCGCGTAGCCGGCGCGGACGACCTCGTCGGCCGAGGGCAAGCGCCGTCCGGCGATCAACTTGGAGTCGGCCATGGCGGCTCGCGCCTGGAACCCGGTCTCCGTAGGCCCCGGGCAGAGCGCGGTGACGGTCACCCCCGTCCCTTTCAGCTCCTCTGTCAGCGCCAAAGAGAACGACAGCACGAAAGCCTTCGTAGCCGCGTACGCGCCGGTCATGGGCGCCGGAGCGAACGAGCCGACGGAGCCGAGGTTCACGACCCGGCCCCAGCCACGTTCGACCATGCCGGGCAGGAGCGCGCGGGTTAGCTCGGTCAGCGCCACGACGTTCACCTGCAACATGTCGAGCAGCTCCGCGGGCTCGGCCTGGACGAACGGCCCGTACTGCGCGAACCCCGCGTTGTTCACCAAGACGTCGACCGTGACGCCGCGTTGGTGGAGGTTGTCGACGAGCTCTCCCGCCGCGTGCGGTCGCGAGAGATCCTTCGGCAGCACGATCGTCGTGCTGCCGAACCGTTGGTCGAGTAGCTGCGCCAGCTCCTCCATCTTCGCGCCGCTCCGCGCGACGAGCACCAGATCGAAGCCGTCCCTCGCGAAGAGCCTGGCGAACTCCTCGCCGAAGCCGCTCGAGGCTCCGGTGATCAAGGCGGTGCGACGCTCACTCATCCGGCCTCCTCGTGGAAGACGCGCTCCATCGCGCGTCGGCATCGACGGGTGATGCGCAGGTAGTCGTCGATGAAGCTCTGACGGGGATACTCCTGATATCCCAACCGCCGGGCAAGCGCAT
>CAZVOI010000427.1:0-12396 GCA_964628275.1 uncultured Acidobacteriota bacterium | reverse complement strand
GCGTGAGCAAAATGCCCTCCGCGCCGCCCTTGGGAATCACGACCTCGGCTTTGATCTGCGATGTGGTGGGAGACCGCTCCGCTCGTCGCCGAGAACGTGACGAAGGCGTCGGACTGAGACTCGTGCCACACGCTCTTCTCGCGGTACGCGAAGCGCTGCGCGGTGCGGCCATCGGCGGCGAGGCCGGCCAGGGCCTGGAAGTCGAGATCGCCGTCGATCTGGGTGTAGCGGCCCGCCACGTGGGGCGCCGCTCGCTCCCCTAGCCGCGCGTCGAGCCGCAGCCCGCCGGAGACGTTCCAGCCGCGCCAGGCGTCATCCGGCGACGCCATGTTCAAGTCCCACGGGATCGCGGAGAAGTCTCCGCGCTCGGTCTCGGCGGTGGCGGGCAGCGTGTGCCGATACCCGCGGCCACGCTGATCGTAGTACTCGCCGTCGAGGTGCAGCGTCACCGCGCGTCCCAGGTCGAAGGACAGCATCGGCAACACGCTCACCCGCGACTCGCCGTTGTCAAAGCCGCTCTCCAGCCCCTCGGCGGCCGCCACCAGCCGATAGCGGACGCCGCGTCCGCTCGAGAGCGGGCCCGTGAGATCGGCCGTCGCGCGCCGATAGCCCAGCTCGCCTGCGCCGAGGCTGAACGTGCGTTGAGACAGGGGCAGCGGTTTCTTGAGCACCAGGTTCACGAGTCCGCCCGGGCTGCCGTCCCCGTAGAGAACGGCGGCCGGGCCGCGCAGGTACTGGATCCGATCGAGAGCCGCCGGCTCGCGCACGCTCCAGGCATAGGTGCGCAGGCCGTCCCGGCGCAGGTCGTAGAAGCCCACCCGGAACCCGCGATCGAACCCGGGGCCGCGTTCGTCCTCGCTCGAGAAGCCGAGCGTGTAGTCATGCGCCTGCGTGAGGTTGATCGCTTGCAGCTCGTCGAGGGTCCGCCGATCCAGGACTGTCACGCTCCGCGGAGTCTCGACGAGAGGCGTCTCGGCCTTGGTCGCGAGCGACGAGTTGCTGACCAGACCGTCGGAGTCCGCCGCCACCACGATCGTCCCGCCGGAGACGACGAGGCGCCCCCCGATCTCTTCGACGCGGGGTGGCTTCGCTTCATCGCCAGCCGCGGCCGTCGCGGCGAACAACAGACAGAGCCCCGTTCGGGCCGAGGCTCGGCATCGAAAGTAGAGGCCGCGCACCTGTTACTTCGGTGGGCGTGGTCGGAGCGAATCGATGGCTTTGTGGCGCTCTTCCCGCTCCTGCATCGCGAGCTGACAAGCGATGCAGTACTTGTAGATGTTGCTGACGTACTGGACGGTCTCGCGCCCGACCACGACCAGCACCCGGATCATGCGACGTTCGCGCAGGCCGTCGAGATCGCCGGTCCATTTCTGGCCGGGCGCGGCCGCCGGGCTCGGTGCGCTTCGCGGCGCGGCCTGGCCGACCACCGGGCCGCCTGTCGCGAGCGCGACGGTCGTGACGAGCAGAATCCGCTTCAGGCCTCGATTGTAGCTGCTACGATCCGCGCCGAATGCTGCCGCGACGCGTCAGGCTTCCGAGGCCTGGCCAAACGCCGCGGACATAGGCTCGAGACAACCAGCAGGGCCACGGCGAAAGATTGCCTAGACCGGTGTTCACGAAGGCGGGCCTGCGGTTGGTTTTCATGGTTCTGTCCTTCCGCCGGTGCTGGGTAGATTATGATCGGCAAACATAATGTTTGACGTGCATCAAGCCTGCCCGTAAACTTGTCCGCCGTGAACATGGCCTTCGTCAACCGGGCCGCGGAGTTGCACGAACTGGACGCGGCGGCGAAGCGCGGCGGGTTGCTGGTGGTGTTTGGCCGGCGGCGCGTCGGCAAGACGCGGCTCTTGCGGCAGTGGCTTCAAGCCCGTGCCGGCCTTTACAGCCAGGCCATCGAGGCCCAGCGCGACATCCAGATTCAGCAGGTGTTCGCCGACCTCCGCCCGCAACTCGAAACGCAGCTTGTCCCCAAGACCTGGCCGGAGTTGCTCGAAATTCTCGCGCTGCAAAAGCGGCGCTTCGTGCTGTGCCTGGACGAGTTCCCCTACCTGACGGCGGTGGACGCTTCGCTGCCGAGCCAGTTGCAGAAGTGGCTGGACCATTCGTTGCCGCGCGGCTGCCTGCTGATTCTCGCCGGCTCCAGCACGCGCATGATGAACGGCCTGTTCCTGCACCGCGCCGCACCGCTTTATGGTCGGGCCCGAAAACTCCTGCACGTTCGACCGATGGACTACGCGGCGTTCTGCGCCGCCTGCGGACAAGAGCCGGGCGACCTCGAATCGTTCGAACAATTCGCCTGCGTCGGCGGCATCCCAAAGTATTGGGAGTTCGTCGAGGCCGGGCAGGACGTGGTGGCGCTGGTGGAGTCGCTCTACTTCGACTTCGCCCCCTACATGGAACAGGAGCCGCAGCGGATTCTGCGCGACGAGGGTGTCGTCGGGTTGAACGCCGTGGCCGTCCTGGAAGCGGTGGGCCGGGGCGCGGAACGGCCTTCGGAAATCGCCTCCCGTCTCGGCACGGCGCAGACGAACCTCTCGCGGCTGTTGCAACAACTGCTGGACGCCTCCGTCCTGTCGCGCGAGCTGCCCTTCGGCGAAAGCTTGCGCTCGACCCGGAGGACGCTCTACCGCATCCAGGATCCGACGATGCGCTTTTGGTTCCGAGTGTTTTCGCCGCATCAAAGCCGGTGGCGGACCTACCCGGCGACGGAGAAGCGAAAGCTCATCCATGACCACGCCGCCACGGTCTTTGAAGACTTCTGCCGGGCGCGTTTCCCCGGCGCGCAGCGGTATTGGGAAAGCGAAGTCGAACTGGACCTGGTCGCGCCCGACCCGAACGACGCGAAGCGTTTGCTCGTGGCCGAAGTGAAATGGCGGCGGCTGACCGTCGCGAAGCGAAAGAACGCGCTGCGTCAGCTCGAAAGCAAGTGGGCGCGCTGTTCCCTGCGCGCGCGCCACCCCAACGTCCGCTTCGACGTGCTCGACGCCAGTGTTCTGGGCGTCTGGTTCCCGAAGAACTCCACCCATCCCAAATAGGCGCCCATGCAGCGTGATGCGGCGCGCCCTGCGGCTTCAGTACCCGGCTTCCCGTTGGTGGCGCACGGCCAGAATCACCGCCGTCTTCCCGTCATGGCGGTACAGCGCCACATAGCCGCTGTCGCCGAAGTCGATCAGCCATTCCCGGTACTCAGGCTCCATTTCCTCGGCGAGGCGGCCAATGCCTGGCTGACGTGCGATGACCTTCACCCCTTCGCGGATCGAGTTCACCGCGCGTCTGGCCGCTTCGATGTTCTTCGCGGCCAGGAAGCGGCAGAGACGCTGCACGTCGCGCAGGGCATCCGGCGACCAGATCAGACGTGGCATTCAGGCGGCTTGGCGTCCTTGCCGGCCCCCAGCTTCGCAAGCCAGGCATCGGCCTCTGCCATCGTCACGTGCAGACCCGTGGCCTGGTACTCGTTCCAGGCGTTGATGGCGTCTTGACGGAACGTCTCGCGCTTTTCCTCGCGCTCGACGTACTGGCGGATGGCCTCGCGCATGAGCCAATGCGGTGTGCGCTGGCGAGCGATAGCCAAGCGCTTCACGCGCTCCTTGATATCGGCTTCGATCTTGATCGCCACAGGGCGAACTGCGGTCATGGTCATCGCTGCTCCTGCTGGTATTGAGAAGTAATACCTTAGCACATTCAGCTTCTAGCCCCAGGCGGCCTTCCATTCACCTTCTTCTCGGGTGGACCGAGTTCCTCAGGTCCTCATGCATCGCGGATCGCGACGATGGCCCCGCCGGGTGCTATTCTTACCAGGTATTACAAGGAGCCGCCTCTGCGAACCACGTCTGTCACCAGCAAGGGCCAGGTCACCATCCCCGGGCCGGTGCGGCAGCAACTGGGCATCCGCCAGGGCAGCCGGATCGAGTTTTCCGTGATGGGCGATCATGTGGAACTCCGCGTGCGAAGTTCGCCCGCCCCTACGCCGGTCAGCGGGTTTGGCATGCTGACCAGCCGCAAGCGGGCCTTGCCCTCGGATTTCGACGCCGCCAGCCTGCTGAAACCATGATCGGGCTCGACACCAATGTGCTCGCCCGCTATTACATTGCGGACAAGGCAGACGCCGAGGCTGCGCGGCAGCATGAAGCGGCCCGCCGCCTGATCGAGTCCGGACAGCCATTGATGGTATGCAAGACGGTGGTGCTGGAGCTGGAATGGGTGATGCGCGGCTACTATGAATTCGCTCCGCGGGAAGTCGCGCGGGTGCTCCACCACCTGCTGGGCCTGGCGCACGTCACGGTTGAAGACCGCGAGACGCTCTCGCAGGCGCTTGCCCGCCGCGAAGCCGGACTGGATATGGCCGATGCCCTTCACCATGCCAGTTATCGCGACTGCGAGAGGATGGCCTCGTTTGATGCCCGGACATTCGGCCGTCGGGTCAAGCGGCTGGGGCTGTTGCCAAGGGTGTTCGCGCCAATCTGAGCCGCTTCCCGATGTCGTTTCGGTTTCATCTCAATAGCTCTTCGTTGTTGGCTTCTTCCCCCACTGCAAACTGAGGCCGGTGAAGAGTTCTCGATCTGTTCCTTTGTGATGGAGCGCATTTCACCTCATCCCGCCACCAGCAACTCCAGCGTGATGCGGCGCGCCCTCCGGCTTCAGTACCCGGCTTCAGTACCCGGCTTCGGGATCACAGTGTAACTGCTACGATCCGGCGGAATGCTGTTGCAGCGGGTCAGGCGGGTGGCCCCTGAGCTGCTGATCAGCGTCGGCGTATTGTCGCTGAGCCTGGGCGCGATCCTGAGCGTCGCCCGGCGCGCCCTGCTGTTCCCCGACGCCTTCGGCGAACGACTAGCCACGAGCCTCGCGGACCCGCGAGTCGCCGCGTTCGTGGCGGAACGGCTGACCGGCGCGGTCATCAAGGAGAACCCGGACCTCACGGCGTTTCGGCCCTTGATACTCGCGACCGCCAACGGAGCCGTCTCCACCGCGAGCTTCCGGGCGCTCGTGCGAACCACGGCGCGCACGGCCCACGCGAGCCTCTTCTCCGAAGGCGGCCGGAGCCTGATCGTCGCGGTGCCCGACGTCGGCGTGCTCTTGAAGAGCGCCTTGGCGACGACGAACCCGGCGCTGGCTGCGAAGGTCCCGGCGCGCGTGCAGGGGATCCTGGCTTCACTGGGCGAAAGCCCGATGGATCGCATCGTGCTGCGGCTGTGGCAGGTCGCGCGGCGGTCGTTCTGGCTCACCGCCACGCTCTTCCTCGGCGGCGCGTTGCTCGCCGCGATCGGAGTCTTGACGACGGCAAATCGGCGAGCCGGCCTGGTCCGGCTCGGGCTGGATCTGCTGGTGGCCGGGCTGGTGCTGCTGCTGCTCGTCCCGGCGGGTCGCGCGATCGTCTCGCTGCTGCCTCAGGCTCCGCTCGCCAGGCGGGCGGCCGCGGGGCTCTGGGACGCATTCAGCGGGAATCTGCGGGTCTGGGCTTTCGTCTTCGCCGGTATCGGCATCGTGCTCCAAGCCGCCGGCCGTTCCCTGATTGAGCGGCTGGACTACCGCGCGAGCGCTCGCCGTTTCCTGGGCTGGCTCGAAGATCCGCCGGGCGGCGTCCGCGGACGGCTGCTGCGCAGCGCGGTCTTGTTGGCGGGCGGAGCTTTCGCGTTGCTCCGGCCCGCGGACGCTGCGTCACTCGCGAGCATGCTGCTCGGCGGCGCCCTCGCCTTCGTCGGGCTTCGGGAGATCTTCGAGATCGTGCTCAGCGCCATGCCCGAGCCCCAGGCCGCGACACTGCCCTCGGCCGCGTCCAGCGCCGCGCAGCGCATGGGGGTCGTGGTCACGCTGGCGGCTGCCTTCGTGGCGGCCATCGCGCTCGCCGGCCGGCCCCGGGACGTCGCGGTTCGCTCCGCGACGGACGCCTGCAACGGCGCGCCCGAGCTGTGCGCGCGGCGACTCGACCAAGTCGTCTTCCCGGGAACCCACAACTCGATGTCGGCCGCGGACATCCCGAACTGGCTCTTCCCGCAGCAGGAAAGGGGCATTTCAGGCCAGCTCGGAGACGGGATTCGCGCGCTGCTCGTCGACGTGCACTACGGGTTCCCAGTGGAGAGCCGCGTGAAGACCGACTTCGGCACCGACCCGGGCCTTCGGGCGAAGCTCGAGCAGGCGGTCGGGAAGGAAGGCGTCGAGGCGGCCATGCGGATCCGGGACCATCTCACCGGCAAGCAAGAGGGCCCGCGGAGCCTCTACCTCTGTCACGGGTTCTGCGAGCTGGGCGCCACGCCGCTGGCGGAGGCGCTGGGCGTGATCCACGAGTTCATGGTCGAGAACCCGAGCGAGGTGCTGATCCTGGTGATCGAGGACTACGTGTCGCCCCAGGATCTCGCCGACGTCCTCGTCGAGAGCGGGCTGGACGGCCTGGTCTATCGCGGCGCGGCGGCCGCGCCGTGGCCGACGCTGCGAGAGATGATCGATCTGCGCCAGCGACTGCTCGTGCTCACCGAGTCCGGCCGCCCGGGCGTCGCGTGGATCCACCCGGCGTTCGAGGCGATGCAGGAGACTCCTTACTCCTTCCACCACCCATCCGAGCTGTCGTGCGTGCCAAATCGTGGCGGGACGTCCGGCTCTCTCTTCTTGATGAACAACTGGATCGACACGACACCGGCGCCGAAGCCCAGCAACGCGGGCATCGTCAACGCCTACGAGGCGCTGCTGGCTCGCGCCCGCCAGTGCCAGGCCCAGCGCGGCAAGCGGTCCAACGTGGTCGCGGTCGACTTCTACCGGACGGGCGATCTGTTCCGCGCCGTCCGAGCGCTGAACGAATCCGGCGGTTCGTAACTGGCGCGGCGACGGTCCGCGTTGCGGACCGCCGCCGCATCAGCGCTCAGCGCTTCAGGCGCAGCGTGCCGGACGACGAAACCAGACTCAATCTTTCACCCGACACCGACCACCCGGTCGACGCCCCGACCAGGCCCGCGAACTTGGTGTCGAGCGGAGCGGTCGTGCAGTACGCGACGGTGCACGCCATCAGGTTGACCTTCAGGGTTGCCTCGGTTGCGGTGAAGGCCGCGGTGCAGCGGTTGCAGTCCGCAACCAGGTCGACCTGACCCTGGCTGCCGAAGCGGGCCGTGAAGCGCTCGGGCGACGTGACGCTCACCGCCGGCTGGCCCGCCTCCTGGAGTGAGTCGAGCTTCCAGAGGCCCGCCAGCGGCGCCGGCACCTGGCCCAGCGACGCAGCGCTGCCGCCGGAATCGGAGCCGAGCGGGGTCGGCATCGCCACACCGTCGTTCTGGGTTCCGCAGGCCGCGACGCCGAGCATCAGTGAAGCGGCCAGCACGCCACGCGTCATCTCGAGGGTCAGCATCTGCTTCTTCATATCAAGCCTCCAGGCTCGCTTCGAGCACACTCGTCAACTCTTGGATCGAAAAGGGCTTCTGAATCACGTGTTGCGCCAGCGGGCGCGCGCGGTCGAGCCGGTGGTGCTCGCCCGACATCAAGACGACCTGCGGCCGTCGCTTCATGGACGCCACCGCCTGCGCGACATCCTCGCCGCTCATGTCGGACAGCGAGAGATCGCACAGCAGCACGTCCGGCAGCGCGGTGCGCAGCGCTTCGAGCGCGCTCTCGCCGGATGGGAATGCGCGCACGCGATGGTGTGTCCCCAGGAGCGACTCCACGAACTCCCGAAGATCCGGGTCATCCTCGACGACGAATACGTTCACGACGCTCACCTCTCTGCTGCCGGGCGCGTGATTGCCTGCCCAGGCTTCTGTCGGAGAAGATAGGCGCGGGCTCGCCGCATCCCCGGTCGAGTCGCCGAAGCCTTTCCAAGAGTTTTCCAAAAGGGCACGCCGCTACGCGCTGATGGCCGATCCTGGCGTCTTCGAGTTCGGGCCGTTTCGCCTGGATCCCGAGAAATCCGTGCTGTGGCGCGGCGCGGACCTGGTTCCGCTCACCCCGAAGGCCTTCGCGCTGTTGCGGGCGCTGGTCGACGCCCGGGGCGACGTGGTCTCCAAGCAAGAGCTGATGACGCGCGTCTGGCCGGACGCCGCGGTGGAGGACGCCAACCTGAGCGTCACGGTGTCGGCGCTGCGCCGGCTGATCGACTCCCAGCCGGATGGACGCTCCTGGGTGGAAACCGTGCCGCGGCGTGGCTACCGCTTCAGTGGGGCGATGCGGACGACGAGCGCGCCGCCGGGGCTGTCGCTGGCGGTGCTGCCGTTCGCGTGCCTCGGCCCCGAAACCGAAGCGCACTTGGGGCTCGGCATGGCGGATGCGCTGATCGGCCGGCTAACCGCTTTCGACGGGCTCTTGGTCCGGCCGACCGCGGCCGTGGCTCACTACGCCGAGGCGCCGACCCCCCCGCGCGACGCCGCGCGCGAGCTGGGCGTCGACGCGGTGGTGACGGGCACGGTGCAGCGGGACGGCGAGCGCGTGCGCCTGTCGGTGCAGCTGGTGCCGCGGCCCGCGGCGATGCGGCCGTGGGCCGAGTCCTTCGACGCCGACTGGACCGACCTGTTCGCGGTCCAGGACGCGCTGGCCGAACGGATGGCGCTGGCGCTGCGTCCGCGCCTGACGCCGACGAGCCGCGCCAGCGCCGGCCCACGCCACACGCCCCAGCCCAAGGCCTTCGAGGCGTACATGCGCGGACGTTACTTCTGGTCACGCTTCGATCCCGAGAACCTCGGCAAGGCGTTCGCCTATTTCGGCGAGGCCGCCCAGCTCGACCCGCTCTACGCCGCTCCCCACGCCGGCCTTTCCGACGCGCACCTGATGCTCGGCCTGGCGGGATTGCAGCCCCCGCTGGATGCCTGGACGATCGCGGCCGGGTGCGCCGAGCGAGCCCTGGCGCAGGATGCCGGGTTGGCGGAAGCGCACGTCTCGCGCGGTTTCGCGCGGCTCTTCTCGGATTGGGACTGGGCGGGCGCGTCGAGCGCGATCGCGCACGCCGTGGCGCTCCAGCCCGGGGCGGCTTCGGTACATGTCTGGCAGGGGCTCTTCCTGATGATCAGCGGCGACCTTCCGGGCGCGACCCGAACGTTGGACGAGGCGCTCCGCATCGACCCGCTCTCGGGCGCCGCGAGTGCTTTGCGCTGTTTCGTCCACGAGATCGCCGGCGAGTTCGACCAGGAGCTGGAGCTGGCGCGCCGCGCCGTCGAGCTTCGGCCGAAGGTCTTCTTTGGTCACTGGTGCATGGGGCTCGCGAGCGTGGGTCTCGGCCAGAAGCAGGCCGGGATCGATGCGCTTCGCCGCGCCGTCGAACTGATGGTCAAGGGTCCGGGAATGCGGACACAGCTCGCCTGCGCGCTGGCTCGCCTGGCTGAGACCGAGGCCGCTCGCCGCGAGCTCGAAGCGCTCGACGCGCTGGCGGACAACACGTTCGTCTCACCCTGCCAGCGCGCCGCGATACTGCTGGCGCTGGGCGACCCGGACGGCGCGCTCGAACGCATCCAGGAGGGCCTGGCCGTCCGCGACGCCTGGGCCGTCTTCCTGGGTGCGAGCCCGCTGTATCGGGCGCTGCATGGGGACCCGCGCTTCGAGGCGATCCTGGCGCGCGTCGGCCTCCCCCACCGCGGTCGCTGAGAGTCGCCGGAAAGCGAGCGCCATGGTCTATACTTTGGATATAGATCATGATCGAGGCTGAGCGATGACGACCACTGCCAGATTGTTTCGGAACGGCCGGAGTCAAGCCGTGCGACTCCCTCGGGAGCTCAGGTTCGAAGGCGACCGTGTCCGGGTGCGGCGAGTCGGGCGCGGCGTGCTGATGGAACCACTGTTCACCGACGTTACGGCGTGGTTTGCCGAACTCGATCGGTCTGGGACTGAGCCCTTCATGCCTGATGGTCGTCGTCAACCGGTGCCTCCCGTGCGAGACATGTTTCGGTGACGCGGTACCTCCTGGATACGAATGCCTGCATTGCGCTGATCAACGGCGCCCCGGGCGAAGTCCGGCGACGCTTCCAGCGCGCGTTGGCCAGGCAGGCCACGATCCTGCTGTCATCGGTGGTTGCATTCGAGCTCTGGTATGGAGTCGCCAAGAACCGGCACAAGGAATTCAATGCGCAGCGACTCGGAACGTTCTTCGCCGGGCCGCTGGAGTGGACGCCGTTCGATGACCAGGACGCGAGAGAAGCGGGGACGCTGCGAGCCGAGCTCGAAGCAACCGGAAGACCGATCGGCGCCTATGACGTCCTGCTCGCCGGTCAGGCTCGACGCCTCGGCGTGACGCTCGTGACCTCCAACGTACGCGAATTCGAGCGCGTCGCGGGCCTGCGATGGGAAGACTGGGCGGCGCCGCGTACCAAGAAACCGGGCAGCCGGTCGCGAAGGCCGCCGCCCAGGGAAACCTGAAGACTGATCGACCCCAGCGTCGTCGCAGCCGGCCTGTGCGGATCCAATTCGGCGGCCTTCTGCAGCGGAACCAGCCGTCCTGAGGCGCTCGCGCCGCGCCAGCACCAGCCCGAGCGCGTGGTAGAGATCTCCAGAGCGCGGTCGCTGAGCGCCGTGATCCGGTCGGCGGCGCTCGACTCTCGATCACCGCCCTTGCCGGCCGAACTCCACGTCGAAGTTTTGCCCCTGGCTGGCTTGAAAGTAGTTGCCGAACAATCGATCGCTGGCTGCGTCGTAGGTAAGCGTGTAGGTCGAGCCGGGATAGTTCACGTCGCGGAGCACGATCACCAACCGCGTCAGGGCGCCCTCCTGGGCGGCTTCAGCTTTCTCCACGTGGATCGGCCGGGGATTGAAGTACGCGGCGTCGAGCTTGCCACTCGGTTCCACGCTCCGGATCTCGACGACGTAGCCGCCGTCCTTCCGCACCCACCGGCCCTCGAGCTTCTTGAGCGAAGGCGCCGAGGCCGAGAGCGTCGCAGCTCGGGTCGCGGTCGGCGGCGTGGCTCGCTCCGTCTCGACGCGGCGAGCCGCGTTCCACCAGAGGACGGCGCCGCCGGCCGCGACGGCCGCCGCGAGCGCGACCGCAGCTGAAGGAATCCGTCGCGGGGCGGTCTCCGGTACTTGCCGCGCCGCCTTGCGGCCGGTCTTTCGTGACTTGGTCATTCAGGACGCTCCCAGAACACAAGACAAGAACTTCTTCGCCGCGGTGCCGAACGGGCCCCAGCTGGTTGGCTTTGCGCAAGCGCCAGTCGAAAGACTTGGGCTCGTGGCAAAGCACATAGCTGGTTTGTCCGGTCTTTCGTCCTGACGTCTTGCCCACGACAACTTCAAAGGGGTTGTCCGAGTCGTCTCCGCTGTCGTAATGGGTAAGCCGATGACTGGCATTCAGCGGCTCTCGGTCTCGATCTGGCGCAGCAGCCCCTGCGCCTGCCAATCCTGCGGGTCGAGAGCGAGCAGCTTGCGGGCCCATTGGGCGGCGGCTAGCTGCGCTCCCCGGCTCTGGTTGAAGGTGGCGAGCGCGATCAACACCTCGCGGTCTCCCGAGTGCGCATGGTGCGCCTTCTCGAGCACCGACAGCGCACGGTCGATCTGGCCGGCTTCCTTCAGCGCGACGCCGTAGACGTAGGCGTTGCGTGAGTTCCCGGGATCCAGCTCGGCCGCCTTCCTCAGCGGCGCGAGCGCGTCCTGGAGGCGCTCGCGTCGCGCCAGCGCTAGCCCGAGCGCGTGGTAGAGATCCGCGCCGTCGGGCGTGATCTCGATTCCGCGCCGCAGCACGCGCTCGGCTTCCGGCTCCTGGCCTTTCATCCGTGAGATGTCCGCCAGGTTCACGTAGGCCGGGACGAACCAGCGGTTCAGCCTGATCGCCGCCTGGTACTCGCGTTGGGCATCGTCGAGCCGGCCCGTCTCGACGGCGAGCGTCCCGAGGTTCATGTGGCCCTCGGCGCGATCCAGGTTGACCCGCTGGGCCTCCTGGTACTCGAGCAGCGCCGCCTCCAGGCGCGCGCGGTCTTCCGGGGAAAAGAGATCTCTTGCCACGGCGACCAGCGGGCGTGCGGCGTCGACCCTCAGCGTCCGCACCGGGTCGGCCAAAAGCGGCGTGAGCAGACGGCGACGGTCGACCGGCTCGAGGCTCGCCAACGGCTGCAGCGCGGCCAGGCGCACTAGCGGATCGGCGTCCTGGAGCGCGCGCTCCAGGACCTGCAACGTCGCCGCTCCGCTCCACGCCCCCAGGAGCTCGACGGCGGTGGCGCGGACGATGCCTGGCTGTTCCGGGTCGCCGGCCAGCTCTGCGAGCAGGCGATCGGCTCCCGCCAGCCGCGCGCGGCCGGCGTACAGGGCGTCCCCATAGTGAGGCTTACTGGCGAGGCCCGGCCACCACCTCTCCGCGGCCGCGGCCGCCCACTGTGCGGTGTGATCTCGATGACACCCGGTGCAGGCGTTGGGCGAGCCGATCTTGGAAGTCAGGTCCGGCCGCGGGCGGCGGAAGCTGTGGTCGCGGCGCGGGTCCACCACCATGTATGTGCGCGGCGGCATGTG
>CAZVOI010000426.1:0-4788 GCA_964628275.1 uncultured Acidobacteriota bacterium | reverse complement strand
GGCGACATCGCGGTCGAGCTTTGTATCGCGAGCCCGGAATACCTCGCCCATCCCGCCCGCGCCGATGGCGGAGGTGACCTCATAGACCCCGAGCCGGCTACCCGGTGAAACGGTCATCTCGAGACCGCCGCGGTCTTCAGTTCCTCGAACCAGTTCTGTACCAGTTCGATTCGCGTGATGGCGCGCTCGGGCTCCACCTGCTGGATCCGCAGGAACCGCTTTCCGTCGGATGACAGGCTCGAAGTCGTGCGGTAGTTCGGCGACCTGCGGAAGCGACCTGTGTGCACGATGCGAGGGGGGCTGGATGAAAACCCCCCACCGAGGCCCACGCTCACTCCGATGAGCCGATCGCCGTTCTGGAAGAACAGTTCGCGGCCATCGTGGGACCAGAAAGGCTCCACACCGCCGTCCGTCGAGAGTCGATACTTCGGCCCGGGTCCTGGAAACGGGCTCACATAGATTTCGGTCCGCGACGAGATGGTCGCTTCATACGCGATCCACTTCCCGTCCGGTGAGAACTGGCCGTTCCTCTCGTCGTCGCTGGTAAGCGGGGACAGGCGTCGCAGCTCATGGTCGCCCTCCAACCGCATCACCCAGAGTCCGTGTCCGCCCCTTTCCGTGGTGCCGGTTTCGGTGAAGGCCAGCCATTGGCCATCCGTGGAGACGGATGTCGGCGTCTGGACCACATCCGGCTTGGCGGTGAGAGCCTCCTCGGCTCCGGCGCCGTCCGCCGCCCTCCAGTAGAGGTTGCGGAGGCCCTTGCGCGTGGCCCGGTAGACCACGCGTCCGCCGTCGGCCGTCCATACGGGGGCCTGGCTGCTCCCGGAGCTGCTGTCGATCGGCGTCAGCGTGTTCCGGGCCAGGTCAAGCATCCATAGAGCGGTCACATCCTCCTGGACCTGCAGAATGGCACGGGCGCCGTCCGGCGAGACCGCGACGGTTTCGTAATCACGCGCCGGCAGCGGCAGCGGGTCCGGTTTTCCATTGCGATCGATCCAGACCACACGCGAAAGGGCCTGTTCCGGCCGGCCCTCGAGATAGGCGAGGGTGCCGTTGGAGGCGATCGCGAAATTCCCCGTGCCCTCGCTCAGGTCGGCGTGGAGGTGCTCGGCCGCCACGATGGGCACCGCGCCGCCGAGATCGCGCTGTGAGGGGCGCCAGGGCACGGCGAACAGCGATCCCGAGAGTGAGTAGAGCAACAGGCCCGGCGCCGCGGCATAATGGGGATGTTCTCCTCTCCTCACCAGCACGTGGTGTCCCGAGTCGCCGATGGTCTGGACGGCAACGCTGCGCTCGCCCTCGCCCGGACCCGTCCATACTCCGAAGAGCAGGGTGTTTGTCCCGGCGATAACGTGCGGCCAGGTGTGCCTGATCTCACCGGCCGCGGTATCCCTCCGCGTGATTTCTTCCGCGGTGCCGCCACCTTCCGCGACCCGCCAGACCCCGCCCGCTGAAGAGGGAACGAAGTAGATATACCCGTCGCTACCCCACGTTCCTCCCCGGTGATTCGGAGCGTCCGCCAGGACTTGAAGCCCGCCGCCGCTCACCGCGATCTTGCGGAGTTTGGATCCGGCGAAAAAGCCGAGCCATTGTCCGTCCGGGGAAAAGAAGGGACTCGTCCCGCCTTCAGTGCCGTCGAGAAACCTGGGGCTGGACTCACTCAGCCGGCGCAGATAGATGCGAGTGACACCCTCGCGGCGACTGACGTAGGCGATCTGCGCTCCGTTCTCGGACAGCGCGAGAGCGGAAAAGGCATCCATCTCTTCGCCCTCCGGAAGCGCCACCGCGAGGTGCGTGACTTCCCGGCTCGGGGATCCCGCGGCCGGCCTCCAGCGATTCATGACCAACGTTGTGGTCAGGATGGTGACTGCGGCCGTGGCCGCGACCAACTTGGCCAGACCCGTGGTCGAAACCCCGGGCTTTGACGTTCCTGCACCGCTGCCCGTGCTCGATTCCGTTGGGGCCGCAGCTTCCGCTCTCGCGATCTCCACCCGCGCCTCACCGACATCTCGGAGGCGCATTCTTGGATCGCGCTCCAGACAGCGCTCGATGAGGCCGCGAAGCCGCGCTGGCGTGGATCCGGGCAGCGCGGCGAACCGGGGAGAGTCCTTCAGCACTGATGCCAGGGTGTCGCTCACGGTTTCACCCTTGAACGGCCGCTCGCCCGCGAGCATCTCGAAGAGCACCACACCGAAGGCCCAGATGTCGGTCCGCTTGTCGACCGGTTTGCCGCGCGCCTGCTCCGGACTCATGTAGGCGGCCGTGCCCATGATCATCCCGGCTTCCGTCATGTGACGCGACATGGTGGGCGAGTGCGACAACTGGGAGTTCGCCGCGGAGTTCGAGGGGTCTCCTTCGAGCGCCTTGGCGAGGCCGAAGTCGAGGACCTTCACCTTGCCATCGTGCGTCACCTTCACGTTCGCGGGCTTGAGGTCGCGATGGATGATGCCGTGCTCATGGGCTTCTTCGAGACCCTCCGCGATCTGCTTCGCGATGGCGATGGCTTCGTCGACGGGAATTGCGCCGCGCCTCAGTCGCTCCGACAGATCTTCTCCCTCGACCAGCTCCATCGCGAGGAAATGCGCGGTGGAGCCGTCGGGCAGCGTCGCGGCTTCAAATCCGTAGACGTGGGCGATGTTCGAGTGATTGAGTGACGCCAGGAGCTTGGCCTCGCGCTCGAAGCGGGCGAGCCGTTCCCGGTCGTGCGCCAAGTCGGAGGGCAGGACCTTGATCGCGACGTCGCGGTCGAGCTTCGCGTCGCGTCCGCGATACACCTCGCCCATGCCGCCCACGCCGATGGCGCGGGTGATCTCGTACGGTCCGAGGCGGGCGCCCGCGGCAAGGGACATTTCAGGCCGCCCGGGGACCGATTCGATTCATCGCAGCCCCTCGACTCGATAGAGATCGGAGCGGACGCGCTGGAAGGTGATGACGCGGACCGAGAGGTCTGGAGTCACGAGCGCGGAGGTAATTCCAGCAACGTCTTCGAGATCGGCGGGGCCGACCTCGCCGATCGACCGACGGCGCCCGCTCGCGAGGTCCAGCTCGACGAGACGGGAAGGCAGCCCGCGCGGGTCGAAGAGGAGAAGACGCCGGCCGTCCACCGACCACTGGACGGGCTGGTCGCTCGGCTCGGTCCCGGGAACCGCCCGAGGCGCCGCGCCATCGAGGGGCAGAAGGGCGACGCCCCCGTCGACCGCAATGGCGATCTGGCGGCCATCAGGCGAGACAGGCGACACGGAGCGGTTGTAATAGGACGTGGTGCGCAGTCTCAGGCCTGCGGCCAGGTCGCGCGCTTCGCCGCCTCCGACGCCGCTCACTCGCGCCACCGTCGAACCGTCGCGGTCGCGTCCCAGGAAGACCACGCGCTCGTCGCCCGGAAGCCAGCGCGCGGATAGGAGATCGGGCACGCCCGTCTCGATCGTCCGCTCGTCGCCGGCGCCCGTCGGCATCACGACCAGCGTTTCGCCGCGGATCGCAAGCGCAAATCGACCGTCGTGGGAGAGCTGCTGGGGCCAGCCGTAGCCGAGGCGGAAGGCAGCCGAGCCGCTGGTCGGCCGGAGGAACGCGGTCACGCGACCCGGTTCGCGTTCAGACTGAATTCCAAGCAGGACGTGCCTGCCGTCTGCAGAGAGATCGAGCGCGACGGAGGCCTCCAGCCACGTGAGATCTCGCTTCGTGGTCGGATTCGCAGAGGTCTCGAGGAGCACCCGGTCGCTATACGCGACGCGCGCCACGAGGGCGGTGCCGTCCTTGGCCACGTCCTCGATGTCGAGGGTGCCCGGGGCCGCGAGCAGTGTTCGCAGGGAGCCTTTTCTGTCGGTGGCATAGACGTTCGCAGTTACGCCGGCCGCCGACGCCGAGAACCAAATCTCGCTGCCGTCAGGCGACCAGGCGATACCCCACCAGTCGGCCCATCCGGACGACCAGACCTCGCGTCGGCCACTCCGGTCGACGACCACGATCGCGTGGCGACCGTCGGTCGTCCTCTCGAAGAACGCGAGCGCATCGCCAGAGGGAGAGACCCGCAGCTTGTACCCGCGGGTTGGTAGCCGGTAAACCGGCTTACCCAACGGGAACTCGATCTGCTGCCTCCCATCGGCCTCCCGAAGCGCCGCGAACCCCCCGCCGTCCGGCAGCCAGTCGGCGGCAATGACGTCCTCGGCCAGCTCGCGGGGGGTGCCGCCGCCCGACGAAACCACCGCGAGCGTCCCCCGAAAGTTCCACGGGTTCCCTGACTCAGCGCGCGGCAGGAGGAGCGCCAGTTCGCCCTCACGCGAGACCCCGATGAGCTCGCAGCCCTTGACGCCGATCGAGAGCTCACCGCCGTCCGGGCGCACCTGGAAGATCTCGCGCACCGGCCCTCGCCAGTTGGCGCTCAGGAAGGCAGTCTGACCGTCGGGCGCGAACCGAGCGTTGACGAAGTTGCCCGGTTGGAAGGTGAGCCGCTTGTACGTGACCGAGGGCGAAGTCCTGGCGCCCGGGGATCCGACGCCCGACCGCCCGCCGAGCCAACCGAGCGCAAGGGCTGGGAGCGCTGTTCCCGCTCCGATGAGCCAGGCGCGGCGGCTCGACGCGGGCCCTGAAGGTGGCGGGCCTGCCGGCACATCCGCAATCCCGTCAAGCGCCTCTTCGAGGACCAGGCGCGCGTCGGCGATGTCGTGCAGCCGGTTCTTCGGGTTGCGCTCGAGGCACATGCGCAGAGCGCGGCGAACGGCGGCGGGCGTCTCCGCGGGCAGAGCTCCAAACCCGATCTCCGCCTTCAGCACGCCAGCCAGCACGTCGCTC
>CAZVOI010000425.1:0-2541 GCA_964628275.1 uncultured Acidobacteriota bacterium | reverse complement strand
CGCACCGCGTCGCGGAACTGGTCGGCGCCGCTCGCGATGCCGTCGATGATGCCGCTCTCCTTGCCGAACAGCATGTAAGGGAAGCCACCCAGGTCGCAGTGGCCGCCGCGCGCACCGAGCGCGCGTCCCGCGGAGAGGATGCGCGGCCCTGGCACCACGCCGTCATTGATCGAGTTGCGCAGCCCGATGTCGATCCACTCATCGGCGCCCACGTTTCTCACGGTCGTGAAACCCGCGAAGAGCGTCTTGCGCGCGTGCTCGGTGGCGCGGATCGCCCGCTCGGCGACAGCCCGGCGCATGCCACTGATCGCGTCGACGTACCAGTTGTCGCCCGACTCGCCGGTGATGTGGGTGTGTGCATCGATGAAACCGGGCAAGAGCGTCGCATCACCCAAGTCGATCACGGTCGCGCCAGCCGGCACGGCCAGTCCCGCTCCAACGGCCTTGATCACCCCGCCTTCGACGATGACCACGCCGTTCGTCACCGTTCGCTCGCCGGCGCCGTCGAAGAGCCGCGCCGCGCGCAGCACGCTGACTTCCGGTTTGGCCGGCGCCGGCTGCGCCGTGGCGACCGATGCTGCGGCGACGAGGAAGAGGGCGATCGAAACGGGGAGCAAACGAGGGCGCATGAAATCTCCTTGGATTGCGGTTCTTGTCCCACGCCGCCGTCAGAGCGTCAACCCGCGGGGCTTCGCTATGCTGAGCTCGTGTGGGGACGTCGCCGCGCGCTGATCGGACTGGCGTTCGCTTTCCTCTGCGTACCTGGCTCGGCGCAAACCCCGCCGGCTCGATCGATTGCCGTGGCCGCGGCGTCAGACCTTCGCTTCGCATTGGATGAGATCGTGCTGGCGTTCGAGAAGGCCAATCTCGGAATCGACGTCCGCGTCAGCTACGGCTCCTCGGGCAACTTCTTCTCGCAGATCGCCAACGGCGCGCCGTTCGACCTTTTCTTCTCGGCTGACGTGGACTACGTGACGAAGCTCGGCGAGCAAGGCCTGACGCTGCCGGACAGCCATTTCGTCTACGGCATCGGCCGCATCGTGCTCTGGACGGCGAACTCCTCCAAGCTGGACGTCTCGCGGGGCCTGGCGATCCTCGTCGATCCGGCCGTCCGCAAGATCGCGATCGCCAACCCGCGCCACGCGCCGTACGGACGCGCGGCCGAAGCCGCCCTGCGCTCGGCCAACATCTACGACGCGGTGCAGCCCAAGCTGGTCTTCGGCGACAACGTGGCGCAGACGGCGCAGTTCGCGCAGACGGGCGCCGCCGACGCCGGCATCATCGCCCACGCGCTGGCGCTCGCCCCGACGCTCCAGAAGGAGGGCCGTTTCTTCCTGATCCCGAGCGACCAGCATCCGAAGCTGGAGCAGGGCGGAGCAATCCTCCGTCGCACTGTGGAACCCGCCGTTGCCCGAGCCTTCAGAAGGTTGGTTCTCGGCCCCGAGGGTCGCGCGGCGCTCGATCGCTACGGCTTCGAGCGGCCGGTTCGCTGAGCGGCGCTGGCAAACGAAGGGGCTACCCGTCGTGTTGCCCTGGCGCTTCGGACGGTTCCCGTCAGGGCTTGAGCGACATCGTCGTACTCCGACCGCGATTCTACGCGCGCAACGGGCGCAAGTTGTTCCTGCGCTCGACCGCTACGGCTTCGAGCGTGCGTGCCTCGCGCTAGCGCGGCGTCTCGCAGGCGAAGCTGGCGGCATCGTCGATGTTTCCGCCGTTGTGCTTCGCGAGCTGATCGCTGAACGCAGAAGCCGGGTTCTGTTGATTGGAACCTCCCCTGGCTAGCGCCGCTCATCAGCCAGCCGGTTGCGGCCTTCCGCGCTGGGTAGCGGCACGCCCAGGAGCGCCGCGAGGGTCGGAGCGACGTCGCGCATGTCGATGCGGCCGAGGTCGCGGTTCGCCGGAACGCCGGGGCCGACGACCAGGAAGGACGCGTCCATCGCGGTGTTCTCCGGCAGGAAGCCGTGGTCGCCGCGCGGCAGCGCCGGTCCGAGCACCGGATCCTCGAAGCGGCCGCTCATGCGCACGTCCGGCTTCACCGCCACGACCAGGGCCGCGCCGGGCAAGCCGCCCGCGGCGCGGGCTTCGTCGCTCGAGAGCACGCGTTGAATCGGGCTGTCCGGCAGCTTCGCTAGCTTGTCGATGACGGCCTCGGCCTTGCGCCGCGCCTCGACGTCGTTCGGGTCCTTCAGCATGATCGCGGCCGCGCCGCCGCCGAAGGCGATCGCGCGCCAGGCGGTGACCCGGCCACGGCCGTCGAGCAGGATCAGCCCCTCGGCGCGCAGCGCCTCGTTGAGGCGCAGCTCGCGCGTCGAGCGCGAATGGCCGTGATCCGAGACGACCGCGAAGAAGGCGCGCCCGCCGCCGAGCTTCTCCGCGGCCGCGCGCAGGCGTCCGACTTGCGCGTCCAGCTTCTCGAGGACGGCCATCGCCGCGGGGCTCGCGGGGCCCGATTCGTGTTGCTCTTCGTCCAGGCCCGAGAGGTACGCGAAGAGAAGCCGCGGCTTCTTGGTCTCGAGCATCCAGACGCTGAAGCCGGCCCGG
>CAZVOI010000424.1:0-3230 GCA_964628275.1 uncultured Acidobacteriota bacterium | reverse complement strand
AACACGCGTTGCAGGTGATGCGGACTCAGGCCGGCTTGGCTCGACAAGACGTCGAGCGTGAGCGTCTCGTCGCCGTGCTGCTCGATGTAGCGGCGCACCGTCT
The DNA here is from genome assembly GCA_964628275.1 of uncultured Acidobacteriota bacterium. Classification (GTDB taxonomy): domain Bacteria; phylum Acidobacteriota; class Vicinamibacteria; order Fen-336; family Fen-336; genus CAZVOI01. The sequence goes on along the minus strand of CAZVOI010000424.1, from coordinate 3,127 downwards.
CCACCGCTCGCAGAGCCTTTGGCATCGCCGCCTTCGGCTCGCAGCGCCGGCAGGCCCGGAGGCCGGTGGCTTCGGCCGCTCCGGTGGTCGCAAAGAAGGCCGCGTTCTTTCGTAGCGGTCGTTGCGACGGGCAACTGGGACGGCAGTAGACACCAGTGGTCAGGACGCCGTAGACGAAGCGCCCGTCGAACGCAGCGTCGCGCGCCAGGACGGCCGACCAGGCGGCCTCGTCGTCTACGCGCGTCGGCGGCATGATCGTTTGCGACGGTAGCATCAGCGCCGGGCTCTTCATGATCTGCATGCTCGACCATGAAGATACGCAGTCGGTGGCCGAGCGACCATCCGACTCTTGCGGTCAGAGTCCGGAGGTCATTTTTCCGAGCCTGAGTAGTCGTCGACGCTCAGGCTGCCGCCGCAGTCGATGAGGGCGCGCGGAGGCGTCAGGGCACGGAGGTGTAGCGGCCGTGAATGCTGAGCCGGCGGCCGGCTTCACGAACGAAGATGCGCGTGGACTTGCCACGGGACGTGAAGCGCTTGCCATCACTGACGCCCGGGGGTTGACCCTCCCGGGGTGGTCCCCGGACAATCCAGGTGTCCATGGACGATCCTGCTCCGGACGTCGTGCTCCTCGAGCGGCGCATCGAGGCCGCCGAGCTGCGCCGGTTGTTGGTGCGGTTCGAGGACATGGTGAAGTACGTGGCCGACGTCGAGCGCGGGATCGTCGCGATCGGCGGCGAGATGCACGCCGATGCCGAGGCAACCCTGCTCGAGGCGGGAAGCCAACAAGCCGACCTTTGGGGGGCCAACTACTATCCAGGCCGCGGGCGGGAAGGCTGCATCGAGTACACGTCGCTCATCAACATCCGGCCGGCCGCGGCCAACCGGGGCATGGAGCTGCAAGACCCCGATTTGCGCGCGAGGGTCCGCGACATCACGTTTGCCCTGGTGGGCGAAGGCGAGCCGGTCTGAAGATGACCCAGCAGCATGCCGGTCTGTCCCCCGAGCGCTTCGGTCGCTTCTCCAGAGGCCAGCAGCTCCTGACCATTGCCAACGAGATGAACCGGGCTTCGAAGCTGTTCGGAGCCGGAGACCTCCAGCGCTTGCGCGGAGCATACGAGCGAGTGATGGCTCTCGCCGACCTTACGGTGCGAGTCAACGACAGCCGGTCTCTGAGGCGGGAGCTCCTGCGTTGGCGAGACCTCGTCGCCGAGCAGTACGTCGCGGAGGCGCCCGACCCGCGGGCGCATGCCGCTGCCTTTCGAGCCCTCCTGCAGCTCCACCCCGAGACCTGGCAGCAGCTCCCGTATGTGACCGGGGTGGCCCGCTAGAGTCGGCCAGGGTGCCCCTTCGGGCTCCTGGTGTCCCGCCCGGACGCTCAGCACCTCCGCGATGGCCTGGGGCGCAGGGCAGGCCGACGTCGACCGTGGGAGCTCCCGCCGAGCCATTCTGGGATCCGCGGTACCCCTGACAGTCGACCTTGACGCTTGTCTCGCGAGGCGGCTGCTGTCCGTCAACGTAGCCAGGACGATGTCGGGCGCCGCTTCGAACCAGCCAGACACTGCCGCCGAGAGCGGCAGCAGGATCCGAAACACAACGCCGCCTCCGGCGCCCCGTCTTCGGCTTGTAGACGAGCGACCCTTCGGTGGCGTTTGCCTCCTCACCAAGCGAGGCCTAACCTCGCAGCGAACGGTTCCCCTCCAAAGGTACGCGGTGCGGCTAAGCGGGCCGGCGGCCGGACGTCTTTGGCCGAGTTTGGATTGCTTCTCTGGCGGATTTGAGGAAGCGCTCAGTAAGGAGAGAGTTGCCATGAAGGAAAGTGGGCGGGGAGACCAGGGACGGAGCCGGTGCGGCGCGGGCTCGAGGCTGGCGTGCGGGTTGCTGATCGCGGCTGTCATCGGGGCCGTTGGGGGGTGAAGGCGTCGTCCGGGCCAAAGACGAGCGGCGGCAGCTCGTGGTGTTGCAGGCCTGGGCCGATCTCGCCGGAGAGCGGCTCTACATCGAGGGCCGGCACCTGGGAGATAGACGTTACAAGCGGCGCCACGACGACGACGATCTCCGTGTGACGCTCGCGGGCGAGCCGTTGACGGTGCTGAGCGCGAGCGACGTGGCGATCGTCGCCCAGCTTCCTCCGGGGCTCGCCTCGGGCTCGTACCTTCTGCTGGTGTCGCGCCAGGAAGGGCGAGAAAGAGAAGACGACGCCGAGCGTCGGGACGCTTTCGAGGTGGCCATCGGGACGGCCGGCCCCGAGGGACCTCCCGGGCCCAAGGGCGACAAGGGCGATCTGGGCCCGCAGGGTCTGCCCGGGGCCCCGGGATTGCCCGGAGCGACCGGACCCGCAGGACCGATCGGGCCGCCGGGACCGGGTGGTGCTGGGCTACCAGCGGGCTCGTACGTGACCGGAGCGCCAGGCGACACCACCTTGATCAGCGCAGGCTTCACGGATACAGGGCTGTTGGCGTTCACGGCGTGGAAACCGACTTCTCCGACAGGCGCCCCGGCAGCCCGTTCCTCGCATACGGCGATCTGGACGGGCTCCCGCATGATCGTCTGGGGAGGCGGGAGCGCGTTCGTCAACACGGGGGGCCAGTACGATCCCGTGACCGACACCTGGATCGCGACTTCTACGACGGCCGCCCCGGCAGGCCGTGTCGGCAACACGGCGATCTGGACGGGCTCGCGCATGATCGTCTGGGGAGGCGCCTGCGGGAGCATCCTCAGCGCGAGCTTCTTCAGCTTCAACACGGGGGGCCAGTACGATCCCGTGACCGACACCTGGACCGCAACTTCTACGACAGGCGCCCCGGCAGCGCGTTACCAGCACACGGCGATCTGGACGGGCTCGCGCATGATCGTCTGGGGAGGCGCAAACCACCTGGCCTACCTCAACACGGGGGGCCAGTACGATCCCGTGGCCGACACCTGGACCGCGACTTCTACGACAGCCGCCCCGACAGCGCGTTACTCTCACACGGCGACCTGGACGGGCTCGCGCATGATCGTCTGGGGAGGTCACGACGGGAGTAGCCATCTCAACACGGGGGGCCAGTATGATCCCGAGTTCAACACCTGGACCGCGACTTCTACGACGGCCGCCCCGGCAGGCCGTGTCGGCAACACGGCGATCTGG
>CAZVOI010000423.1:0-2117 GCA_964628275.1 uncultured Acidobacteriota bacterium | reverse complement strand
CCGCAGGTGTCGCTCGTCACGAAGAACGGCACCAACGACTTCAGGGGCTCGCTGTACGGCGTCGCCCGCCGAACCGGCACCTCGAGCAACGAGTACTTCCTCAAGCTGGCGCAGCAGGCCGGGACGCCGCCGACGAACGTGGCGCCCAAGCTCGACAAGAACATCCTCGGCGGCGCCATCGGCGGGCCGATTCGCAAGAACCGCGTCTTCTTCTTCGCCAACGTCGAAGGGCTTCGTTCGAACAGTGAGCAGCCAGCCGTGCGAAACGTGCCTTCGGCGTCGTTCCGGGACGGCGTCCTCCAGTACCGCTGTTCGGTCGCCGCCGCGTGCCCCGGCGGGACCGTGCGCGGGTTCAGCAACACACATGCCGTAGAGGCGGGCTGGTACGGCCTCACCCCCGCGCAGATCGGGGCCATCGACCCGCTCGGGATCGGGCCGAGCCAGGCCGGTTCCCAGTATTTCAGGCAGTACCCGCTTCCCAACGAACCGGGCCAGGACGGCCACAACATCATGAGCTATCGGTTCGCGGCTCCGCTCGAGAACAATCTCAAGACCTACCTCGCCCGCGTCGACGCCAAGCTCGACCAGTCGGGCAAGCACAACCTGTTCGTCCGCTTCAACGCGCAGGACGACGCGATCAACAACCCGCCGCAGTTCGAGGGCCAGGACGCGCGCAGCAGCCAGATCTTCAAGAACTACGGCTTCGCCGTCGGTTACGACGCGGCCGTCTCGAGCACGTTGATGAACAGCTTTCGCTACGGCATGACCAGGATCGACGATCAAGTTCAGGGCAAGCTGAAGTCGAACTATGTGGCGTTCCGGGGCATCGACAACTTCGATCCGATCACCGCCACCACCACGCGCGAGACGCCGAACCATAACTTCGTCGACGAGCTGACCTGGCTCAAGGGCACGCACACCTGGAAGGCCGGCGCCAACGTCCGGCTCTCCCGGATCCCGAGCACCCGTAACAGCTCCTCGTACCTCCTCGCGACGGTCAACCCGTCTTGGGTGGCGGGCATCGGCCGGCGCTACAGCCCGGGCAACTCCTTCTGCACGTCGCCGGGCTGCCTGGCGGTGCCGACGGTAGCCTCCAACTTCCAGGCCGGCTACGCCGACGCCTGGCTCAACGCCCTGGGCGTCCTCTCGCAGGCGACGATGCGGGCCAACTACAACAAAGATGGAAGCGCTCAGGCGGTCGGCGACCCGGTCGCGCGCGAGTACGCGATGAATGAATACGAGGGCTACCTCCAGGATAGCTGGCGGCTTCGGCCCAACCTGACGGTCACCGCCGGGGTGCGTTACAGCCTGTACGCGCCGCCGTACGAGACCAATGGGCTGCAGGTGGCGCCCAATGTCAGCATGGGCGAGTGGTTCAATCAACGCGTCGAGAACATGAAGCAGGGCATCCCCTCGAACCAGAGCCCGCGCATCCAGTTCGATCTGGCGGGTCCGGCGAACGGGAAGAAGGGCTTCTTCGACTGGGACAAGAACAACATCGCGCCGCGCCTCGCGGTCGTCTGGTCGCCTCACGCGGAAGGCGGGCTTTTCGGCTGGCTCACGGGCAGGGACAAGCTGGTCGTCCGCGCCGGCTACTCCAAGGTGTTCGACCGGATCGGGCAAGGGCTCGCCGCGAACTTCGACCAGGGCTTTGCCTACGGGATGTCGACCCAAATCAGCAGCCCGTTCGGCGCGGCCTACGAGACGAACCCGGCCGCGCGCTTCGTGAACATCTCGACGATGCCACCGACGATGCCAGCGGCGCCGCCCGGCGGGTTCCCGCAGACGCCGCCGGTCCGCGCCGGCATCATCACGACCAGCATGGACGACACCATCAAGACGCCCTCGGCGCACATGCTGAACTTCGCGGTCGGCCGCGAGCTGGGCAAGAACTTCAGCATCGAGGCCGCCTACGTCGGCCGTTTCGGCCGAGACCTGCTGGTCCGCCGCGACCTGGCGATGCCGCTCAACCTGACCGACACGAAGTCAGGAATGGATTATTTCACCGCCGCGCAGCAGATGATCCGGGCCGCGCAGGCGGCCGGCGTGACGGGCAACTCGGCCGCCGCCGCCTTCGCCCGGCTCGCGGCCATCCCGTACTGGGAGAACCTGTTCCC
>CAZVOI010000422.1:0-2792 GCA_964628275.1 uncultured Acidobacteriota bacterium | reverse complement strand
TGGACTTCACGGCGCCGGTCGCCTCTTCGAGGAGTCTGACCACGGCCTTGCTCAGGCTGAGCCTCTCCTTCCGCGCCTTTTCCAGGATCGCCTTCTTCACCCTCGGCGGCAGATTGCGGACCGTAATCGCTCCCCTCACAGATCCACCGCCCTGAAGTAGCGGCGCTGTGGGTCTTGCGGGCTGCTGCCGATCTCGCGCACCAGGCCGCGGCCGACGAGGGCGGCGAGACGGGTGCGGGTCGCCCGCGGAGTGAGTCCGATCAGCTTGGCGATCTCGCTCGTCAGGCGGCCGTCGGTCTCGGTCACCGTGTTCAGGATCTTGCGAGTGGTACGGTCGGTCGAGCGTTCGCCGACGCGGCCGGTGCGTAGCGTCACCCGGAACCGGACGCCGATTTCTTCGAGCAGGGGAGGCGCCAAGCCCGCGTCGCGGCAGGCGGCCATCATGCGCTGGATGCCGCTGCCCCACTGCTCGATCAAGCCGAGCTCGTGGAAGACGCGTCCGATGACGCGGTTCCGGAGCTTGGAGACGCCGCGCTGCAAGTCCTCGACCGTCAAACCGAAGGGCAGCAGGCCGGGGCTCTCCACCTCGAGCCGGTCGTGGAAGATCGCCACACGGATCGGCGCGCCGCGCTGCGCATAGTCGGCATGCGCGACGGCGTTGACGACGGCCTCGCGCACCGCCGCCGGCGGGAGGTTCCATCGCTCCTTGCGGCGCACGGCTCCGATCTCCGCGCCGTGGAGAGCGTGTTTCCCGATGAACGCGATCGCCGCTTCGATCGCCTGCGGGAGATGGGTCCGGATCTCGACCCGGTCCACGATCTCGGCCTTGTCCGTGCCTCTGAAGCGACCAGCTTGGATCCAGGCATCTGGGAAGTGCTTTTCCCGCTCCTTGCCGAACAAGAGCATGCCGCCGATGGTCGGAACACGGCGGCCCTGGTGGGTCGTCAGCAGCCGCAGCGTCTCGAGATCGCGCCGCTTCAGCTTGCGGACGGGGCCGAACAGCTCGGAAGTCGCTCGGAAGTCGAGCGCTTCCGAGTCGAGGTCCGGCATCGCCAGCTCGTCGTAGGTCTGGCCACGGACGAACCGGCGCATCTCTTCGATCAGCTCCGCGTCGGCGCGGCGGTTCGTCGAGCCGACGCGCACGTAGACGCCGGCATCGGGGCCCTGGCGCTTCAAGTGGTGCGGCCGGCTGGCGCTCGGATGGACCTGCAAGGCGATCACCTGGGTCCGGCGCCACGGCAGGATCTCGAGGTCCGGGACCAGACGCGGCGCGATGCTGTCGCTGATCAGGCTGGCCAGGCGTTCCTCCAGCTCGAGCGGCGCCTTGACCCCGCGCACATGGCGGGTCGCGTCTTCGACACCGATCAGCAGGGTTCCGCCGGCGGTGTTGGCGAAGGCCACGATGCTGCGGAGCACACCTTCAGGAGAGGAGAGGTCGCGCTTGAACTCGAGCGTCTTGCCCTCCGGCCGTTTCAGGATCTCGCTGAGGTCCATACTCAGAAGTCTACTCTGAAGCGGACACGGCGATCCGGCTTCCGAGTAGACAGTGACGGCGTCACTTGATCGTCCTCAACTGCCGGAAGCTTTCGAGGCGGGGGTCGGCCTGCTTCCTCTTGGCCCGGGCCTCGCGGATCGCCTCGCTGCCGCAGATCGACGTGTAGTCGCAGAACTTGCAGGAGTCGGCGCTGGGGGCGAAGACGCCCGCCGCGGCGAGGCCGTCGAGATGCGCCAGGATCTTCCGCAGCGTCTCGCGGTTCTCCTGGCTGTTGGCGCACCCCTTGTCCTCGAAGCCGCCCTTTTCGGTCGCATAGCGGTAGACCGCTTCCGTCACCTCGTGCTTCGGGTACAGGCGCTCGGCCGCGAGGTTGTAGACGGCGAGTTGAAGCTCGCGGCCGCCCTTCCATTCCTCGTCCGCTTCGTACCAGAAACTGCCGGTCTTGTAGTCGATCACCCGGACGCGGGCCGGACCTTCCGAGAGATCGATGCGATCGAGCTTGCCTCGGAACACGACCTCTCGGCCTTCGCCGAATGACAAGGGGACGTCCTCGAACTGGCGCTCGAAATCCGAGGGGACGAAGCCGTCGCGCTTCTCTGTCTCGCGGCGCAGCGTCTCGTCGATGTCGCGGCGCATCTCGATCTCCAGCGGCTCCAGGAGCGAGCGATGGACGACCAGGCCCTCGGCCGCGGCCGCGTCGAGGACGGTCGCGATGTGGCCGCGCGCGATCGCCTGTGCTTCGGCGAGACGGTCGGCGCGCACCGGCAGGCGGCCCTTGTCTTTGAGGTCCTGGAAGAGCCGCTCCAGGGCCTCGTGGAAGAGGCTGCCCCGTTGCTTCGGATCCGGCTGATAGGCGCGCGTCGGGTCTTCCCACTCGTAGAGCTTCAGGCCCCGCTTCAGGAAATGGCGATAGGGGCAGGAGGCGAAGTCCTGAAGCGCGCTGGCCGAGGAGTTCTTCCCAATCCGCAGACCCTCCGCCCACTGCGCCACGTCGGCATCGGCGAGGTCCAACTGACCGTCCCACGCGGTGAGAGACGGGCCCCACCCGGCAGCCTCGGCAGCGCGGGCGCGGGCGAAGTGCGGCGCGTCGTCGAGGAGGTGGCGCGCCGTGCCGAAGCCGCCGCTGGCAACGAGGCTGAGATCGCGTTCCAGGACGTCGAGGGCGCGCTCGGGCTCCTTGGGCCACGCGCGGCCGAGCACGGTCTCGCCCGGCCTGGCGATGACGAGAAGGTCAGCGGTGGTGAGACGTCGTCCCGTGGCGGCCTCGGCGGCGCGAAGCAGGAAGCTGGACGGCACG
>CAZVOI010000421.1:0-5040 GCA_964628275.1 uncultured Acidobacteriota bacterium | reverse complement strand
CTGCTGCGACGTGGCCCTGACCAGCAACGCTTTCCTCACGCCGTTCACGGACATGAAGGCGCATCCGATCCGCCGCCTTCTCGACGCCGGCGTTCCGATCACGCTCTCCACCGACGACCCGCCCTTCTTCGGCACCGACCTCGTCCGCGAGTATCGGCGCGCCCATGATGAAGTCGGCTTGAGCCTCGGCCAGCTCTGGCAGATCAACCTGAACGGGTTGCGCTACGGGCTCGCGGAGACGTCGCTGCGCCGGCGGCTCCTGATCGAGTTCGAAGCCGAAGGCCGCGCGCTCGGGCTTTTGGATTAACCTCCGCACTTCGCGCCTGAACCCAGCACCATCTGAGGTGGTCATGAAGAAGATCTGCCGGCTCTTCGTCATTGCCGCGCTGTGCGCCGCTTCGGGCAGCGCACAGACGTCGCCGTTCTTGCCGGATCCGTTGTTCCGGGACCTGGTCAACGAGATTTCGGGCGACCGAGCTTACGAGAATGTGCGCTGGCTGACGCACTATCACCGCACCGGGTCGAGTAAGGACTTCTTCGCCGCCGCCGAGTGGATCCGCCAAGCGGCGCAAGCGGCCGGCCTCGAAGACGTGAAGCTCGTGAAGCAAAAGGCGAACGCTCGAGGCTGGTCGTGCGCTTCGGGCGAGGCCTGGCTGCTCGAGCCCGAAGAAGTGAAGCTCGCAGCCTACGGCGAGGTCGCGGTCTCGATCGCGGACAACAGCCGCACCACGCATCTGACGGCGGAGCTCGTCGACGTTGGCGCGGGCATCAGCGACGCGGATTTCGCCGGCAGAGACGTGAAGGGCAAGATCGTGCTCGCCACTGGAGCGGCCGGCGCCGTTCATCGCCGCGCCGTGTGGGAACGCGGTGCTCTGGGCGTGATCGTTTCGCAGACGAACCGACCCGAGGCCTTCGACGCGCCCGAGCACGTAGCGTGGAGCAACATCCCGTACGAGGCCAAGGACGTGCCCAACGTGAAGGACGGCACCCCCGGCACCTTTGCGGTGATGGTGTCGCCGCGGCGCGGAGCCTGGTTGAAGAAGCGGATCGCGAGCGGCGCGGCAAAGGTCAAAGTCGACATCGAGTCGAGCTTCCAGGAGCAGGGCGAGCAGGCCTACGTCGAGGGCTGGATCAAGGGCAGCGAGATCAAGGACCAGCAGATCGTGCTGACCGCGCACATCCAGGAGGAGATGACCTCGGCCAACGACGACGGCAGCGGCTGCGGCAACGTCCTCGAGATCGCGCGCTCGCTGACGCGGCTGATCAAAGACGGCAAGCTGCCGCGGCCGAAGCGCGACATCCGCTTCTGGTGGGTGAACGAGTTCGCCAGCGAAGAGCAGTACTTCCGCGAGAACCCGAAAGAGCCGCGCAAGATGCTGATCGCGCTGAACCAGGACATGGTGGGCGCGCGTCAGAGCTGGGGCGGGCGCGTCCAGTACGCGTCGCGGCTGCCGTGGAGCCTCCCGCACGCGCTCGACGACGTGATGGAGAGCGTTCTCGGCGCGGTGCGCGACGGCAACACGTCGATCTTGAACAACCGCGGTACCGGTCAGCCTCAGCCGTACCTTCGGGAGGTGGTCGCGGTGAAGGGCTCGCGCGAGCCGTTCCACGCCCGGATGGTGCCGTACTTCGACTCGACCGATCACCACGCTTTCACGCCGGCGCACATCGGCGTGCCGGGCACTTCGCTCACCAACTGGCCAGACGAGTTCATCCACGGCACCGGCGACGACCTGGAGAACATCGACGCGACGCAGCTCGAGCGCAACGCGCTGGTGGTCGCGGGCGTCGCGCTCTACTTCGCGAACCTCGGCGACGAAGGCGCGCCAGCGCTGGCCGCCTACCTCGGCGCGCGCGGCCGTGGTCGCAGCGCGGCCGACGTGGCCACCGCGATCGCGCACGTGTGGCAGGCGCCGCTCGACAAGCGCGACGCGGCCTATCGACTGGCGCGGACGCTGATCCAGCAGTCTTATCGGAAGGAGCTGGTAGCACTCCAGTCCGTCCGAAAATTCGCGTCCACCCGCGGCCGGACCGCCGAGTATCTGACCCAGGCCAACAAAGTCTTCGAGGACGCGATGGAGGCCGACATCACCGACCTGGAACGAGCCTACGTCGCGATCGCGGGCAAGAACCCGCCGAACCTCGACCTGACCAAGGACGAGAAGGCGATGACGCAGAAGGTCTACGTGCCGCTGCCCGAGGTTGGGCCCTACCGCGATGCGATGGCCAAGGTCCAGGCGGTGACTGGCCTGCATCCGATGATGCGCTTCGAGGTCTACAACTTCGCCGATGGCCGCCGAAGCGCCTTCGAGATCTACGAAGCCGTCGCGTCCGAGGCGCTTTCGGCGGGGGAGTGGGTCTACGGCAACGTGAGCTCCGCCGACGTGCTGGAAGCCCTCGAGCGCGCCACCCAGGCGGGCGCCTACACCGTCAAGGCCGCCAAGTGACCGACGCCTGGCTCAGCGGCCCGATCGAGGGCATCGACGCGATGCTGCTCCCCGCGGCGCACGCATTCGTGCAGGCGCGCTTGGACCTGGCGCAGGCGGCGCACGATCTTTCGCCCGAGGCGCTCTGGGCGCGCCCGGGCGGCGCCGCTTCCGTCGCCTTTCACGTGCGGCATACCGCTGGAGCGACGGACCGGTTGCTCAGCTATGCCCGGGGCGCGTCGCTCAGCCCGGAGCAAGTGGCGGTCGCACGCGCCGAAGCCGACACCACGCCGTTCGCTGCCGAGTCGCTGCGGGCGCTTCTCGACGCGTCGATCGACGCCGCGCTGGCTCAGCTTCGCGCGACATCACGCGATTCGCTGCTGGATCCCCGCGAGGTCGGCCGCGCCAAGCTGCCCAGCACCGTGCTCGGCCTGATCTTCCACGCCGCCGAGCACGCCACCCGCCACGCCGGCCAGGCGATTACGACCGCGAAGCTGGTGAAGGGTTAGCGCGTCACCGGCTCGAAGACCAGGAAGTACTGATAGGCCAGGAACGTGTGCTCCTTCGCGAGCTGGAAGCCGGCTGTGGCCAGCTCCTTCACCAGGTCGTCGCGCGAGATCTTCATCTCCATCGGCGGGCCGAGTGGCAGGTCGCGTTTCTGGAAGTCGATCATCACGACCTGGCCGCCGGGCTTCAGCATCTTCTTCAGGAGCGCCAGGTAGTCGGCCCGTTTGTCGATGTGGTGCCACGTGTCCACGACCACGAAGCGGTCGACGGAGCGGTCCGGGAGGAGCGGGTCGTTCGGGTCGGCCAGAACGGTCTGAACGTTACGCACGCCGCCGTCGCGGAGGCGCCGGTTCAGGTGGCGGACCATCTCGGGGTCGATGTCGACCGCGTAGACCTTGCCCTTGTCGCCGACGTGGGCGGCGAAGCGGAGCGTGAAATAGCCCGATCCTGAGCCGATGTCGGCGATCGTCTCGCCGTCCTTGAGATCCAGCGCCAGCAGCACTTCATGCGGCTTCTGGTAGGCGTCCCGCTTGGGGTCCTCCAGCATCGCGATGTAGGCCTTGGTGTTCTGGTGCAAGCGGTGCATTTCGTCGTGGCTGCGAGGCTTCGAGTCCTGGGCGATCGCCGGCCAGGAGGCGAACAGCAGGAGAGCGGCGGACAGGTTCTTCATCGGTCAATTGTCTCGCGGTCCGGTGGCAGCCGTGCGTTGAGTGGGATTGAACACGGGCGACCTCTTCTGCGTACAGAGCCACAGGGAGTCCTGAAAATGCTGAAAACGGTGCGCGCGGTGAAGTTCCTGTTCACCGGGCCGCTCATCCTGGGCATGCTCTTCGCCATCAACTGGATGACGTCACCGGGGCATTGGTGGATCCAGTGGCCGGCCCTGGGCATCGGCATTGCCTGGGTGCTGAGTCTCTTCCGGGTGCTGTGGGCGATCGTCGTGATGGGTGGCGTGGCCGCCCTGGTGGCTTACGTCATGAACCGACCGCAGACCGGCGGCGGGATGCCCATCAATCGGTAACGTTCAGGGCCCGGCGTTCACCGGGTTGGCAAAGCGGCTGTCGAGGACGCCGTCAACGGCCAGCGCCATGTTCAGGTACGCGGAGAAGTCCAGTGTGTGACCCTCGGCGGCGGTGGCCGGCGCGCGAGCGCCGAGCGGGCGCCGCTCGCTGTGCTTCAGTTCGACAGCGACGATGCCGTCGGTGAACAGGCCGCGATCCTTCAGGCGGTCGACCTCCAGGTGATACTCGACGCCGCGCAAGCGGCCCCAGGCGGCGTCGATGTCATCCTGGCGCAGCACGAAGAAGCCGTCCCTCGTCTTCAGTTCCTTCCAGGCGTCGAGCGAGCCGAAGAAGCGCGGCTTCTCGAGGTACGGGCCGCCGTCCTCCGGGCAGAAGACGTCGCAGTTGCCGCAGTCGTTGCAGAAGTCCTGGAAATTGGCGATCTGGTGCTGCTGCTTCGTCTCGAAGATACCGCCCTCCGATTCGACCACCGCCCCTTTCGCGACCGTGTAGTTCGCGTAGACCGCGCGGTGCGCCGGGACTTGGTAGGAAAAATTGGCGTCGTTCGGACACACTGGGACGCACTTGTCGCAGTTGATGCAGTCGAAAAGCCAGAGCTTCGAGCCGATCTTGCGTGGGACCGCGCGGTTCTTCTCCGCTCGGTAGCGCGGGTCGGCGGCGGCCCTGGCGACGAGAACCGGCGTGCTGCGGAGCGCGGCCTCGTGCACGCTCTTGGCGTCGTCGCCGGCGGTCTTGATCACGTAGTCGGCGATCGTGCGGACGCTGAGCGCCCGCATCCGGTCCTCGAGCCGGTCCAGGTACGCGGGCAGGCGCCCGTAGCCCCCGGGCCGCAACAGGTCGGTGCAGGTGGTGATCGGCGTGAAGCCGAGCGCCACGCAGTCCGGGAAGTTCTGGTTGTCGAGGCCGGCCGAGAACGAGATCGGCACGTGCGGCCGGGCCTTTCGGTACTTTTCGACCAGGTTGAGCGTGACCACGTGCAGCGGCTGGCCCGAGAGGTACTGGACCGCCTCGCTCTTCGGGAAGAAGCTCTTGTGGTTGCGAACCACCAGCGTGTTCGAGAACTTGACCTGGAAGGTGCGCCCGAG
>CAZVOI010000420.1:0-24568 GCA_964628275.1 uncultured Acidobacteriota bacterium | reverse complement strand
GCCCTCGTTTGACAGCCAACGGCGGCCGGCTTTAGTCTGTTTCCAGCAACCAAGAACACCGGGGACGGCTTGGAACAAGAGAAGGTTCGCGCACTCTCCAACTTCTACCGCGAAGAATTCCAGCGCCATCTCGACTATCTGCAGTCGAGTGGCGTCGGCGGCGAGAAACCGTCGGTCGAACGCGTCTGCCGGCGTTTCCTGAAGGACCTCGACAGCGTGTGTTGGCGTTCGGACTTTCCGGCGCTCGCGGAAACCCTGCTTCGGAACTTCGACGCCTTGACGCGGCTCTCCGAGCACGACCCGCGCCGGGGTCACTAGCCGAGCGCCGAGCCTTCCTGCGGCGAACGACACCACCGGCTTCCTCGCTCCGCTCTCCGGCCTGATCGTCACCGGTCCCACCGGCACGAACCTGCTGGATCTCACGGTGTTGCTGCGCTGAGGGCGCTATAATCCCCGTTTCGAGAGCCGCCGGCTGAGGCGGGAGGCGCGCAAAGTGCCGGAAGAAGCCTGCGACGGCGAACCGAACGAAGATCCGAGTAGCGGCGGCGCTTCGGCCGGAGAGGCCTTCCTGCAGCGCGCGCGACTCGCCGAGGACCGGCTGGCCGAGGTGCTGGCCGCCTACCGCAAACTCAAGACCGAGAACGAGGGTTATCGCGATCGCATCACGCGGAATCTCGAGCGGCGTTTCGACCAGAGGCGCGACCGCTTGCTGCTCCGCTTCATCGAGATCCTCGACAACCTGGACCGCGCCTTGGACGCGGCCCAGACGGCTTACGCGGGCAACCCGCTGATCGAAGGCCTGATCCTGGTCCGGACCCAGCTCTTGCAGACGCTGCAGGAGGAAGGCCTGGAGCGGATCCCGGTCGTCGGCCTGCCGTACGACCCGAGCGTGAGTGAGGCCGTCGAGACGGCTCCGGTGGAAGATCCCGAACAGCATCACGTCGTGATGAAGGACCTGCAGCGCGGCTACAGGCTCAGCGGCCGCGTTGCGAGGCACTCGAAGGTGACGGTCGGCGAATACGCCAAGCTCCGGCCAGCCGAGGGCGAAGCCGAGTCCAAATCGACGGCCGTCGACGACTTCCTGGAACCCTTGCCCACGACCGAGCCCGACGTCGACGCCAGCCTCGAAGACATCGTGGCCAAAGCCGAAGCGCAGGAGGCGCTCTTTCCCGCCGTCTTCGAGCCGGAGAAGAAGAGCGACGAGTAGCTCGGCCTAGAAAACGTAGGCGAGGGCGAAGCCGACCTGGGCGACCATCATCATCCGGTACATGTGCGTCCACGACGGGTGGTTCTCGGTGGTGGCGAGGTCCTCCGGCTTCCGCACCAGCAGATAGACGGTGTAGAGCCCGTACAGGATCAACACCGGTCCCAGCACCAGTAGCAGCCGCGCGTTGCCGGTCAGAACGCCGCCGAAGACGCCGAGCGGGATCAGCACGAACGGCAGCACGAAGAAGGGCGCGATCATCCAGGCGGCCCGCGTCACGCCGTAGGCGATCGGCAGGGTTCGGCAGCCGCCGGCGCGGTCGCCCTCGATGTCGGCGAAGTCCTTGGTGCTGGCGGCGCCCAGGATGAACAGCCCGAAGATCGCGCCGATGTACCAGGGCTCGGCGCCAACCATCGTCTTGACGGTCGACCAGCCCGCGACCTTCAGCAGCACCCCGCGTGGGATCGCGATCGTGATGTTGGCCCAGAGCCCGCGGCGTTTCGTCCAGAGCGGCGGCGCTGAGTAGATCCAGCACAAGAGCGACGTGAACAGCACGATCCAGAAACATTCGCGGCGTCCGTCGGGCGCCGCGAGCCACGCGAGCCCCCAGGCGAGCACCGCGCTCGAGGCGGTGAACCACCAGGCTTCGCGGAGGCTCAAGGCGCCGCTCGGCAGCGGGCGCTTGGGTTTGTTCACGCGGTCGATGTCGAGGTCGTAGATCTGATTGAGCGCGTTGTTGGCCGCGTTCAACACGGCCGCCATCAGCGCTCCGTAGAGGATCGGCCACAGCAGCTCGCCCGTGACTGGCGGCTTCTGGTGGCCGGCGCCCCAGGCGGTCACGGCGCCGCTCACGACGCCCAACGCGGGCGGCAAGAGCGTGAACGGACGCGCCAGCTCGAGGTAGCTCGCGAGCTTCTTCAAATGGCGCCTCGCAGCCCGCTGGCGCAAGCCCACGCGATCGCCGCGCCGATCGCCGTGTTGAGCGCATTCAGTTGATCGTTGTTCAGGAAGCCCCGCCTCTCGGCGAACGTGCCGATCACGCTCTCCGCGAGGCAACCCAGCAGGCCGGCCAGCGCCACGAGCGCAGCCGCAGCGAAGCCGTAGAGGCCGAGGCCCGCCCCGAGCAACGCCACGGCCGCGCCGCCCGCAGCACCGCCGAGCGTGCCCTCCAGGCTCACGGCGCCTTCGGTGCCAGGCGCCACCGGCCGGAGCGTCGTGATCAGGTAGGTGCGTCGGCCAAACGCCTTACCGATCTCCGACGAGCACGTGTCGGCGGTCGCCGTCGCAACCGAAGCCGCGTAGGCCAGCGTGAACAGCTCGCGCATCCCGTGGCTCGACATGCTCGCCATCAACGCCAGGACCGCCGGCACGCCGCCGTTGGCCAGAGCGTTCCTCCAACCGCGCGCCCCGCCCCTCTCCTGGGCGATGCCGCGCGACAGCTTGATGCGGTAGCCGAGCCGGGTCACGCTCGAGCCGATCACGAAGAAGGCCGCCATCAGGGCGAAGCCTGAAAGCCCGGTGCCTGCCGTGATCAGCGTGCCGATCAGGACCGCGGCCAGCGCGCCCAGGCGATCGATCGACCGCATCTTCATCGCGAGAATCGCGACGGCGACGTTGACCACGAGACCGAGCGCCACCCGCTCGGCGAGGCGCGGGTCGGCGAGAAGCTGGGCGGGCTGCGCCCGCTCCAGCAGCGCGAGCGTGAGCGCACCGGCGAGCGGCACCGTGAGGTTGTCGTCGAGACGCGTGGGCATCGACTCCGCCATCGCGCAAGCGACCGCCAGCGGCAGCGCGAGCGCCAGAACCCGCGGCGACGTGAACGCTGTCGCCGGCAGGCGTAGCGTCCACACGATCAGCGCGGCCGCCATGGCGCCGCCGCACACGACGAATGCCAGGAATCCCGCCCAGCCCTTGGCGGCGTTCCACGGCAGCCGCGGACCACCGAGCGCCAGACCCAGCAGCGAGGCCATGCCATCGCCCGCCGCGAGCAGACCCCATACCGCCGCCGCCTTCCAGAGTTCGTCGTGAAACCACAAGACCAGACCCAGCACCGACAACGGGTAGATCAGGATTCCCACCGGGTATCCGCGCTGTGCATCGTCGGGACGCCAAAGGGCGCGGCCGCCGATGCGCGGCAACACTTGCCAGTTGAACGCGAAGGCGCCGATCGCCATCACAGCGGCCTGGGGCCAGGTGAGGAAGCGGAGTGCGAAGGCGAATCCACCCACCGCCACGTGGACCAGCTTGCGCTGCGCCTCGTTCACCGTCAGGCCGCTAGACACGGCCTTCCTGTTTGAGCCAGTCCACGGTCAGGCGCAGCCCCTCGCGCAGCGGCGTTCGCGCGTAACCGAGCTCGCGTTCCGCCTTGGCGCTCAGGTAGGCCCAATGCTCGCGGAACACGCCGACCTCGTTGTGCGTGAGTAGCGGAGGGTGCCCGGTCAGCTCGGCCCAGGTCCAAAGCGCGAGCCCGAGCGCCTTCGCGGCGCCGTAGGGGATATGTCGGGTGGGCGCGGGCGTGCCGGTGATCTCATGCAGCTTTTCGAACAGGCCGGTCAGCGACGCGTTCTCACCGCACAGGAAGTAGCGTTCGCCCTTCTTGCCTCGTTCGAGCGCCTTCAGGTGGCCGAGTGCGACGTCGGCGGCATACGCATAGGACCACAAGCGATCGCCGGGTCCGATCATGCCCGGCAATCGGCCGTTCAGGTGGTCGGCGATCATCTGCACCACGAGGTTCGCCTCGGTCATGTCGCCGGGGCCGTAGACGACTCCGGGGTACAGCAGCACGACGTCGCGGCCCGCCGCAGCGGCGGCGCGCGCCTCTCGGTCGGCCAGCGCCTTGGTGCGTTCGTAGTCGTTGCGGAACGACGTCATCGGGTGGGTTTGCGTCTCGTCGGCCGGTTCGGGCCCGGCGGGTCCGACCGCGATGAACGAGGACGTGTAGACGAGCCGCGCCCCGGCGGCCTCGGCGGCCGCCAGCGCGTTCCGAAACCCGCCCAGGTTGACCGCGTCGAAGCTTTCGCGCTCGGGCGCCCACATCTTGACCAGGGCGGCCATGTGCAGCACCGCCGCGCAGCCCCGCGCCGCGTCTAGGAAGGCGGTCGCGTTCGTGACGTCTCCGCTCACGATCTCCGCCACCGGCAGTCCCTGAAGGTTGCTGGTCGGGCGCGCCAGCAGTCGAAGCTCATGGCCCGCCGAAACGAGTGCCCGCGCGACATGCTTGCCGAGAAAGCCGGTGCCGCCGCTGAGCAGGACTTTCATCGGCAGCCGAGCCGCGAGCGCCAGTCGTCCAGCAGGTCCTGGAGGGTACGCTCGATCGCGAAGAGCGGCTCCCACTGCGTCGCGGCGCGGAGCTTCGCCGGGTCTCCGATCAGCGAGCGGATGTCGGCGGGCCGGAGCCGCACCGGATCGACGTGGATCTCGACCGCGACGTGGGCCATGCCGCGCAGCAGCTCGAGCACGTCGCGCACCGCGACGCCTCGGCCGCTGCACACGTTGTACACCTCGCCGGGCTGGCCGCGCGCGAGCAGCGCCGCGTAGGCGCGCACCACGTCGCGGACGTCGGTGAAGTCGCGCACCGCCTCCAGGTTGCCGACCTCGATCACCGGCCGGGCGCTGCCGCGCTCGATCTCGGCGAGCTGCTTCGCAAAGCTCGATTCGGCGAACATCTCGCCGCGGCCGGGGCCGGTGTGCGGAAAGGTCCGGGTGCGCACGATCGGGATACCGAACGACAGCGCGTACTGATACGCCAGGTATCCCTGCGCCACCTTGCTCACCGCGTACGGCGAGGTCGGGCGCAGCGGCGTGTCTTCGACCAGCGGCAGGCCGGCGTCGGCGGAGAGCCCGTACTCGTCGGCGCTGCCGATCACCAGCACCCGCGGCCGCAACTGGCGCCGGCGCAACGACTCGAGCAGGTGCAGCGTTCCAATCAGGTTCGTGCGCAACGTGCCTTCGGGATCGAGCCAGGACTGGTGGACGCTGGACTGGGCCGCGAGGTGGATGATGCTGTCGGGGCGGACCACGTCGAACACCGCGTCGACCGAAGCCGGGTGCTCGATCTCGGCCTCGATCTTGACGACAGGCTCGGGCAGCAGCACGCGGTCGACGCCGCGCCGCACCAGGCCGAAGATCTTCACGCCTGGCTGCGCCTGGAGGAGATGGGCGACCAGATGCGTTCCCACGAAACCGGTGGCGCCGGTGACGAGCAGCGAGCCTTGGCCCACTCGGCTAGCGGAATCCGTAAAGGCCCTGGCGCACGTTGGCGTCCTGGCCCATGTTGTTGCCGACCGAGCCGATGTTGGCGAGCTCGACCGAGAATCGGAACTGGCGCTCCTTGCGGCTGTTGTAGTCGAACTGAATCAACTCCAACGTGAAGCCGCAGCACTGAGCCCCCATCCGCAACCTTGTGCTGGTCTGCAGCGCCTTCTTCTGCACGAAGTCGTAGTCGGTCATGCCTTCGACGGTGAAGTGGAACGGCAACCTGAGCCCGCCCTGAACGCGGATCGTGTCGCGTGAGACGCGACGGTTCTCGATCCTCTGCGACACCTGCTTGGCGCGAAACCAACCGGCGTTCACGGTCAGCCATGAGTTCTGGGCGTTGCCATAGAGGCTCAGGCTGCGGCTTTGCTTGAATTTCACGTCGTACTCGGTGTCGAAGTTGATCGAGAAATCGCGCGCCGGCCGAACTCGAAAGCGTGACATCAGCGGCGACAGGTGGGTCGGGAAGCCGCCCGGCGCGTAGTAGACCGACGAGTAGTTGGGGTCGTATTCCTGTTGGTTGTCGCCGATCTGGACGTAGTAGCTCTGCTGCAGGCGCCAGGTGAGGAACTGGTAGGGGGCCAGCTTTCCCGCGGCGCCGCTGGGGCGCTTGGCGTAGAGCTGCTGCACCAGCGCGTAGTCGATCTGATTGGTCCCGAGAAACTGGTCGTAGCCATCGTACTTCGGGATGCTGTCGAAGTCGTCGACACGAGTCCGATAGGTCCACGTGATCTCGGGTCCGATCAAGTGCTTGATCTTTTCGGTGTAGAAGCCGGGGCCGCCGAAAACGCGCGAGAACTGCGGGCCACGCACCTCGAGGCCGCCCTCGAAGAACGGGCGGCTGCGCGCCGGTAGCGTGGTCAGGCCGATGTCGTCGAGCGTGCCGCTGTAGTAGGTGAACCGGGGGCGGAGCCGCGGCGTCACCTGCAAGAAGGTCGTCGAGAACGAGCGCGACAGCTCGGGGGCGATGTCGATGCGGCCCCAGTAGTCCAGAATCTCGTCGTTGCTACGCGCCAGATACTCGGTGCGCGCCTCATAGCCGAAGACGTACTGCGAGCGGCCCACCTTCTTGGCATAGCGGACGACACGCAGCGAAGGCAAGCGCCGGTTGATCTGCGGGTAGTCGCCGAAGTAGGTCTCGGTCGAGTCGGCCGTGAGGTCGAGCCGCGGACCGTTCTTCCCCAGGCTGCCGGAGATGGTCCCGGTCGATCGCTGCGTCCGGTTGGTCGCCAGGTTGAAGTTGTCCTGGTACTGCTGCTGGAAGTTGAGACTGCTGTACTTGCGGACGTTGCCCGAGAGCCGGAACCTGCTCGGTAACGCCTGGAGCATGTTCCAGTCGAGGTCGTACTCGGTGAACTTCCCCTTCTCGGGGTTGAACCAGTAGCTCTTGAAGTAGCCGCGTGACGGCGTATCGCGCGCGTAGCGGAACTCGTTCCCGACGCCGTTGCCGACCTTGGAGAAGCGGTCCACGGTGAACGTGTTGTCGACGCTCCGGCCGATCGCCCAGAAGAAGCCCGTTCCGAGATTGAAGCCGCGCACGTTGGAGAAGCCGAAGTGAGGGAACAGGATACCGCTGGAGCGCTGGTCCTCATGGATCGGAAACGCGAAGTAGGGAATGTACAGGGCGGGCACCGACTTCACCTTGAACAGGACGTTCTTGCCCTTGATCTTGTCGCCGACCTGGATCGTGGCCTCGGAGGCCGTGAAGCCCCAGCGCGGATTGGGCTGGGCGCAGGACGTGAAGCGGGCGCCCTCGACGCGGTAGGTGTCGTCGTCGAGCCGCTCGATCTTCTTCGCCTCCACGAACACGCCGGGTTGCACGAAGCCGCTGGCGTTCTCGATGATCAGGAGGTTCGACTCGAGGTCCATTTTCATGTGGTCGCCGGCTAGGCGCTCGTCAGCACGCATGAACACGACGTTGCCCTCGGCCACGAACAGCCGCGCCCTGGTGCCATCGGGGTTTTCCGTCTCGTCGTAGCGAAGCTTGTCGGCCTGGACGCGGATGTCGCCGGACTGCAAGTCGACGAAGCCCTCCCACCAGCCATGGTCCTTCTCGCCGCCGCTCTTGTCGGCACGGATCCGGACCTCGTCGCCCGCGCCCTTGATCGGCTCCGGACCCTTTCGGGCCGGCTTGGCTTGGCTCCTGGGGTTGGCCTCGAACTGCGCGAAGGCCGGTGCGGCTAAGACGAGCGAGAGCAGAAGGACCGGCAGCCGCAAGCGAAGTCAGACTACCACGCGGCCTCGAAACGCCTAGAGCGCGCTCATCCCCATCACGTGGAAGCCGCCGTCCACGTGGATCACCTCGCCGGTAACGCCTCGCGACAGCGAAGAAACCAGGAACAGCGCGGCGTCGCCCACCTCATCCTGCTCGGTGTTTCGGCGTAGCGGCGTATGCGTTCGGTGATACTCGAGCATCTTGGAGATGCCGTGCACGCCCGAAGCGGCGATCGTCTTGATCGGACCGGCCGAGATCGCGTTGACGCGAATCCCCTTTGGCCCCAGGTCCGACGCGAGGTAGCGCACCGACATCTCGAGCGCGGCCTTGGCGACGCCCATCACGTTGTAGTGAGGCACGACGCGCTCGCCGCCCAGGTAGGTGAGCGTCACGATCGAGCCGGCGCGGCCCTCCATCAGCGGGGTGGTGGCGCGCGCGAGCGCGGTCAGCGAATACGCGGAGATGTCCTGCGCCACCCGGTAACCCTCGCGCGAAGTGTTCAAGAACTCGCCGTCCAGCTCCTCGCGCAGCGCGTAGGCGACTGCGTGCACGACGAAGTCGAGCCCGCCAAAGCCTTTCTGGCACGCCGCTGCGAGCGCCTGAAGGTCTTCGTCCCGCGAGACGTCACACGGCAGGATCAGCGGATCGCGAAGCTCCGCGGACAGCTCGCGGACGTTTTCCTCGAGGCGTTCCCCTTGATAGGTGACGGCCAGCCGCGCGCCTTCGCGCGAGACGGACTTGGCGATGCCCCAAGCGATCGAACGCTTGTTGGCGATGCCGAGAACGAGCCCGTGCTTGCCTTCGAGGAGCATCTGGTCGAAGCCGGCGGAGCATAGCATGTGGATTGACGGGGCCTCCCAGGACGGCCACAATATGAAGTAGTACCAAAAACGACCGAACCGGAGGATTTGAAATGCGCGCTCGTCATTTTGCCGTCGCCGCCATCGCAGCCGCGGTCGCTTTCTCAGGCTGCGACTCGAGCAGCGATTTCGAGACGTACGTCGCCACCCTGGAGGGGGGTCAGGAGAACCCGCCGCTCAGCAACAGCGGCACCGGTCGCGCCGTCGCGCTCGTGAGCAAGAGCGGCGATCGCGTCGACGTCAGCGTGACGATGTCCGGCCTGGTCAACGTCACCCAGGCCCACATCCATCGCGCGCCGCGCGGCACCAACGGCGGGGTGATCTTCTGGTTGTATCAACCGGGCAACCCGCTCTACCCCGCGACGCCCGAGCAGCTCGGCAAGTCCTGGCTGAACCCTTCGACCGATACCCGGGACCAGCCTCTGACTGAGAGCATCCTGGCTGACCTGCGCGCCGGCAACCTGTACGTGAACTACCACACCACGGTCAACCCGGGCGGCGCGATCCGCGGTCAGCTCGCCCGGCAGTAGCTACGGCAGGTATTCCCCGAGACCCTCGCGCAGGGTCTTGAACGGAAAGCCGAAGTAGTCGGTCGCGGGCTTCGCATCGATCGCGACTTCCTGGAGAATGAAATCGATCGCGCCCGGGGAGAGCATCGGCTCGGGCAAGAGCGCCATCGGCAGCACCAGCAGCTTCATCAGCCTCGGAGGGTGGTGTAGCAGCGGCTGACCGAAGAGCCGTGACAAGGCTCCTAGCGGGAACGGCCGGCTCCCGCGCAGCAGCGACTGCACGGTCTTGATGATCTCGTCCATCGAGAGCCGTTCCGGGCCGCCCAGCTCGAAAGTCTTGTCCTTGCAGTCCTCACGGCGCGCGGCGTCGGCGATGCAGTGCGCCACGTCCGAGACCGAGATCGGATCGACCTTGGTCTTGCCGTCCCCGATCACCGGCACCACGGGGAGGTATCGGCAGAAAGCGACGAAACGGTTCATGCTGCGATCGTTCGGCCCGTAGATCCAGGACGGCCGCAGGATCGCGTATTCCATGCCGCTTTCACGGATCGCCGCTTCGGCACGGTCCTTGGCCTGGAACCAGGTCTGCTTGCGACCCTGCCCCGCTCCGGCGCCCGACACATAGACGAAACGCCGCACGCCGACCTGCTTGGCCGCCCGCACCGCCACCTCGGTGCCCTTGCCGTCCACCTCGAGATAGGTCCGGCCGCGCGACGCATCCTCGACCGGATGGTTGGGGAACTGGATCGCGTGGATCACGACGTCGGCGCGCGTGAACGCCTTTGCCAGAGACAGCGAGTCGCCGGCGAAGGCCTGCACCACCTCTACGCGGCTGTGCCAGAAGCCCGGCGCCTCCGAGTTGCGGCTGGTGACGACGAGCGGGTCGTCGCCCGTCTGCAACAGCCGCTGCACGATCTCGCGGCCGATGAACCCCGTGCCGCCGGTGACGACGATCCGCATGCGTCCGAAAACCCCCGCTGGTTGGCGCGCGAGTGTACATCGCTCTGCTACGCTGCGCGACGATGCGGCGGGCGCTGATCGTCGAAGACGACCCGGACATCGTCGAGCTGATCGCGCACTATCTGAAGGCGGACGGGTTCTCGGTGGATGCGAGCCCGGACGGCAAGCGAGCGCTCGAGCGGCTGCGCTCGACAACCTACGAGCTGCTGCTGCTAGATCTCCAGCTTCCCGGCATGGATGGGTTGTCGGTGTGCAAGGAGATCCGCCGCGACCCGAAGCTACGCCGGTTGCCGATCGTCATGTTGACGGCGCGCGGCGACGAGACCGATCGCATCGTGGGTCTGGAGATCGGCGCCGACGACTACGTGACCAAACCGTTCAGCCCCAAGGAGCTGGTGGCGCGCGTGCGCGCGTTGCTGCGTCGGGTCGAGGACGGCCCGGCGGGCGAGGCCAAGCTGTCCTTCGGCGCGCTCGAGCTGGATCCTGGACGCCACGTGGTGAAGTGGGACGGGCATCCGGTACACCTGACCGCCAAGGAATTCGCGCTGCTCCAGGCACTGCTCGTGGCAAAGGGCCGGGTGCTCTCGCGCCAGACGCTGCTCGAGACGGTGTGGGGCTACTCCTACGCCGAGGGCACGCGCACCGTCGACGTCCACGTGCGGCGGCTGCGCGAGAAGCTGCCGGGTGTGGCGAGCGTGATCAAGACCGTGAAGTCACACGGCTATCGGCTATCGGCGAACGGCGAATAGCGTGACGGGTCTTCGCCGGCGGATCGTGCTGACGGCGCTGCTGGCGAGCGGCGCCGCGCTTCTGACGGTTTTCGTGCTGGTGGCCCCGGATCTCGCGGCGCGCTCCGAAGAAGCGGTGCGTGCGCGGCTCGTCGCCGAGGCGCGCCTGGTGTCGCGCATCGTCGAGGGGCCGCTGGCGCTGGGCGCGGGAGAAGCGGAGCTCGACGCCATCACCGACGAGGCGGCGCGCGACACCGGAGCGCGCGTCACCGTGATCGCGCCGGATGGACGGGTGCTCGGCGAGTCGACCGCTTCGGGTGAAGCGCTACGGGCGCTCGCCAACCACGCCGACCGACCCGAGATCAAGCAAGCCCTGGCGATCGGCGAAGGCAGCGCGGTTCGCCACAGCGCCACCGTCGAGGACGACCTCTTGTATGTCGCCGTCAAGGTGCTGCGCGGCGGGAGGCTCTTGGGCGTGGCGCGCGTCGCCGTGCCGTTGACCGGCGTGGCCGAGCAGGTGGCCGCACTGCGCCGCGCGGTCAGCTTCGCGCTGGTGATGGCGTTCGTGCTGACGGCGGCTCTGGCGGCGCTGCTGGCGCCGTCACTGGCGGGGCCGCTCCGCGAGATCATGGAAGGCGCGCGACGCTTCGCGGCGGGCGACATGCAGGCGCGGATCCGGGTTTCGCGGCGGGACGAGCTGGGCGAGCTGGCGGAGATCCTGAATCGGTCGGCGGAGCGGCTCGATACGCGCTTCATCGAAGGCGCGCGCGACCGGGCTCGCACCGACGCGATCCTGAAGGCAATGGAAGACGGCGTGCTGGCGGTGGACCACAAGGGAATCGTCGCGCTCGCCAACGACGCCTTGCGCAGCGGGCTGGAGATGGACGATCCCGTCGGGCGCCACTACCTCGAGGCGATCCGGCAGAGCGCGGTGGGAGAGGTGATCCAGGCCGTGCTGCGAAATGGAGAGCGGCGCGTGGCCGAGGTCGAGATCCATCATCTGCGCCGCTTCTTCGCGATCGTCGGGGTCGCCTACCCCGGCGACGAAGGCTCGCCGCACGGGGCCGTCCTGACGTTCCACGACGTCACCGAGCGGCATCGCGTCGACAGGATCCGGCGCGATTTCGTGGCGAATGCGTCGCACGAGCTGCGCACGCCGCTGACCTCGATCCGCGGCTTCGTGGAAGCCTTGGAGGACGGCGCCGTCGACGAACCCGCGACGGCGAAACGCTTTCTCGGCAAGATCAGGACACACGCCGACCGGATGGCGACGCTGGTGCAGGAGCTCCTCGACCTCTCGCGGCTCGAAGCCGGAGAGCGGCCGCCGCGGATCGAGGAGGTGTCGGTCGCGGAGATCGCCGACGACGTCGTGGCATCGCTGACCGAGGCGGCGGCACGCAAGGACATCGAACTCGGTCACGATGACCGGCACGCGCCGCTGGTGCGCAGCGACGCCGATCGGCTGCGGCGCATCCTGGAGAGCCTGGTCGACAACGCGATCAAGTACACGCCCCCGGGCGGAAGCGTGCGCGTGCGCACCTCCCCAGCCGAACTGGGCGGGGCTCTACTCGAAGTTCGAGACGACGGCGTGGGCATTCCCGCCGAGCACCTGCCGCGCATCTTCGAACGCTTCTATCGGGTGGACAAGGCACGCAGCCGAGAGCTGGGCGGCACCGGCCTGGGGCTCGCGATCGTGAAACACCTGGCCGAAGGCATGGGCGCCAGCGTGTCGGTGACGAGCGAGCCGGAGCAGGGCGCGTGTTTCAGGGTGACGCTGGCCGCGCAGCCAGCGCCGCGGGCCACTAGCGCCGGAGTCGTCTAGGCGTAGCGTCCCTCGATGTACTCGGCGGTCTGGGGGCTCGCGGGGTGGAGGAACAGATCCTGGGTGCGCGCATGCTCGACGACCTTGCCGAGCAGCATGAACAGGCACTCGTCGCTGACGCGCCGGGCCTGGGCCATGTTGTGGGTGACGATCACCATCGTGTAGCGCCCGCGCAGCTCGAACATCAGCTCCTCGATCGCCCGCGTGCCCTCGAGATCCAACGCCGAGCACGGCTCGTCCATCAAGATGATCTCCGGCTTCAGCGGCAGCAGCCGGGCGATGCACAGCTTCTGTTGCTGCTCGAGCAGAAGCGTCGTCGCCTTCGTGGCGAGGCGGTCTTTCAAGTCCTTCCACAGCCCGACCTCGACCAGGGCCTTCTCGACGGCCGCGTCGAGGAACGCCTTTCGTTGCTCGCGCCGCGGCGTGTGGATCCGCAGCCCGAACACGACGTTCTCGTAGACGGAGATCGGGAGCGGGTTCGGCCGCTGGAACACCATGCCCACGGCCTTGCGCAGCTCGATCAGCGAGACCTCGGGCGCATGGATGTCCTCGCCGAGGATCCGGATCTCCCCCGTCGTCCGGACCTGCCCGTATCTCTCGTTCGCTCGGTTGAAGGAACGCAGCAGCGTGGTCTTGCCGCAGCCGCTCGGGCCGATCAAGGACGTGATGATCGCGGGCTGAATCTCGATGTTCACGTCGAGCAGCGCCTGGAAGCTCCCGTACCAGAGGTTCAGCCCGCGGGTCTCGATCACGCCGGGAGAGTTCGTCGGGCCGCTCATCCGAACACCCCGTCGATGTAGTCCTGGGTTCGGTTGCTCTTCGGTTTCCCGGAGAACAGCACCTCGGTGCGGTCGATCTCCACGATCTCGCCATTGCACAGGAACATCGTGCGGTCGGCGAGCCGGCGAGCCTGCTGGGTGAGGTTGGTGACCAGGATGATCGTGACCTCGCGCCGCAGCTCCTTCAGCACGTCCTCGATCCGCATCGTGGTGACCGGGTCGATGGCGATCGAGAACTCGTCGAGGCACAGCACCTCGGGCTGATGCGAGAGAGCGCGCGCGATCGTGAGCCGCTGCTGTTGCCCTCCCGAGAGCGCGGTGCCCAGGCTGCCGAGCCGGTCCTTCACCTCGTCCCAGAGCGCCGCCTGGCGCAGGCAGCGTTCGACGATCGGGTCGAGGTCCTGCTTGCTGCGGAGGCCGGCGCAGCGCGGCGCGAAGGCCACGTTCTCGTAGATGCTGAGCGGCAGCCCGACCGGGAGCGGCGCGACCATTCCGATCTTGCGGCGCAGCGCGAAGATGTCCCGCGTCCGGCGCACGTCCTCGCCGTCGACACGAACCTCGCCGGTGACGCGCGCGCTGGCGCTGAAGTCGATGGTGCGATTCAGGCACCGAAGCAGCGACGTCTTCCCGGACTGGGCCGGCCCGATCACCCCGAGGATCTCGTTGCTCTTGACCTCGAACGAGATCCCGTGAATGACCTCTTTCGAGTCGTAGGCGAGGCGCAGGTCGGCAACCTCGATCTTGTTCGTGACGCCCACCCCGGTCACCAGCGCTTGCGCCCGCGCAGCCACACTCGCAGCGCGATGGCGCTGGCGTTCACGAGCAGCACCGAGCCGAGCAGGACCACGGCCGTGGCGTAGGGCAGCGACTCCTTGACGTTCGGCACCTGGGTCGCGAGCGTGTAGAGATGCATCGAGAGCGCCATGCACTGCTCGTGCAGCCCGTAGGGGAAGAGCTCGCCACGGGCCACCGCCTTGAAGAACACGGCTCCCGTGAACATGATCGGCGCCGTCTCGCCGGCGGCGCGGCTCACCTGCAGGATCACGCCGGTCAGGATCCCGCTGATCGAGTTGGGCAGCACCACCGCCTGGATCGTCTGCCAGCGCGTGGCGCCGACGTTCCAGCACGCCTCGCGGAAAGCCATCGGCACCGAAGCCAGCGCTTCGCGCGTGCTGGCGATGATCACCGGTAGCGTCATGATCGCGAGCGTCAGCGACGCGGAGATGATCGAGTACCCGAAGCGGGCGGCATACACGAAGGCGCCGAGGCCGAACAGCGCGTGCACGATGCTCGGCACGCCGGCCAGGTTGATGACCGCGAGGTTGACCACGCGGTTGAACCAGTTGTCCTGCGCGTATTCGTTCAGGTACACCGCAGCCATCACGCCGATCGGCGCCGAGACGAGAAGCGACAGTCCGACCAGGTAGAG
Source organism: uncultured Acidobacteriota bacterium (assembly GCA_964628275.1). Classification (GTDB taxonomy): domain Bacteria; phylum Acidobacteriota; class Vicinamibacteria; order Fen-336; family Fen-336; genus CAZVOI01. The sequence goes on along the minus strand of CAZVOI010000420.1, from coordinate 9,808 downwards.
CGTGCCGACGAACGCCGGCCACAGGCCGCCGTCGGTCATGCCGCGGCGCGGGACCGCGACGATCAGCTCCCAGCCCAGCGAGGGCCAGGCCAACCAGACGAGATACGTCACGATCGCCACCAGCGGCACCACCATCGCCGCCGCCATCAGGAGGAAGACCGCCCGCGCCAGCTTCTCGGCGAGCTCCTTGCGGGCAACCAGTGGGGTGCGCGCGAAGCGGCTGCCGGCGGGGGCTGGGCTGGCCATGGCTACTTCCTGCGGATCCCGCGAATCGCGATATCCGCCGTCAGGTTGACCGCGAAGGTAATGCAGAACAGCAACATGCCGGTGAGGAACAGCACGCGATAGTGATCCGAGCCGGCCGGCGCTTCGCCCAGCTCGGCCGCGATGTTCGCGGTCAGCGTGCGCACCGAATCGAGGACGCTGTGAGGGATGTGGACGGCGTGGCCGGTCGCCATCAGCACCGCCATCGTCTCGCCGACCGCGCGGCCCACGCCGAGCAGCACCGCGGCCAAGAGGCCGTTCTTGGCCGCCGGCAGGAGCACCCGATACACGAGCTGCCAGCGCGTGGCGCCGAGCGCCAGGCCAGCCTCGCGGTAGGAATCGGGCACGGCCTTCAGCGCATCCTCGCCGATCGAGACGATGATCGGCACGCTCATCAACGCCAGGATGATCGCGCCGTTCAGGATGTTGACGCCGACCGGGGCGCCGGTGAAGCGCACGATCAGCTTGCTCATCACCGTCAGGCCGATGAACCCCCACACCACGCTGGGGATGGCGGACAGGAGCTCGATCACGATCTTCAGGGTTTCGCGCTGGCGCGGACCGCAGAACTCCGACACGAAGATCGCCGCGCCGAGGCCGAACGGAACTGCGATCAGCATCGCGAGCAGCGTCACGCTCACGCTGCCGACGGTCAGCGCCAACGTGCCGTAGCGGACGTTCGAAACGGACGTGGGGTACCACTCGGTGCCGAACAGGAACTCGACCAGCTCGAACTGGTTCGATACCAGCGCCGGCGCCGCCTCGCGGAAGACGAAGAAGAAGATCGCCACCACGAATACGATCGCGCTCATGCCGCTGACGTGGATGGCGGCCTCGAGGCACCACTCCCCGATCAAGGCGGCGCGCGAGCGCGTGGGGCGCGCTCGCGGCGCGGCCGCGCTCGGCGCTGAGTTCGTCATGCGGGGCTCGGCGGTTGGGTTCGTCATGCGGCTCGGATCGCGAGTGCGCGTCAGCGCTGCGGCGCGGCCATCAGCTCGATCGGTGTCAGGGTTTGGTTCGCTGCGCGGGTGGGAGCGGCACGTAGCCGCTGGTCTCGACGATCCGCTGTCCCTGGTCGGAGAGAATCCAGTCGATGTAGTTCTTCACCGGACCCTGTGGCTCGCCGAGCGTGTAGACGTGAAGTGACCGGGCCAGTGGATAGCTCTTGTCGAGCACGTTCGCGACGGACGGCGCGATCGCCGGGCGGCCCGCCTTGGGCGAGAGCTTGAGCATCTTCACCGCCGCGGTCGCGTAACCCATGCCGCTGTATCCGATCGCCGTGAGCGTGCCGCCCACCAGCTCGACGACTTCCTTGGAGCCGTTGAGGTCGCGAGAGCCCTGCCCGAAGTCACGCTTTCCCAGGACATGCTCGCGAAAGAACTCGTAGGTGCCCGAGCTCGATTGCCGGCTGACCCTCACGATCGTGTCGTCCTTGACGCCGGGAATCGTGATCCCGATCTGCGACCAGCGCGTGACCTTGGCGTTCTCTTCGTAGATCTGCGCCAGTTGTTCGACGCCGACCTCGTTCAGCGGGTTGTCCTTGTGCACGAACACCGCCAGGGCGTCATAGCCGACGGTGAATCCCCTTGGGCTCCTGCCGGTGTTCTTCGCGGCTTGCTCGCCCTCCTCAGGCTTCACGTCGCGACTGGCGTTCGCGATGTCCACGGCGCCCTTGACCAGGGCCGCGATGCCCACGCCCGAGCCGCCTCCCGAGACCTCCACCGCGACGTCGGGCGCCACTTTCTGGTAGTCCTCGGCCCAGACCTGGGCCACGTTGACCATCGTGTCGGAGCCCTTGTTCTGGATGATGGTCTTTCGCGCTTCCGCTTTGCCGCCGACCTCACCGCCCGGCTTGCCGCACGCCGCCAGCACCACCAGGGCGCACGCGGCGGGCCAGGCGTTCTGCGTCAGCCGCGGCCGTCCGGAGGAAACAGTTTTCATGATGCTCTCCAACATGACTCTCGACGTCAGTCGATCTTATTGCCCAAGACGGCTTCGACGAGTGCGCGCACGTGACCCGAAAGGAACTGATAGGTGGCTTCATAGGCCGCGCCGATCTCGGCGGGCGAGCCCTTCGCCCGCGACGGATCCTCGATGCTCCAGTCCACGTACACCGTCTTCCGCGGGCTACGCGGAAACGCCGCCTGCGCCTCCCGCGCGACGCCTACGATGACCTGGTAGTAGTCGAGGTTGGGAATCTGGTAGATGGTCTTCGGCGCCATGCGCGAGAGATCGAACCCCTTGTCCCTCATGAACTGAGCCGTCCGCGGGTCGATCGGCCTCGGATCGACGCCGGCGCTGGCGAAGACGAACTTGGGCTGATTCAGCGACTGGGCGATCGCTTCCGCCATCTGGCTACGGCAGGCGTTCTGCTCCCCGACGAACAATACCCGCAAGGTCTCGCTACCGGGGTGCTTCTGGTATTCGCCGGTGCACATGTACAGCACTTCCATGCACACGTTTCGGGCCTGGTCCGCCACGCGCTCGAAGCGCCTTCCGATCGTCACGAGCGGCTCCATCATCTCCGGCAGGATCTGCTGCTCGCGCAACAGCTCGATCAGCTCCGTGTTCAGCCGGGCCAACAGCGCATCCACGGCCGGCTCGACCTGGATCGCCCTGCGCGCCAGCTCCGGATCCTGTCGGACGAACGCCTCGATCGCGTCGTGGAGCATCGGGATCGCCAGGTCCGCCATCTCCACGATCCGCGCCATCAGGGCCTGGGGCGGACGCGGAAGCTCGCTCAGCTTGAGGACGTGCCGGGCGACGCTTTCGGCGTAGTCGCCGACGCGCTCGAGCTCGAGGTTGATCTTGATCGTGCTGTAGGCGAGTCGCAGCAGCGCCCCGGCCGGCTGCTGGCGCACGAGCAGCTCGAGGCACAGCCGGTCGATCTCCTTTTCCTTCTCGTCGATGTATTGGTCGCGCAGGATCACCGCGTAGGCGGTGTGGCGGGTGTTGTCCACGAGAGCCCGCACCGAGTCGCGTAGCGCTCTCTCGGCAAGCCCGGACATCTCCAGGACCTGCGCGCGAATCCGCTCGATGTCGCGCTCTAGGGATTCCTCGAGCCGAGTTGGCATCGTTTCGGTAGCACCTGACAGGACGATGCCGTGCGCATCGCCCGCTGAATGGTTGGCGAGGCTCGCAAGCTCGCGAAAACCGCGCGCGCTGAGTGTAGGCGGAATGTCGAAGTGATATCAAACCGCCGCCGCAGGAACGTCACACCCGCGGCTTGGATCCCCGCCTCACGCGCAGCACTTGGGCCCGCAGCAGCTCTCGGTGGCTTCCCGCTTGCAGGCGCGGAACGTCACCGAGCGGACCTTGCCAACCACCTGCTCCGACTTGACGCCGGTGCGTTCCAGGAGCTCGTGCACCTCGGCAGGCGCGGCCTCGAGCATCGCGCCCAGATAGTCCACGTCCTTCAGCAGCGTGACGTCGTGCAGCCCGGCGGCCTCCAGCATCGCGAAGTACGCGTCGCGCTGCATCGCTCCGGAGATACAGCCGACGTAAGCGTAGACGTCTTTCTCGATCGATTCGGGGAGCGCCCCGTCCAGGATGATGTCGGAGATCACGAGTCGGCCGCCGGGCTTCAGCACCCGCGCCACCTCCCGGAACACCGCAGACTTGTCGGGCACCAGGTTGATCACACAGTTGCTGGTGACCGCGTCGATCGACGCGTCGACCACCGGCAGCTTCTCGAGCCGGCCCTCGCGGAACTCGACCTGGCCGTAGCCCAGCTTGTGGGCATTGGCGCGGGCCTTCTGGAGCATCTCGGGGGTCATGTCCACGCCGATCACACGCCCGGTCGGCCCCACGCGCTTGGCCGCGAGAAAGACGTCGATGCCGGCGCCGGAGCCCAGGTCCAGCACGTGCTCTCCGGCTTGCAGCTTCAGGTGCTCGATCGGCGCGCCGCAACCGAGCCCCAGGTTGGCGTCCGAGATCGCGTCGATCTCGGCCCTCGAGTAGCCGACCTTCTCCGAGACGGCCTCGACCGATCCGCCGCCGCACGGTGTGGACGCGGGACCGCAGCAGCCTTCGGTCTTGCCTTCGGCGATGCGGCCGTAGCGGGCGCGCACCTCGGCGACGATTTGTTCGTTCTCAGCAGGCATCACAAGACCTCGATTCCATTTCGGGCCGGGCCGCGTCCGACGCCGAGCGCGGGAAGCCCGTCATCAAGTGATCGAACGCACCCTCGGGACAGCAGGACCGCGTGGCTTCGCGAACCGCGATCAGCAGCTCGCCCAGCCGTTCCACGACCGCGGCGCGTCTTGCCGGGTCGATGCGGTCGAGGATCTGCCCCGCGAAGGACTCCTCTTGCCGCTCCAGCTTGTCGGCCAGCTTCACGCCGGACGCGCTCAACCCGATCACCGCGCCGCGGCCGTCGCGGGGGTCCAGCTCGCGTTTGACGTGGCCCGCGGCCAGGAGTCTCTGCAGGTTGCGGGTCAAGGTGCTGGGCGTGATACCGAGCCGGCGGCCCAGCTCTCGCATGCGCAGCGGTCCTTCGATGCGCAGCGTCTCGAGCGTCGCCGCCTGGGCGATCGTCATCCCACAGCAGAAGACGTCGGCCCGCTCCGAAACCGCGAAACGCCGCACCAGGGCGCGCACGTGGTCCAGTAAGCGCCGGGGATCCGCGGCGCGGGCCGTGGCCGCGTCTCTTCTCGGCATGCCAGAAATATAGTTGTAGCCTACAACTATGTCAAGCACCATTTCGAGACGCTGACGCTCAACGGTTCTCGGGCCCGAGCCTGTGCTGGGTCAGCGTGGCCAGGAGACGACGCACCAGGATTCCGGCGTACCAGCGCGGGTCGTCGCGGATCTCCTTCAGATCCGGCGCGTGGGTGTATTCTGATCGGGTGGAGTTCGAGCAGTTCTATCTGGGCTGCCTGGCGCAAGCGTCGTATCTGATCGGCTCGCGCGGAGAGGCGGCCATCGTCGACCCACGCCGCGACGTCGACGACTACCTGACCGAGGCCGCGACGCGCGGCCTGCGCATCAAGTACGTGATCGAGACCCACCTGCACGCGGATTTCGTGAGCGGACACCGCGAGCTGGCCGAGCGCACCGGCGCCGAGATCGTGTTCGGCGCGCGCGCCGGAGCCACCCTCCCTCACCGCGCGGTGACAGACGGCGAGGAGCTTCTCGTCGGCGACACGCGGCTGCGGATCCTCGAGACGCCGGGGCACACCCCCGAGAGCATTTCGATCCTGGTGTTCGAGAACGCGGCGGACCCAACGCCGACGCTGGTCCTGACTGGCGACACGCTGTTCATCGGCGACGTCGGGCGGCCCGATCTCGTGGGCAAGAAGGGCTTCACGCCCGAGGAGATGGCGGCGCTTCTCTACGACTCGCTCCACCAGAAGCTGCTCGCCCTGCCCGACGACGTGCGGGTCTATCCCGCTCACGGCGCCGGATCGCTGTGCGGCAAGAACCTCTCGAAGGAAACCTCCTCGACGATCGGCGCGCAGCGGAAGACGAACTACGCGCTGCAACCGATGCCGAAGGATGCCTTCGTGAAGATGCTGACGGCGGATCAGCCAGAGATCCCGCGCTACTTCCCGATGGACGTCGCCATCAACCGGAGCGGCGCGCCGCCGCTCGCCCACCACGTGGAGCTTCAGGCCCTTTCGCCGCTTCAAGCCAGGACCCAGGCGGACGCCGGCGCGTTGTTGCTGGATGTGCGCGAGGCCGCGGCTTACGGCGCCTGCCACGCCCGCTCGTCGCTGAACGTCGCGCTGAACGGCCAGTTCGCCTCGTGGTGCGGCACGCTGATCGCCGCCGAGCAGCCGCTCGTGATCGTCGCGGACGACCGTCGCAAGGCGGAAGAGGCGGCGCTCCGGCTCGCGCGCGTGGGTCTCGAAAACGTGCTCGGTTACGTGGAGGGCGGCGTCGCGGCATGGAGCGACGCGGGCCTGCCCTGCGCGTCGACGCCGCAGTTGAGCGTCGCGGAGCTACGCGCGCGGCTCGACGCGGGCGAGCCGCTTCGCGTCCTCGACGTCCGACGCTCCGGCGAGCACTCTGCCGCGCACGTCCCGGGCGCCACCTCGATGCCGCTGGACCTCTTGGAGGCCGAGATCGCGGGCGTACCCAAGGCAGGCCCGCTGGCGGTGATCTGCGCCGGCGGCTATCGCTCGAGCGCGGCCGCAAGCCTGCTCGAACGAGCGGGCCTGAGCGAGGTCTTCGACGTCGTTGGCGGCACCAGCGCCTGGATCGCGGCGGGGTTTCCGACCGAACAAACCCGCTAGGCGGTCTTTGTCGTTATTTTGCGCGGCCCAGAAGTTTGTCCACGGCGTCGATCAACTGGGGGTTGGTGAGGCCGATCGCCTTGCCCGCCGCCAACGCCTCTTCGTAGCTCTTCCCGCGCTGCGTCTCGATCACGGTCAATACGGCGCCGACCCTGTTGGCGGAAGCGCAGTGGAGCAGGATCGGCCCCGCCTCCGGATCCTCGAGCGCGCGCCGCACCTGGTCGACCTTTTCCTGACTGAACGTCGCGGCGGTTAAAGGCACCCACACGTACTTGAGGCCCTGCTCCTCGACGGCGGCCCTTTCCTCCTTGACGCCCGGCTCGCTTTCGGCTCGCAGGTTGATGACCGTCTTGAATCCCTTCTCCTTCAGCGAGCGCAGGCCATCGGGCGTGGGCTGCCCGCCAGTGGCGAGCCCGGGCTTCACGACGTGATAGTTCGGGATCGCGACCGGGTCGACCTTCTCGGGAACCTGCGCCGCGGCCGTGAAGGCCAGCAAGGCGAGAGTGAAGCTGGGAAAGGCATTCTTCATGGCGCGCTCCTGGAAGACGCGAGCATACCCCGGGTAGACTTCACTCCAATGAGTCTCGCTCTGCTCTTGACCTTGGCGCAGGTCTCCGCCGATCCCGGGGCGATGAAGGCTCGCGAGACGGCCTACGCCCGAATCGCCCTGGCCGACAAGCTCGCCGCCGATGCCGACCTGGTCCGAGCGATCAAGGCCAAGAACGCCGCTGGCGAAACCGGCCCCGAGATCCAGAAGAACGACAAAGACTGGCAGAGCAATCCTCGCCATCCGTTGCGCAAAGAGCTGGTTCAGAGCGCCTGCGCTGCGCGCCTCAGGATGCTCCTGAAGGACGACCCGATCGTCGTCGAGGCCTTCCTGATGGACGCGAGGGGCGCGCTCGTGTGCGCCACCCACGAGACCTCGGACTACTGGCAAGGCGACGAAGCCAAGTGGCAGAAGACGTTCCAGGAAGGCAAGAAAGTGCTCGTCGACGACCCGGCGCTCGACGCTAGCACCGGCACCTACGCGGTCCAGCTCTCCGCGCTCGTCTCCGACGCCGGCGTCAAGATCGGCGCGCTGACGCTGACACTGAAGGTCCCCCGCTAACCAGCCGGGAAGAGGACGCTACCGGTCCATGCCCGCGAATCTCGCCGAGCCCGGATCCATCCACCGTGGCCTGTGGTACTGGAAGCCGCTGTTGGGGTCGAGCGGCTCGCCGGCGAACGAGTGCGGTTGCGGCCTAGCCGGTGTGGCCGATCTGTTCGCCGAGGGCGGTTCTAGGGAGCTTCGAGGCCTCCCACACCACGATCACGACGAGCGCCACGCTCCTTCGTCGCGGGGCCGATGTCTCTTGAGAGGGGGAGCTCGGGAAGCGTTGGGCTGCGGATCGACGCTTCGGCGGCGGCCGAGCACGCTGTGCGCGGGACGGCGGAGGAGCGGCTCGCACTCGGTCGGCTTCACGAGCCTACTTTTCCTCGGGCGTCACGAAGCGGATGACGCCCGCGAAAGGCGACTCCTCGGCGGCGAGCGCTTCGAGGAAGCGCACGAAGCGCCCCGGGGTGACGCGGTGGCGCTGGGGGGCGATGATGACGCCTGGCAGCATCCTGCCCGAGTTGATCCATTCGGTGACGTGGCCCTGAGCGGCCTCGTCGCTCGTGACCCCTTGCGATGAGCCTTGGGCCAGTGCTCGTCGGTGATGAGCTTGAAGCGGCCGGCCACTACCGGGCCGGGCGGCGCTTGAGGAACTCGGCCTCTTTGACCATCCCTTCCGCCGTCGATCGTGCGTCCTCGGCGAAGTCCGCCTCGACCTCGTCCTTGTGGTCGTTGTAATACGCAAGGGCGGCATGGATCTCGCCCAAGGTCAGCGGTCGGGTGTCGAAGTAATCCTGCAGCTCAGCTGGAGAAACACCCTGCTCGTGGGCGGCCACGACATCCATGACACGGACCCGCGTGCCGACGATGCAGGGCCGGCCGTGACACAGCTCGGGGTCGGTCGCGATGTGAGGAAAGACCGTTTTCGCGGCGGCTGTGGCCATGATCAAGTCGATTTTACGCCTTTCGTTCCTCGCCGGGCCCACTCGCGCTCGCGGGGATGTGACCGCTCGAGGACCTGGACCAGGTCCGCCACGGCGACGCGCGTGTAGCGCAAGGAGAGGATGAGCACGCGTGCGGCCAGCCGCAGCAGGGGCCGGCGGCCGGGCGCGCGCAGCGAAGGCATCAGCGCTTGAGCGGTCCGGGACGGGCGGTGAAGCGGTGCGTGAAGTCCTCGTCGATCGCGAGGGCTTCTTTGATCCCGAGCTTCTCCATGATCGTGAAGCTCAAGCAGTCGACGAAGCTGTAGACCTTGTCGGCGTGCTGCTCGAAGTACTCGAAGGCCGTCTGCTCCTCTTCAGGTGTCGCATGGTGGATGCGCCCGAAGGCGCCCGAGCGCAGCTGACGGCCGACGCGCACAGCGCGTTCGTGTCGCAACCGTGGATCGCGGTGGCCCCTGTTGCGGCACAGCGTGATCGTCTCGGCCACGACGTGATTGGTGGTGAGGACGAATTCAGAAAGGCGCCGGCCGCGATACTCCTCGAGCACGGCATCGACTCTCGAATGATCGGCGTCGTCTTCGCTCACGAAAGCGAAGAGAAAGCCCGTATCGAGAAAGATCACTCGTCTGGGGCGCCGTAGAGGTACTTGTCGTGGTTCCTGGCCGCGTCCGGCGGGGCATCCTTGATGATCCCCCGGAGCCGGTCGATCGTCTTCCAGCCCGTGGGGTCGTCGTCGTCCGCGGCCGGCGCCGGCACTACCTTCTCGATGACCAGGTGCACCTTGGTCTTGTCCTCGAGCTCGACGGGCTTGTCGGGCTTGAAGACGCCGTTCTCGTAGATCGCGTCGACGGTCGTGCTCATATGGCCTTCTTGTGCCGTGATTGTAGCGCCGGGCCCCAGCCTCTGGGGCGTCGAGGATCTCAGAGGACACCCGCTTGGTTGCAACGTCCGACGAGCCGCGCCGCCGGCTCAGCCGGCCGCGACCTTGGCTTCTCGGAAGAGATCCGCTGGCATCGGACACAGGAGCCGCCACACGAAGCTGATGGGCCGTTCCCCGCTGTGACGCACGTACTCCGCAAGTCCCAAGCAGAAATAGGGCTGTGCGCGACCATCGAGTTGCCGGTGTCGACGAACGAACAGGAGAACCCGCGAGCCGCGCTGCTTGTGACGGATGTAGCGTTGTGCCGTCGGCGCTCGCTCGGAGAGCTGGCTCTGCGACTGCCAGTGGAAGAGCAGCGGCGACAGCGCGAAATCCCGATACAGGGTCGACGGGG
>CAZVOI010000419.1:0-4160 GCA_964628275.1 uncultured Acidobacteriota bacterium | reverse complement strand
GAAGCCGGGGTCGAGCCCTGCCTCGAACGGGCGCTCACGCAGGAGGGAGACCGCGAACGCGTGGATCGTGGAGACGGGCGCACGCTCGAGATCGACGACCCCGGCGCGCAGGCGGTCCGCCTGCGCCTGGTCTTTCGTCTTTGCGAGCGCTTCCTCGATCGTCTCGCGCAGCCGGAGCTTCAGCTCCCCTGCCGCCTTCTCGGTGAAGGTGATGGCCACGATGCGGTCCAGGGTCGCGCGGCCCGAACGAACCAGGGCCAGGATGCGGCTGACCAGCACGGTCGTCTTGCCCGTGCCGGCGCCGGCCTCGAGCAGGAAGGTGGTGTCGAAGTCCGTGACGACACGCTCGCGGACGGCCTGATCGGCGGGCGGCCGGGTCATGGGATCTCCCGCAGGCGCCTGAAGGCGGCCTGGCGAGGGTCGTCGGCCTTGCGGGCGGCGCGGGCCTCACGGAACGGGCCACAAACGGTTTGGAAATCGCAGAACGTGCAGCTGTCCGCGACGGGCGGAAAGACTCCCGCTACGGCCATACCGTCGAGGGTGGTGAGGACGCCCGTCAGCACCTGATCGACTTCGGGTGTCGCGGGGCACGCCTTGCGCTTGTAGTCGCCGGCGGACGTTGAGTAGTAGTAGACGGCTTCCGCGACCTCGTGTTCGGGGAACAGCGCCCGCGCCGCGCGGTTGTAGACAGCGAGCTGCAGCTCCCGTCCACCTTTGAACTGCTCCTCCTTCTTCCAGAAGTGCTTGCCTGTCTTGTAGTCGATCACCCGAACCTGGCCGGAGGCAGGGTCGACATCGATGCGGTCGATCTTCCCTCGGAAGCTGATCGAGGCTTCGGGTGTGAGGGCGACCGCCAGGTCGGCGAACTCACGCTCGAAGTGCGTGGGGACGAAGCCATCGCCGCCCTCCCCCGCGCGAACCTCCTCCTGGAGCATCTCTTCGAGGTCGCTCTGCAAGCGAATCCGGACGGGATCCAGAAGCGCTGCATTCACGATGCCGCCCTCGGCCGCGAAGCGCGCCAGCTCCTCCTCGACCAAGGAACGGACGCGGCCCGTGAGTCCTTCGAGCGCTTCCCCACGAACGGGTAGTTGCCGCTGTTCGGCCAACTCCGCGAACAGGCGATGCGCCACGGCGTGGTAGAGCGTGCCGAAGTCCTTGCCCTCGATCTGGTAGGCCCGCTCCGGCTCTTCCCACTCGCGCAGGTTCAAGCCCCGTTGCAGGAAGTGGCGGTACGGGCACTCGGCGAAGCCCTGGACGGCGCTGGCGGAGGAACGCTGGCCGGCCAGCCGGAGTCTCGTGAGCAGCTCGGGAGCGGCCGCGACGTCGATGATGCCGTCCCAGGCGGTCAGGCTGCCTTCCCACGTCGCCTGTTCTTGTGCGAGAGAACGGGCGAGGAAGCTGTCGGGGCGGGCGAGGTGCCGGGCCGCGCCCAGACGGTCGCTGGCCACCAGGGCGAGGTCCCTCTCGATCCGGTCGAGCGCGACGGCCGCGTCTTCGGGGTACGGCCGGCCAAGCGCCGTGGAGCCGGGTGTCGCCATGCGTGCGAGATCGGCGGCGCCGATGCGGCGGCCCAGCGCGGCCTCGAGCGCGTGCAAGAGAAACGAGGAAGGGACGCGCTCGCGCCCGGAGGCGGTGTCGAAGCGCGGGTAGGAAAGCACCAGGCGCTCCTCCGCGGCGCTCACGGCGTCGAGGAAGAGCAGCCGCTCGCCCTCCTGGTCGTCCCGCGTGGTGCGGAGGTTGGGCGACAGGGCCTCGCGCTCCTCGTCGAGCAACAGAGGATCGGGACGGACCAGGGCGGGAAAGGCCCGCTCGACGAGGCCGGGCACGAACACGCGGCGGAAGCGGATGCCGCGGGCCGCCGCGATCGAGCCCACGAACACACGGCCGTCGGCCATCGATCCCTCGCGATACACCTGCGTCGCGAGCAGCTCGCGGACGCGCGCGAGGAACTCGTCGCGGCTCGGCTCCGGCGCGTACTGCGCGAGAGGGCCAAGGACGCGCTCCAGGCGCTGGCGTGTGAGGTCGGAGCGCTCGAGCCAGATGTCGAGGAGGACGAGGGTCGCGTCCAGGAAGGCGGACCACGAGCCCTTCGCCGGGATCGTCGCGAGGTCGGCATTCAGGCGCTCGACGATCTTGAGGAGGCTGTCGTAACGGAGCAGGTCTCGATCGTCTTGGAACTCACGCGCCTCGCGATCGTCGCGAGCCCGGGCCAGCCTGGTGCGCCACATCTCGAGGCCGGAGACGACGCCCGCCCGCGCGGAGAGACGATCCCAGCCTGACGGGCTCACGGCGGCGTCCGCGCCGAGAAGGCTGCCCCACCGGATCCTCGCCGAGCTGAGAAACTCCATGACGCGGCCGCGATCCAGGTCCGCATCGATGAGGTCGAGAAGCAGCGACAGTCCCCTGGCGGCGGGGTCCACGCGCGGGACGCCCTCGACGAAGAAGGCGTCGATCCCCGCGCGGTCGAACGCCGAAGCGAGTGGGACGCGGTACGCGTCCGGGCTTCGGAGCAGAACGCCGATCTCCTGGTACCGCACGCCCTGGTCGGCGGCGTCTTGAATGAGGCGCGCGATCTCGACGGCCTCGAGCGACTCGCCCGCTGCCGAGAGGACCTGGATGCTGGGGTCGAGCTCAAGCGTGGCCTTTCGGGACAGCGGCACGGCCGGGTCGAACAGGCGCTGTCGCAGTCGCTCAAGACCGGTTTGTGGTTTCTCCTTCGGCGCCGCAGCAGGCTTCCCGCCGATGCGCTGGATGAGGGCCTGTTGCCGCGACGCATGGCGGGGCGTGCGCTCGGACGAGATGCTGTCGCTGACCATTGCGAGCGCGTGGTGCTTGCTCAGGCCTTCGAGAAACGCCGCTTCGGCAGGGCTCGGGTCGTCGAACCCGCACACGACGACGGCGCCGATCATTGGCGAGGGCAGGGATGCGGCGACGCCGTAGAGGCTGGCGCGATCCACGAGCCGCGCCTTGTCCGTACCCGCTTCGACGCCGCGCCACAGTCGAGCCAGAAGCCGCAGGCGCGCTGGATCGGAGGCAGCTGGCGCCGCCGCTTCGAGGACCTCGGGGCGAAGCTGGCCGGCGGCCATGTCCTCGATCGTCGGCAACGCGGCTGATCCGAAGCCGGCCGTGCTCGCTGCGGCGCGCATGTAGTCCGGAGTGTCAGGGTCCCGCACCGCCTCAGGAATTGCGCCGAGAAGCAGGGCAAGTCCAACGTCTTCGGGCACCGTGACGCGGCCATCAGAAAGGAGGCCCGGAGCGGCGACCCGCCATGCGAGCTCGTGGGCCAGCATGAACTCGATGGCCATGTGGCCGGTCTCGGTGAAGATCGAGCGGCTCAGCCACACCCCGAGCAGGTGGTTGGGCACGAGGACGGCTACGGGTCGAAACGGGTTGTCCGTACGGAGGCCCCGGATCGCATCCTCGAGTTTCAGCCGCAGGTCCACGCTCATCAGCCGGCGCGCTCAGCGAAACATCTCGCGTAGACCCGCATCGCGCACAACTCCATGATGTGTTCGGCCGCCGGACCCGCCTCGGCAGTGCGGTGCACTACCTTCTGCTCGTTCGTCCCCGCGACCGGTGCGGCGGACGGGGGGTACAATATGCTCGTGCAGAGGTCGGTCAGGCCATGACGGTACGGGAACTCGTTGCGCAACTCGCTTCGTTGTCCAAGGCCGAGAAGGCCGAAGTCGTAGAGACGCTCGCCCAGGAGATCGCCGACGCGTGGCCTGGGATCCACAAGGCGCCGGGTGTCGCTGGTGGAGCCGCCTGCATCGTCCGCACCCGAATCGCGCTCTGGCTGCTCGAGAACTACCGACGACTCGGCTGGACGGAAGCGAAAATCCTCGCCAACTACCCCACGCTTCGGGCTGCTGACGTGGTGCATGCGTGGGCTTACGTCGAGGCCCATCCAGCGGAGATCGACGAGGCCATCCGGCAGAACGAGGCCGCGTGACGCGTGGCCTCGCTCTACGCTGACGAGAACTTCCCGCTCCAGGCGGTCGAGACGCTGCGCCGGCTGGGACACGACGTGCTGACCGCTCTGGACGCGGGTCAGGCCAACCGGGCGATCGCGGACGACGAAGTGCTGGAGTTTGCAGCCCAATGGGTTCCGAACGAAGCGTTCCGGGCTATCTGCCGTAGACTCTAGAGGAAGAGGACGG
>CAZVOI010000418.1:0-4256 GCA_964628275.1 uncultured Acidobacteriota bacterium | reverse complement strand
CGAGACGACGGGCCGTGTCGCAGGCGGCTGCGGGGCTCGAAAGCTCGGCGGTCGCCAAGTCCTTGGAGCCAAAGGCCCGAAGCAGTGTCCAGCGGACTTCTGGAGACGGCTCGATTCGGGGCGGCCGGAAGCGAATCAAGGAGCCTTTGACCAGGGAGAGGAAGGATTTGCGGGCCGAACGCCGGTAGTCTATCATTTCGGTTGGACCTCGTCGTCCAACCGCTGCCGGATTTCGAGCCCTCCCCCAACCCGATGGAGCTCGTGAATGAGGCGTCGTGGGTTCGCAACCTGGCCCGGGTCCTGCGCCGTCCTGTTGGCGCTGTCGCAGGCGGCCGCCGCCTTCGGTGGGAGCACCACCGCGCTCCAGACCCACCAGGGCAGCGGGTCCACCACGGCCCAGGGCGACTACATCCACTCTTCCGGAGCCCTCGACACCTCGGCGCACTACTGGATCGAGGTGCCGGCGGGACTGACGCGCCTCCAGATCGAGGTCTTCGACGCCGACATCGGCGCGGGCGGCGGGGGCGAAGCCGGCGCCAACCGCGATCGCGAGCGCGCCGCCTACGACACGTCCGTCACCTACTCGCTGGTCGATCCGGCCGGTGTCAGCCGGCCCGTGCGCTTCACGACCGGCGACACGACGCAGCCCGTCGGCGGCGACAATGCCTGGCTGACGCTCTTTGACGGCACTGGCACCGGCAACACCGTGGCCGACAACTTCGGGACCGCTGCCTACAGCAACAACGACGGGACCGCCAACTGGGCGGCCAACTGGATCGAAGTAGACGCTGGCGGCGCTGGCGCGACTGCAGGCGCGATCCAGATCACCGGCGGCGAGCTTCGGCTGCAGGACGGCGTCGCCGGTACACCGAGTCTCGCACGCGAGGCCGACCTGCTGGGTTCGCCAGGTCTCAACCTCACCCAAGCCTTTCTGACGTTCGACTACCGCACCTCGAACGACCTCGAAGACGCGGACCAGATCGCCGTTGCCGTCTCGAGCAACGGTGGCGGGAGTTACACCACGCTTGAGACGTTCTCGAACGACAGCTCTGGATCGAGAAGCTACGACATCACGGGCTTCATCGCCAACAACACTCGCGTGCGCTTTCAACTCGCGGGGGGCTACACGGGCACCGAGTTCTTCTTCGTCGACAACGTCCAGATCCACGACGGCGGCGCGCTGACCGCGGGGCACTGGGAACTGCGCATCGACCAGTCGAGCGCGGTCACCGGAGGCAACGACATCAACGCGCTGGGCATCCGCGCCCATGACGGTACGGCGGGCGGGGGGGGCACCGAACTCAATGTGTACTACGAGTCGCTCGGCGACTACGGCACGAACCCGGTCGGGGCCGCCCGCAGCTACGACGCCTTCCCCTACATCACCTCGGGCTGCACGGTCGACGAGAACGATTTCGACTTCGACGGCAACGCAACACTCTCGACGACCAGCCGGACCGGCGCGTTCACGCGCGCGACGGGGACCATCTCGGGGAACGACACCTGGCGAAATGACGCGTTCTCCGGCTGGACGAACGACCAGAACGCCACCGACTACGGCATCTGGAACATGGACCTCTCGGTGAGCCAGTCGGGAACCGACGGCAACTACGGCAACGTGTACTACGGCGCGTTCAACGCCGCCAACCCGCCGCCCGGGGCCAACCCGCAGGCCAACACGTTCCGGGTCTACCTGCCCACCGATGCCGGTGCAACGCCGGTCAAGGCGTACCTCGAGCAGCAGATACGCTTCGGCGGCGCGGGCGCCGGCAGCGGCCCGAATCCTCCGGTGGTCGGTACACCGTCCACGTACACGGTGACGGTTCGGGTCGTGAACCCTGAGGCGCAGGCGATCACGTTCTCGGCGGCGAACCTCGTCACGGCCAACATCCCTGGCGCCGGCGTCGTTTACGGCGGTGGGGCAGCCGTGAGTCAGGGCGCGGTCGTGACCCAGCCGGCCGTGGGCGGGACGGGCAACATCACCTGGAACCCGGGAACGCTCGCCACTGGAGCCACCGGCCTGCTTTCCTACCGGGTTACCATCACTCCTACGAGCGTGGGACAGCGGCTCCCCGCCACGGCGACGCCGGCCTCCGGCAACGGAACCCGGGCGCAGTTCGTCGACAACACCGGCAACACCACCCAGGGCCGCGCGACCTACCTCTTTGGCGGCCTCTGCGAGTTGGCCGTGACGCAGGGCCTGCTGACCCCGGTCGTCGTCACCGGGCTGCGCACAATAAAGACCGCCGACGGCGTCACGGTCGAGTGGAACACGGCCTCCGAAGTCGGAGCCGCGGGCTTCGACCTGTATCGCTGGGACATGGGCCGCAGCCGCTGGGTCAAGGTCAACCAGCGCCTGATCCCTGCGCTGGTCGGCGCGCCGCAAGGCGGGCGCTATCGAGTCCTGGATCCCGGCGGTTCGAAGACGGGACGCCAGTGGTATCTCCTGAAGGAAACCGAGATCTCCGGGCCCGGGAAGACCTACGGTCCCTTCGACACCTCGGCAGGCGAAGACGACGCGAACGACAACGACGAGCGTCGCGCCCGTAAACCCGGCCGTGCGTTGCTCGAGGCCTCGGCCGCCAGCAACGCGCGCGCTGCCATGAAGAAGGCGGCCGCTCCGACGCCGAAGCTCACCGCGGCGCTGAAGATCGGCGTGAACGAGACGGGGCTCGTGTTCGTGCCGCGGGAAACGATCGCCAATCACTTCGGACTCACCCCTGCGGGCGCTTCCGCGCTGATCGGCTCCGGCCGCTTCAAGCTCACGAACCAGGGCAGCCCGGTCGCCTGGCTCGCGGCCGGCGAGCGCGGTCTGCTGTTCTACGGCGAGGCGATCGACAGCGTCTACACGCGCGACAACGTCTACTGGCTGCAGCGCGGCCGCGGCTACGTCATCGACCAGGTGCCCACCGGGCCGGCCCCGGCGACGGGAGCCACGGCCGCCTTTAACGACACGACGCATGTCGAAAAGGATCTCCTCGGCGCCACGGTGATCGCCACCGATCCCAACAGCGACTACTGGTTCTGGGACTACCTGAGCGCGGGCGACCCGGTCCAGGGCAAGAAGAGCTTCGCCGTGAACGCGACCTCGCTCGCGCCCGGCGGCAGCGCGGTGCTGCGCGCGAACCTCTCGGGCACGACCGCCACGGGCGTCACGAACGAGCACCACGTCGTGGTGCGGCTCAACGGCGTGAGCCTCGGCGAAGGGCAGTGGACTGGGATCACGGCCCACACACTGACGCTGCCCGTGAATGCATCCCTGCTGCACGAGGGTGCTAACGACGTCGAGGTCGAGGCGCTGCTCGACTCCGGCGTGAGCTTCAGTGAGATCTTCGTCGACAGCTTCGATCTCACCTATCGGCGCGCCTTTGCGGCGATTGACAGCGCGCTCGGGTTCCGCGGCGACGGTGTGCCCGGCGTGACCGTCACAGACTTCGCGGACCAGGGCGTGGTCGTTCTCGATGTCTCCGATCCGCAGCGGCCCCGCCGGGTCAAGCGGGTGCGGGTCCAGGGCACGGGGGGCAACTATCGAGCCACCTTCGCCCCGGCCACGCCGGCGACCAGTTACTTCGCGGTCTCGGAGTCGGGTTGGCGCGCTCCGGCCTGGACCGAAGGCGACGAGCCCTCCGACCTCAAGGGCCGCAGCGGGGGCGCCGACTACGTGATCGTCACGACGAGCGAGCTCGCCGCTTCCGCCGAAGCCCTCGCGACGCTGCGCTCGAACGCCGGTCTTTCGACGCTGCTGGTGGACATCCAGGACATCTACGACGAGTTCTCGTACGGCCTGCAGGACCCGCGTGCGATGCAGAGCTTCCTGAGGACGGCGGCGCGCCGTTGGTCCACGCCGCCTCGCTACGTGCTGATCGCGGGCCGCGGCCATGTCGACTACAAGAACAATCTCGGCTTCGGCGGCAACCTGGTTCCACCGCTGCTGGTCGCAACGCCCAAGGGGCTGTTCGCCTCCGACACGCACTTGGGCGACGTGAGCGGGAGCGACAGCATCCCCGAGATCGCGGTGGGCCGCATCCCGGTGCTGTCCGGAGACGAGCTGGAGGCTTACGCCGACAAGGTCGAGGCCTACGAGCAAGCACAAGCGCCCGAGAGCGCGCGCCAAATGCTGCTGCTCGCCGACACTCCCGACGCCAGCACCGACTTCGGCGCCGCCAGCGACCAGATCGCCGCCAGCCTGCCCGAAGGCTACGACGCCTCGCGCATCTACTTGCAGCCGGGTGTCGACATCGCCGGGCCGCGGGAGG
>CAZVOI010000417.1:0-2814 GCA_964628275.1 uncultured Acidobacteriota bacterium | reverse complement strand
TGGCTCCAGGCCGCGATCTCGAGGCCGTCGAAGGCGAACGAAGCGCCGACCGTGCCGGCGCTGTCGCCGTGGAACCCGGGAACGATGCCGATGCGAAGTCCAAGCCGCTCCATTTCCTCGCGGGCCCGGGCCCCGCCCCAGCGCTCGCCGTCCTTCAAGTACACGCTGATCCGAAGCACGGACAGTCCTGCCGCGCGGAGGCGCGTCAGCGATTCCGGCTTCAGGTAGTCGCCGTTGGTCACGATGTCGACGTTCGCTCTGGGCAGCGCCCGGCGCGCCGCGGCGACCATCTCGAAGATGTGGTCGTCGGCCATCGGCTCGGAGTAGCGGGCGAAGCGCAGCACGCCGTCGTAGCCAATCGAGCCCAGCTCTTCGAGCACGCGCGCGAAGGCGCCGGAGTCCATCCGGGTCTTGACGCCACGCCGGTCGATCGTGGCGTTGGGGCAGAAGGAACAGATGCGATTGCAGTACGCGTGGGGCTCCAGCTCGACCAGCCGCACGTTGCGCTTGAACAGCTCGCGCTTGCCGGCCGCGTCGAGTGCAACCAGGCCGAGCGACCGCTCGTCGACTATCGACAGGAAGTGTCGCCCGCGTTCGCGCGGCGGAAGAAGTCGCGAGTACAGCGCCTTGACGAAGGACGCCGCACCCATCAGCTGGCCACTGCCGCGACCGGGCGCGCGCCGGCGAGCTCGCCGATCAGCCGGCTCAATTGCTGAGCGTAGCTCGCGGCGGTCGGCGCCACGAAGAACTCGCACTGGCCGCGCAGCCCGCTCGCGCGCGCCGGATCCGCGGCAGCCTCCAGCAGCAGGCCGCAGTCCCGCACCAGGTCCTCGCGGCGAGGGCACTTGATGCAGTCCACACGCTCGAAAAACGTCCGGTAGTGCACGGTCTTGACCATCGTGAAGAGCGCCGAGTTGGCGCGCATGTCTTCGTCGGGAAGATAGGCGGCGATCGGCTTGCCGTGAAGAGCGGCCTCGAGCAGGATCGTGGAGAGCGGTGAGATGACGGCGTCGACGGCCGATAGCGTCGCGTGCGTCGCGCGGTAGTCGGCGAGATAGATCGAGTTGTCTCCAGCACGCGCGCGCTTGTAGTAGTCGGCCATGTCGGGCGCCATCACGACGTGGCGCCAGGTGCGTGCGTAGAAGTCCTCTTCGCCGGCGGCTCGGGCGCGCCAGGGATGCGGCCGGTACAGCACGCTGCAGCGCGCCAGCGTTCCTGATTCGATCGCGGCTTCGAGAGCCGCCAGGTGGCTGGTTTCGTCGAGCCCCTTGCTCGAGCCGGCGTACAGGAGCAGCCGATTGCCCGCCGGGATGCCGAGCCGAGCCCGGTACTCGTCGGGAGCGGGACGGGGCGGCTCGCGATACACGTCGAACTGCGCTGCGCCGAAGCTGAGCGTTCGCTCCAGGGGCACTCCCAACCGGGAATGCGCGAGCTGCCGCGAGTGCTCGCCCCAGACGATCAGCCGATCCGGTGCGCCCACCATCATCGCCTTGATCGCCGGGTTGTCCCAGGAGTTCATCAGGAACACCGTCGGGATCCCGAGCCTTCGGCCGTACTCGATCAGGTCCGACACGAAGAGCCCTTCGAGAACCGTCGGATGGACGATGACGTCCGGGCGCTCTTCGCGGAGCAGTTGCTCGAGCTCGGGGTTGTCGCCGATACGCGCGAGCATCTTGCGGCGATAGTACGGATAGGTCACCGGCCAGGAGTAGAACCAGCTCTCCCAGAAAGCGGCGGCACCCAGCGTCTCGCGCCAGAAACGGAACAGCGGCTTTCGGTCGGTCGTGAAGCGCAGCGACCGCAGAACGCTCGCGACGTAGAGCCGCCGGTACCTCCACATCCGGTCGTCCGATACCGCGAGCGTCCTCGTCCGCCCCAGCGCAAGGGTGGCGAGGTCGGTGCGAATGCGGCGGTGCTCGTGCGGGAAGACATAGATGAGCTCGTGCTCTCCCAGAAGCGATGGCAGCACGCCGTTCGCCAGGAAGTGCCGGACCATGATGTCGTGGTCGACGAAGACCGCGACCCGACTCAGAAAGACCTCCCGAGCCTCAAAGCGACTTCCCGATCGCGAAGCCGGCCTCGTCGCCGAGGCTGTAGTAGGTCCCTTCCTTCGTCTCGAGCGGCTTGCGCGCGAGGTAGGCCACGCGATTTCGAGGCGTCGCAATCGGGCCGTGACACGCCGACTCGGCGATGTCTCGGAAGCCGACCATCTCCAGCCAGGAAAAGACCGCGCGGCGCGACGGCAGATGAGTCACGTTGGCGCTCAGGTGCTCGCGCTGGCGCCGCTCCTCGGAGACGGGGTGAATGATCTCGACCACGTTCTCGTCTCGCAAGCGCTGGTTCCTCACGGTGGCGGTCTCGAGGACGAGCAGGCCGCCCGGCTGCAACAGGTCGTAGAGGCGCCGCACCATCCGCAACTGTTCCGGGTTGTGGTAGAGCACGCCGGTGCACCAGACGAGATCGAACGGCGGCAGTTGGAGGACCGCCTCGCTGTACATCAAGTTGGCCGAGAGATACTGGACCTTGGTCGCATCCAGGTTCTTCAGCCAGGTTGCGTTCTCGGCCTCGCGGCGCGGGAGGTCCACGAGCGTGAGGCTCTCCGGATTCAGGCCGAGCAAACGACGGCTGTCGAGGCCGTCCTTGGGTCCGATCTCGAGGATCCGTGCCGGCCGCTTCCCGCCGATGCGCTCGCAGGCTTCCTGAAACAACAGGGCGCGGTAGTCACCGCGCTCGCCGACGACCCAGCCGCGGATCGTCGTGAACAGGCGGTAGGCTCGCGGCGCGCGTTCGCTCAGTCTCAATGATCGGATCCTC
>CAZVOI010000416.1:0-1582 GCA_964628275.1 uncultured Acidobacteriota bacterium | reverse complement strand
GCGCACGAATCCAGGCGAGGAGCTCGAGACCGCGGCGCGCCGCGAGACCATCGAGGAGACGGGCGTCAAAGCGGGCCCGCTGCACTCGATCGGCAGCGTCGACCTCGCGCGCAGCCGCAAGCGCATCCACGGCTTCGCCGGCCCCGCGCCGGCCGACGCCGACCCGCGCTCGGACCAGAAAGAAGTCGACGAGGCCAAGTTTGTCCCGATCGACCGCGCCCGCTTCCTGCTGCACCCGGCGCAGGTGACGTTCCTCGACCGGCTGCTGTCGACGATCGATCTGGGGGGTGTTATGCCACACTCCCCAGACCCTCCGCTCGCTTCGGGGGAGTGAATCCCCCTTTCGCTCGCCGCCCGCCGCCCGCCGCCCGCCGCCCGCTGCCTGCTGCCTGCGAGCGGCGATCGCCGGTCCACGCCCAAGCGCTGGACACCCTTTGACCATCGCGGTCAATTGCACTACCGTGTAGTGCATGCCGAAGAAGACCGAGGTCTACGCTTGGCGCGTGTCCAGGGCCACGAAGGGCGGCCTCGAGGAGGCGGCGCGGAACAGCCGCCGGTCGGTCTCGGAGCTCCTGGAGGAGATCGTCACGCGTCACCTTGAGAGCGTGGAGCAGGGCGGTGCGGCCGAACAGGCGCGCCAGCGGCAGCTTCACGAACGCGCCGCGCGCTGTGCCGGGCGGATTGCTGGTGGCAACCCGCGTCGCTCCGAGAGCGTGCGCGAGCTGGTCCGCGCACGCCTGCGCCGGGGCCGACGTGCCGATTAAGGCGCTCGCCGACACGGGAGCGCTGCTTGCCTATCTCGACCGCGACGACCAGTGGCATGACGCGTGTCGTCAGGCGTTCTTGGAGCTCCGCCTCCCGCTGGTCACGTCGACGGCGGTGCTCACAGAGCTCTTCCACCTCATGGGCCACAGCCACCGCGAAAAGACCGCAGCCCAGGCGCTCGTCCGCTCCGGCGCGCTGACCCTGGCCACGCTCTCCGACCGCGACCTGCCCCAGATCGAGTCGCTGATGCGCCGCTATCACGACCGCCCCATGGACTTCGCCGACGCCACGCTCGTGCATCTAGCCGAGCGCGAATCCATCGCCACCGTCTTCACGATCGACTTCGACGATTTCGAGACGTACCGCATCGGCGGTCGCAAGCGCTTCCGGATCCTCCCGGCGCGCTGAGCCGTCCGCCGACCGCGGGAGCGATGCGTGGCTCCGGGAACCATGAAAAAGGAACGCCTCTCGTTCGATTTTCATGGTGCGGTTTCTGCGCTGGCACGAGACATGGCCCGCGAGCTCGCTGGCGCCTGCGCCGGGGCGTCCGCCAAATTAGGGCGCTCGCGAAGACCCGGGGGCGCGCCCGCCATACAATGGCCTCGTGGACACACTCGCACCCCCGGTCGCCTCCGCCTTGCGGAGCCTGATCGACGACTATCGCTCACGCTGCCTCTGGTTCCTCGCGCCGGACTACTATCCGGCCACCGAGGTCGAGGTGTCGCGGGTGCTGGCGGCGATCGAGCGGCACGGCGACCGCGCGGCCTTCCAGCGCTCGTCGGAGATCCGGCAATGGCTCTCACTGAGTACCAGCGCA
>CAZVOI010000415.1:0-1641 GCA_964628275.1 uncultured Acidobacteriota bacterium | reverse complement strand
CACCGATCTCCTCGACGTCGCACCTACCATCGCCGACGTCTTCGGCCTGCTGGGCAAAGGTGGCTCCGACCGCGAGTTCCAGGGCCGAAGCCTGCTGCCGGTGCTCGAGGGCGCGCCGGGCAAGCCGGCCGTCCTGTCGCGCAGCGTCTGGGACCGTCCGCGCTATGCGCTCCGCGACGAGCGCTTCAAGTTCTTTTACGACACGAGGAGCGGCGAAGAGGCGCTCTACGACCTAGAGACCGACCCGGGCGAGTCGCGCGACGTCGCCCCGGAGGAGCCGCTCAAGACGGCCTATTACCGCCAGGCGCTCCACGCGTGGACGCTGCGGCTCGCCCGCCGCGGCCCCGCCGGATCCGACACGGCGGTGCTGACCTGCGAGCAGTGCGAAAACCTCCGGTCCCTGGGCTACATCCAGGGCGACTGCTCGCGCTCCTGCAAGTAATCGTGCTGTCCACGGCTGGCACCTGTCCACGTCGCATGGCCGATCAGGACGAAGGGCGTATCGCGCCATAGCTCCGACAGCTGGCGGAGCGTCTCTTTCTGCTCTGGGAGAAGGTCCATCACGGGCCTGCGAGGTAGCGATCGCGGACCTCGGCGGCCGCCTCTTTGGCGCGGCCACTGCCAGTGAGGACGAGCTCCGTGTAGATCAGAAGCGGGTGGACGGTGCGAGGCACTGACCCGCGAAAGGCGTGCTGCCCAGGAACGCCCAGCAACATGAGTCGGCCTGATCTGTGAGGAACGGCTTTCAGCCGTTTCGGCAGGTCGCGCGAAGCCGTCGCCACGTGGAGAACCGTCTCGTCGCTGCGATAGTGCCTCGTCAGGTGAAAGGCAGCCGCGGCGCCGCCCCACGCCCAAGTCCCGTCCTTGCCCAGGATCGCTGCAACTCGGTCTTCGAGGGCGGGAGGGTCTTTGTCCGGGGTCTGGAAGCGTCCCACGAGGAGTTGGGGCCGGAGCGTCTCGGCGTAGCCCGCGACCCAGCGCTGCAACAAGTCGTCGCGCCTCACGAGGTGCCGCTTCGACTTCGTGCGAACGACGATGCGGTCGTACTCCAGCCGACTGAGCACGTTGGATGCTGTGCCGAGGCTGACTCCTGAAGCTCGTGCCATGTCGCGAGTCGTCGCGTTCAGGAGGTCTGGTTCCACCAGTAGGGCAAACACGAGCCTGAAGCCCGGCGCCCTCATGCCACCGGGAGCATCGGAAGGCTGTCGCAGCTTGCGTCCCTGGACGTGCCCGACGTATGCGCCACCGAGATCCACGTAGCAGTTGCCCGCTCGGTCGACGAAGTTGATGCCGTGCGCGACGAGCTGCGTCCCCATTGCTCCGGACACGTACGGGGCAAAGAGGATCAAGGGCGTGCCCTTCCGCGACGACGCGCGTACGATGAGATCGCTGACGAGAGCCTGGCTCAGGTGAGAACCCTTCTCCTCGACGAGCAGCCGCCGGCGTCCTCGGGGCGTCGTCAGCTCGAGCAAGACGCCGGCCCTCGAGCGCAGCCGGCGGTCTGGGGGCTGAAGGCGGGCATTCCTGAGGAAGGGCCTCCGGTCCCTGGGCTACATCCAGGGCGACTGCTCGCGCCACTGCCAGTAGCTCGGGTTCCGGCACCGAGCTTCCGCGCGCTCGACGAACAGGCGGGCCGGCTGC
>CAZVOI010000414.1:0-1874 GCA_964628275.1 uncultured Acidobacteriota bacterium | reverse complement strand
TCACGCCGTAGTGCTCGAGGAGCATGCCGAGGTAGGCATCGTGGTAGGGCCACGACCCGAACAGGTCGTTCCACGCTTGGTCGAGCCGCACGCGATCACCGCCGTCGACGATGCTGTTCCTGAAGAAGTCGTCGTTGCGCTGATACTTGACCGAGATGACGAACGCGTCGTGCTCCGGACTGTTGTAGGTGTTGTCGAAGGGCGGCGGCACCGGGTCCTTGTCGGCGGGATTGGGCTCGCCGTGCGAGTTGGGCGGCAAGAGCGTCAGGTACTCGGCGATGCCGGCGCGGAAGCTGTGGTAGCCGGCGCCTTTCGGATCGCCGAGGAACACATGCTGCCCCGGGGCGAGCGCCGGGCCATCGGGGCGGTCCGAGATCATCACGCGCACCACCGCCTGGCGGTCCTGCCCCAGCTCGACGTCTGCCTGCAGCTCGACGACGTGGCCGCTGGCGGTCACGTCGATCACGAACGATGTGGCCTCAGCCGTCGCGAAATCGTCGGGGCCGATCACCGTGCCGTCGGGGCTCGTGCCGAATGCGAGTCGCGCCACTGCGTCGGCCTGGAGCACCGAGCGGAGCGGCTGCGTGGACACGATCGGTCCGGGCACACGCCGCCGGGTCACGGCTGCCGGCTCGTCGGGCTCGGGCGTAGCAGGCGCCGTGCGCAGGACTACTCGCGGGTTCCGCCAGATGACTGCGGGAGTCCCACCAGAGCCGCGGTGGAGTGCGTCGACCGAGAGGTGCACCGTCCAGGGGCCCGGCACAATCTTCGGACCGTCGAGTCCGAAGCGGCGGTTCAGCCTGTAGCTATACGTGTGCGCCTTCACGACCGCGAGCGTCTCATCGTCGAAGACGAGCGGGCTCTCGTCGCCGAGCCCGCCGGCGGCGATGTCGCCGCGCGCGAACAACCAGCTGGGCCACGCGACCAGCACCTTGACGAGCGCGTCGCACTCGCTGCGGGCCCTGGCGACAGACGCCTGGACGTCGGAGGTCGGCGCCGCCAGCGTCCGCCACCGCTCGACCGTCAGCCGGCTCGGGAAGCCCGTGCCGGCTCGGTTCACGGCGTCCCAGATGTGTTCCGCAAAGCGTCCGGTGATGCCCTCCCGGGCGGCGAGTCCGCGAAGCGTCGCGGCCTTATCGCCCAGCGTGGCGCGGTGCCGGTAGTACCAGGCGATGTAGAAGGCTTTTGCGTAGCGATCGAAGCCGAACGGGCGTCCGCCTTCTCCCGACACCACCCGGAATCCCCGCGACGCGTAGAGCTGCTGGATGCGCTCGAGGGCTGACAGCTCGAGGCCCGTCTTGCCTGGATCCGCGTAGAAGCTCAGCGGTCCGGACCCGATGACGGCGTGATCGGCGACTTGCCGGGCGGCTTCCAGGTAGCGCTCGACGGTGGCGTCTTGCACGAACTGCACGGCACCGAAGTTGGCAAAGCCTTCGCCGCCGACCGCGTCGCTCGAGGCGTCGACGCCGACCTTGACGTCGACACCGGTGAGATCACGGATCGCGTATGCGTACTCGGCGCTCGTCAGTCGGCGGACGGTCACCCGCCCCGGATCGCCGCCGTGGGCGGCTTCGTAGGCGTCGAGCGACGTCTTGATCCAGTCTGCTACAGCGGCCCGCTCCGCGTCGCTCGGGAATTCATCCGCGTCGTCTGGCGGCATCTGGCGGGTTTCGAGCATCGTGGCGATGCCCACCCACGCATCTGCCTGCTCGCCGACCGCCGTCTCTGACATCTGTTCGCTCAAGCGTGTGATGCTGAGACCGGCCTTCGGACGGTCTGCGCCGTGGCATTCGACGCAGTACTTCGTGACGGTCTGGTGCGGCGTGGAAGCTGCCGACGGAGGCAAAGCACCGGGAGCCGGACCCGTGGCGCCT
>CAZVOI010000413.1:0-1594 GCA_964628275.1 uncultured Acidobacteriota bacterium | reverse complement strand
GAGTGAAGCCTGAGCAGGCCTCGAAAAGGACAATGCGGATGCCGACCTGCCCAGAGAACGGGGAAGGCCGTGCGAGACGGGGAAGCAATCGACACATGCACCCGTTTCGATCCGCCGGGGTAGTGGGCACGGCACGTACGCAAAGTGGTTCGGGCAACGAGGGAGACCCGTCGCAGGTGGGGCGCGAGCCTCAACGTCACGTCAGGTGACGGCCGGCGGCGGGAGTCGGACGGGGTCATAGTAGTGCTGAAGCCGGGTAACGCCGGTGGAGCGAAGGGCCCCGACTTCCTGCATGCTTTTCAAGATGGTGAGGTGAGGGTGATTGGTGATGAGCCTTGGAACACCTGAGAAGATCCGGAGCCTTCAGCGAAAGCTGTACTGCAAGGCGAAGGCGGAGCCCGCTCTTCGTTTCTACGTTCTGTACGACAAGATCTGTCGCGCTGACATTCTCGAACACGCCTACAAGCTCGCCCGCGCCAATGCGGGTGCGCCCGGCGTCGACGGAGTGACGTTCAAGCAGATCGAGGAGGCAGGCGTCGAAGCGTGGTTGGCGAGCTTGCGCGAGGACTTGGTCGCGAAGACGTACAGGCCCGATCCTGTGCGGCGTGTGATGATCCCGAAGGCCAGTGGCAATGGCGAGCGTCCGCTCGGCATTCCCACTATCCGTGACAGGACCGTCCAGACAGCCGCAAAGCTCGTGCTGGAGCCGATCTTCGAGGCCGACTTCGAGGACACAGCGTTCGGCTACCGCCCACGTCGGTCGGCGATCGACGCTGTAAAGGACGTGCACCGGCATATCGTCCGGGGCTATACCGACGTCGTAGACGCCGATTTATCGCGTTATTTCGACACGATTCCGCACTCGGACCTTCTGAAGTCAGTGGCCCGGCGTGTCGTGGACAGAGACGTGCTGCGCCTCATCAAGATGTGGTTGAAAGCACCGATCGAGGAGCGCGATACCGACGGAACCCGGCGCATGAGTGGTGGCAAGAGCAGCACACGTGGCACGCCGCAAGGCGGCGTTGCGAGTCCACTGCTCGCCAACATCTACATGAACCGGTTCCTGAAGCATTGGCGGTTGAGCGGCGCCGGCGAAGCGTTCCGTGCCCACATCATCTCCTATGCCGACGACTTCGTCATCCTCAGTCGCGGCCGTGCCGCAGAGGCACTGACGTGGACGGGCGGCGTGATGACCAAGCTCGGGCTATCGATCAACGAGGCGAAGACCTCGGTCCGGAATGCCCGAAAGGAACGCTTCGACTTCCTCGGCTACGCGTTCGGTCCACACCGCTTCAAGAAGAACGGCAAGTGGTACCTCGGCGCGAGCCCGTCCAAGAAGAGCATCCAACGATTCAAGACCAGCGTCGGCGACCTGCTGGTGCCCGCGAACGTGAAGCCCTGGGATGAGGTGTGTGACAGGCTGAACAGCATGCTGCTCGGCTGGTCGGGCTACTTCGCCTACGGGACGATCGCGAGCGCGTACAAGCACGTCGACTGGCACGTCTATCAACGGGTGCGCGACTTCCTCGCGCGACGGCACAAGGTCAGAAGGGGCGGCACCGCGCGGTTCGCCATTCAGCGTGTGTACGGAGAA
>CAZVOI010000412.1:0-1808 GCA_964628275.1 uncultured Acidobacteriota bacterium | reverse complement strand
GCGTTGACGACCGGGAAGTCCTCGTGCCGGGTGAGGCGCGTGACGCTCTTGGCCGCGCCGTCGTAGGAATACAGGTTGAACTCGCCATCACGGTCGGAGCGGAAGTACAGCTTGCCCGCGACCCACATCGGGTCGGTGTCGTTGCAGCGACCCTCCGGCTGCCGCACCTGCTGGGTCGCGTAGCTCTTGGTGTCGAAGAGCAGCAGCCGCGAGTGCTGGCCGCCGCGGTAGTTCTTCCACTGGTTGAACGGCTCGCCGATCGGCAGGTAGGCGATCGTTTTGCCGTCTTCAGAGATCGCCGCCTTCGCGGCGTTCGGGATCGGCAGCCTGGTGGCGAGGCCACCTTCGAGCGGAACCGTGAAGAGCTGCTGGTAGCGCGTGGTGTAAACCTCGCGCGGCGAGGCGAACAGCACCGCCTTCGAATCCGGCGTGAAGCCGAGCACGGTGTCGACCGCGGGATGGAACGTCAGCCGCTTCGGCACGCCACCGTCCGCCGAAACCAGGTAGACGTCGGCGTTGCCCTCGTAGCGTCCCGTGAAGGCGATCAATCGCCCGTCGGGGGAAAACCGAGGGCCCGATTCAACGCCGAGATGCGACGTGAGGCGCCGCACGCTGCCGCCGTCGGCGTTCGCGACCCAGATGTCGTTGGCGTACGCGAAGGCGATCCTGTCCCCACTCGTCGCCGGGTCGCTCAAGAGCCGCGTGTCGCGGGTGTCGGCGGCGGACGCCGCCGGCGCGCTGGCGAGCAGCACGGCAGCGACGAGAAGCGGGATTCGCATATTCATCCTCCTGGTTCCCAGCGGCGCTGTTGGTAGCGCGGGGCGTTCAGATCGAGTTCAAGTTCGTGATCCGTTCCGATGTGGCGGGGTCTTTGGGTTCGCTAACAGGGGTGCTGACTCGGTGGCCTGCGGTGGCGGGATCTGCACCTCCGGGCGAGCGAAGATCCGTTGAACTATGGCGCCGCATTGACATGCAACGTGGCGTGACTCTCGCGGAAAGCGATCTGCAGGAGGCTGAAGAAGTCGCGTCCCAAGAGATTTCGCCTGAGGGGGGCCAGTGCTGCTAGAGACCCAGTTTGAAGGTCTTGGCTCGCACGGGTTCCACGAAGAAAACGTACGGGACCTTGAATCCGCGGGCCCTGGCCTCAGCGACGACCTCGGCGGCGTTCTCTCCGTGGCCGATGATCTGATCGCCCTCCACGACGACCCAATGACCCGCGAGTGCTCGCAATTCCGGCTCGTGAGCGCGTCGCCAGGCCAACTCGCGGCTTCTCGGCTGAGGCGTGCGGCCGAGTTGCCGTGGCTTGAAGGCTAGGACGTGGCCGCTCAAGCCCTTCCACTCAAGGCCGGCGGTCGATGAGGTCGAATGGCGGAAGCTGTCGACAAGCTCTTCGCGCTTGAGCTCAGCCTCTTTCGTGGACTGCAATTGTCCAGAGAAGGGCCCAAATAGTCCTGGTTGGACCGGATTCCAGGCCCTTGAAGCTGGCGGCAATTCAGTGAGTGCAATCTGACTCTGACCGAGCATTAGTGGCCCGACATGATGTCCAGGCCCAAGCCGCCTGCGGACGCTCGGAAGAACTCGATGGCCTTTTCCAACGCCTGGCCTTCCGACAAGGACCTAGGGTATTCGCTCGTCACGCGGAGGAAGGCAGCTTCCGGGACAATGGTTGAGTTCTCGAGAACGATCACGCCTCGGCCCTCGGTCGATTGAGACTCGGACGCAAAAGATACGCCGCTAGGCGTGAATACCAGTGGGCCGTCAGGACGCTTCGTTACGTAAGACGAAATACGAGCGCTGACGTCGGTCTG
>CAZVOI010000411.1:0-2922 GCA_964628275.1 uncultured Acidobacteriota bacterium | reverse complement strand
CCAGTCGACGAGGCGCAGGCCCCAGGTGGGCTGCAGTTCCTGCTGCATCGCGAGCGGCACGTAGACGTCGATCGCCGAGCCGACCTCGACGCCATTGAAACCCTGGGGCGCTATACCGACGATCGTCATCGGGTGGTGGTTGATTGTGATGGTCCGGCCGATCGCGGAAGCGTCGCCGCCGAAGCTGCGTTCGAAAAGGCCGTACCCCAGCACGACGACGGGGTGGCCGGACGGCATGCGGTCGTCGTCAGGCGTGAAGAGGCGGCCGTGCGCCGCGCGCAGGCCGAGCACCTGGAAGAAGCCCCCCGAGACCATGTCGCCGTTCACCCGCTCGGTCCCGTCCTTGAGCGTCAGGTGCACCGAGGCTGGCGCATGCGCCAGCACACCGGCGAAGGCCTGCGTCTTGTCGCGCAGCCCCTCGAACATCGGGTGCGACATCGGGGTCACGGTGTCGCTGTTCTGCTCGGACCAGCCCGAGAAAGGACCGGGCGCGCTCAGCACGACCAGCCGCTCCGGCCGCTCGACCGGAAGCGCCCGCAGCATGACCTGGTCGAGCAGCGTGAAGATGGCCGCGTTGGCCCCGCTGCCGAGCGCGAGCGTGACGATCACGATCGCCGCGAAGGCGGGGTTCTTCCAGAAGACGCGCAGCGCCAGCCTCAGGTCCTGGCCGAGTCCGCTCATTCTCGAGCCTCCTTCACACCGCTCGCGCGGCACGCCGTGGTGCCGGACTTTGCCAGAGACGTGCCAGGCGGTGACGCTGCCGCGGCCACGCCCACTCAACGACTTGCGGCGCCAGCCCGCGGCGGCCGTGTTCGAATGCGGACGCCCTCGTCCCGCGATCGAGACGCCGACGAGTGTTTCCCCTCCGGTCGGCGACTCGCCGGTCGGTGCTAAGATCGGCCCGCAACGAGAGCATGGGCGTGACTCCCGAACAGTCGCTGCGGCAGCTGCTGGAAGCGACACCCGGCGTTCGTCTGGCCGTGTTGTTCGGGTCGGCGGCACGCGGAGACCACGACGCGAACAGCGACCTCGATGTCGGGGTGAGCTTCGAGTCGGGCGCCGACGCCGGGCAACGCCTCGAGGTCGAGTTGAGCCGCGTCTCGCGTCGCCGGATCGACCTGGTCCGCCTCGACGAAGCCCCACCGCTCCTGCGCTTCGAGATCGCGCGCGAGGGGCGGGTGCTCCTCGAGCGGATGCCCCACGCCTGGACCGACTTCAAGGCGCGCGCGATGGTCGATTGGTGGGACTGGGCTCCTTTGGCGCACGCCTTCCAAGCCTCCGCGTTGAAGCGTATTCGGGAAGGGGTCGGGCGTGGTACGCCCTGACGTCGCGGGCGCGCGCATCGCGCGCGCGCTGGTGTGGCTCACTGACGCCGAGGCCATCCTGGGTCGCAGCACCGCGGACTTCGTCGGCGACCGAACCGGCCGAGATCTCGCTCTGTTCTACCTGTTCCTCGCGATCCAGGAATGCATCGACCTCGCGGCCCACTGGGTGGCTGACGAAGGCTGGATGCCTCCCGACGACGCCGGCTCCACCTTCGACGTTCTGGCGGACCACCGGGTCATAGAGCGGTCCACGGCCGACGCCCTTCGAGGCGCCACCGGTCTGCGGAATCGCATCGCGCACGGATACGCCATGGTCGACTACGCCCGCGTGCAGCAGGAGTCGCGGCAGGGAGTTCCCGCGCTGCGGGCGTTCCTCGATGCAGTCGCGCGCGCGGCGGGCCTGTAGAGAACTCCAGTCTCGAGGCAGACGTCGACAGCCCCGGGCTCCTCGGGGCACGGGGCGTCCCGCGATTAGGACGCCCCGAGGACTACGACCGCAGCTTGTTCGAGGACGCGAGCCCCCAGCGGTGCAGCAGGAAGCGCGCGGCGGTCCACAGCGTGCCGAGGCCGTAGACGACGCCCTGGCTGAAGCCCACCGAGGACGCGTCGTCGAAGTAGCGGGACGCCACCGGGACTTCGACCACCGGCAGGCCGAAGTGGACGGCCTGGAAGATGACCTCGGTGTCGAAGACGAAGCCGTTCGAGTTGCGCAGGAACGGCACGGTCTCGAGGAAGCGGCGGCTGTAGGCGCGGTAGCCGGTGTGGCACTCGCTGAAGCGGCGGCCCATGGCCAGGTTCTCGGCCGTCGTCAGGAAGCGGTTGGCGATCCGCTTCCACAGCGGCATCACGCCGCGCTTCGCCCCGCCCGGGACCAGCATGCGCGAGCCGAGCACCATGTCGGCGCGGCCCTCGCGGATCGGACGGATCATCTCGGGAATGATCGCGGGGTCGTACTGGCCGTCGGGGTGGAGCATCACGACGATGGTGGCCCCGTCGCGCAGCGCCTCCATGTAGCAGGTCTTCTGGTTGCCGCCGTAGCCGACGTTGTGCGGGTGGCGGATCGCCTTCAGGTTGAGCGCGTGCGCCCGGGCCATCGTGTCGTCGCCGCTGTGGTCGTCGACCACGACGATCTCGTCGTAGTAGCCCTCGGGGATGGCGCGGAAGGTCTCCTCGAGCGTGCGCGCGGCGTTGTATGCCGGCATCACGATTACGATCTTCTCCGTACGCACCCCCACGGGGGCCGCGGCGGCCGCGGGCTCTGCCATGATCCGGATGATTCTACCCGCTCAGCAAGCGTGTGCTAGGCTCGCCGCCGATGCTGCTGCTCGACTCGCTGCTCTCGCGGCGGCTCGTGGTGCTCACCGGCAAGGGCGGCGTGGGCAAGAGCGTCGTCGGTGCCGCCTTGGCGGTCGCTGCCCGGGGTCGCGGCAAGCGTGTGCTGCTGATCGAGGTGGGCGCCCCGCTCGAGGCCGCACGCCGCTTCGGCGGATCGCCCTCACGCGGCCGCGAGATCGAGGTGCAGCCCGGCCTGTTCACGCTCAACCTCGACCCGCAGGCGGTGATGGACGAGTACGTCCGCCACGTGGTCAAGCTCGAC
>CAZVOI010000410.1:0-6574 GCA_964628275.1 uncultured Acidobacteriota bacterium | reverse complement strand
TCCGCGAGCGGATGGTCTTGCGAATCCTCTACTGACGGCTCAGGGAACCAGCACCGGAAACTCGAGATCGCTCTGGCCCTTGCGGCACCAGCCTTCGGTCTTCGAGCAGTAGAAGTAGCTGACGCTCGCCTTCACCGATTGCTTGCCTTTGCTCGCGCCGGGCGCGATCGCGATCGGGAACCGGATCGGAGTGTCGGTGTCCAGATAGCGCGCCTCGCCGGGCACGGCCGGAACCGCCGGCGGCGGCGCGACCGTCTTCTGGACCAGCACGGCCTGCTCGACAGAGAGCTTCAAGCGTGGCGCCGGCTCCTGGTTGATGCGGATCGCCGGGTCGAGCGGTGTGAAGAGCACGCTTACGGCCGCCTCGCCGCCTGGCTTGGCCGCCGGAACGAAGCTCGCCTGGACCTCGAAGTGACGGGGGCCGGCCGCCAACAGCGCCGGCAACAGGGCAACCAGCAGGCTCACGCAACAGATGCTAGCAGCAGGCGTCGCGCGCCACCGTTAAACCTCGCAAAAACCTGTGGCGTCCGGAAGCTGCGGCGGGCCGCCCGCCTATAATCGCTGCGTTGCGTCGCCGTTCCCTCCCGCAATCCTGACAATGCTCCTGGACCTGCAAGCCCGCCTCTCGGAACGCATCCGCGCCGCCGTTCGACAGGCGTTCGACGTGGAGTTGTCTGCGCTCAGCTTCCAGTACCCGCCGAACGTGGCGCTCGGGGACCTGGCGATCACGGCGCCTTTCGACCTGGCCAAGACGCTTCGGCGCAAGCCGCGCGAGATCGGCCAACAGCTCGTGGACGCGTTGCCGCGAAACGGCACGCTGCGTCGCGCGGAGGTGGCGGGCGGCGGCTACGTGAACCTGTTCCTGGAGCGCGGCGCGTTCGCGCTGGCGTTGCATCAGACGCTCAGGAATCGCCAGGCCGCGCCCGTAGTGGCGGGCGGCGTGATCGTCGAGCACACCAGCATCAACCCGAACAAGGCCGCGCACATCGGCCACGTCCGCAACGCCGTGATCGGCGACAGCTTCGTGCGGGTGCTGAAAGCCCGCGGGCGCAGCGTCAGCGTCCAGAACTACATCGACGACACCGGCGTCCAGGTCGCCGACGTGGTGGTCGGGTTCCTGCACCTGGAGCGGAAGACGCTCGCGGACGTCGCCGCCATTGAAGACAAGTTCGACTACTACTGCTGGGATCTCTACGCCAAGGTCGGCGACTTCTACGCGGCGAGCCCGGATAACAAGAAGCTGCAGGCGGAGACGTTGCACGCGATCGAACTCGGCGGCAACGCGACCGCCGAGCTGGCCGCGCACCTGGCGGCTCGCATCGTGGACTGTCACCTGGCGACGCTGGAACGGCTCGGCATCCGCTACGACCTGCTCGCCCACGAGAGCGACATCCTGCGGCTGCACTTCTGGGATCGGGCGTTCGAGCTCCTGGAGGCGTCGGGCGCGATCCGCCTCGAGAGCCAGGGCAAGAACGCCGGCTGCTGGGTCCTGAGCATGGCGACTGACGAGCAGGACGAGGCCAAGATCATCGTCCGCTCCAATGGGACCGTCACCTACACGGGCAAGGACATCGCGTACCAGCTATGGAAGCTTGGCAAGCTCGACCGCGACTTCCGCTATCGGCTTCATCGCCGCAGTCCCGACGGTCACGTCTTGTGGAGCAGCACCAGCGGCGAGACCGAGGCCGGCGCTCCGGCGTTCGGCCATGCCCGCGCCGTCTACAACGTGATCGACGTCGGCCAGAGCTACCCGCAGCGCGTGGTCAAGGCCGGTGTCGCCGCGCTTGCGGGCGAGGACGCGGCGGCGGCCAGCCATCACCTCGGCTACGAGAAGGTGGTGCTGTCGCCCGCCACCGCCAAGGCCCTCGGCTACGCCATATCCGAGGGCGCGGCTGCGGTGAAGGTGTCCGGACGCAAAGGCTTGGGCGTGAAGGCCGACGATCTGATCGACGCGCTCGAGAAAAAGGCGCGCGCCGAGATCGAGGCGCGCGACCCCGAAGCCGAGCGCGATTCGGGGGAGAAAGACCGGACTGCGCGCGCGATCGCCGTCGGGGCCCTGCGATACTTCCTGCTGAAGTACGGCCGCAACAAGGTGATCACCTTCGACATGGACGAGGCGCTCGCGTTCGTGGGCGAAACCGGCCCCTACGTGCAGAACTCGATCGTGCGCGCCCGGAACATCTTTGCCAAGCTGCGTGCCGAAGGCCACGATGTGGACGCATTGTTGAAGCGCGCCGCGCGGCTCGACCTCGACGCTTTGCTGGAGGGCGAGGAAGGCAACGAGGTGTGGGCGCTGTTGCTGGCGATGGCGCGCAGCGAAGACGTGCTAGAGCAGGTGGTGGCGAGCGAGGAAGTGGCATCGCTGGCGAAGCACGTCTTCGCCACAGCCCAGGCCTTTCACTCCTACTATCAGAAGCCCCAGTACTCGCTGCTGCGCGCCGAGAGCGAGGAGCTGCGCGCTTTTCGCGTCCTGGTCGTCGATGCGTTCGTCCATCACATGGAATCGCTCGCCGACACGCTCGGCATCCCGGTCCCGGAGCGGATGTGAGGCGCCCCGCGATCGCGATCACGATCGGCTACGACCAGCGGCGCTCCGGCTTCTTCCTGCTACGCCAGGACTACGTGCGCGCTGTCGAAGCGGTCGGCGGGTTGCCGATCGTGCTCGCCCCCGGCAAACCCGACGACGCCGGCGAGCTGCTGGCGCGGGTGGACGGCCTGCTGCTCACGGGCGGGTCCGACGTCGACCCGGCGATCTACGGAGAGGACCGCCATGCCTCGGTGACGCATGTGGTGCGCGAGCGCGACGACTTCGAGATCGCGCTCGCCCTGACGGCGCTCACCCGCGACCTGCCGCTCCTGGCGATCTGCCGCGGCCAGCAGGTGTTGAACGTGGCTGCCGGCGGAACGCTGGTCCAGGACATCCCGTCCCAGGTTTCTCATGGCGTCGATCACGATCCCGAACGCGAGCGCTGGGAGCTCGCGCACGACGTCCTGATCCTGCCGGGGACCCGGCTGCGAACACTCCTCGGCAAAGACCAGGTGTCGGTCAACAGCTTTCACCATCAGGCCATCAAGGATCTGGGCCGAGGCCTCTCGGTGTCGGCGCGGACGCCGGGCGACGGCGTGATCGAAGGCGTCGAAGCCGCAGAAAGCCGTTTTGCGATCGGCGTCCAATGGCATCCCGAGGGGCTCTGGAACCAGAGCGAGAACTTCCAGGGGCTCTTCGCGGGGCTGGTCGAGGCCGCGCGATGAGCCTGCTGCCAGTGGTCGCCTCGCTGGCACTGCTCAGCGGAGGACCGGGACCCGAGAAACTCGGCATCAAGTGGGAGCGGAGCTTCGAGGAAGCGCTCAAGAAGGCGAAGCGCACCGGCAAACCGGTGATGATCGACTTCTGGGCGGAGTGGTGTGGCTGGTGCCGGCGCCTGGACCAGACGACCTACGTCGATTCACGAGTCGTGAAGCTCGCCGAGGATTTCGTACCGGTGAAGGTCGATACCGAGGGCCCACCCAAGGAGATCGCGATCGCGGAGCGCTACGACGTGGCCTCGCTGCCGACGATCCTGTTCGTCTCGCCCGAGGGCCGACGGCTCGTGCGCGTGCGCGGCTTCCAGGGCGCGGGGCAGTTTCTGAGCACGCTCGAGAGCGCGCGCGACGCCGGCGCCCGAGTGATGGGCTGGGAAAGCGCGATCGACAACAACCCCAAGGACGCGCTGGCGCTGATGAAGCTCGGGGTGCACCTCTTCGAACAAGAAGAGTACGAGGATGCCCGCGACATGTTGGCGCGGGCGGCCAAGGTCGACGCGGCCAGCAACGTGGGCGAGCGCAAGAAGGCGCGCATGCTGATCGGAATCATCCAGAGCTACGACAAGAAATACGCGGAGGCCGAGAGCGCGCTCAAGGAGGCGCTATCGCTGAAGCCGGCTGGCGAGCACGAGCCGCGGCTGTTGTTCGTGCTGGGACGCGCGTACTACAACTGGGGAAAGCCTGACAAGGCGCGCGAGGTGATGCAGCAGATCCTGGCCAGCTACGCCGGGTCCTCGGTCGCCCAGAAGGCCCGCGAGACCCTGCTAGCGCTCGACAGGAGCACCGCCGACAAGCGCAAGTAGGCGGTTGCGTCGGGCGTCCAGCGCCGGCAGCTGACTCAGCGCATCCCGCCGAATAGGCGCGCGTGGCCGTTCAGGATGCGCTCCGCTTGCTGTGGGTCAGGCTCCAACGAATCGACGCCGCGCTCGAAGCTGCCGCCGAGCATGATCCCATCCGAGCGCGGGAACATGTAGAGGCCCGGGGGGCCGATCACGGCGTAGTCCACTTCCGGCTGCGGCAACAGGACGCTGAGCTGCCCTTTCACCGGCTGAAGCTCCTCGTCCCCGAAGAGCGTCCGCGCACCGAGCCCGGTGCAGTTCATCACCACCGGCTCGGGCAGCTCGCGGATCTCGTCCACGGCCTGAAACTCGCGCACCACGATCCGCCCGCCTTGAAGCAGGAAGTCACGCGAGACTGCGTTCAGGTACACCTGAGGCTCGATGAACATCGTGAGCACGCGCCGGGCGTAGCGGGTGGGAAACGGATGCTGGCCGGGACCCAGATCCGCCGTCGCGGGGTAGAGGTCCGCGATCAGGTCCCGCTCCCAGGAGGGCCGCGGCGGTTCGTCGCCGAGAAAGTAGTTCTCGATCCAGCGCACGCCGTATCCCGCGCCGAGCAGATCCTGGAAGTACCGGTAGGAGAGACGCGCGGCAAGCGTGAACTGCTCGTCGAAGGCCGGCGTCCGGCGGTCGGCGTCGGCGACGGAAACCGGAGACCACTGCGCGCCGGCGATGTTCGAGGTGGTTCGCGGGGGCAGCTCGCGCGCGTAGATCGTGACCTCGAAGCCGCGCCTTTGCAGCAGCCGCGCCGTTGCGAGCCCGACGGCGCCACAGCCGAGGACCGCGTAGCGCGCCGCCTTCGTCTTCGCGGCCTCCTCGACCGCGATCTGCGCCGTGCCCCAGGACAGCGTCACGCCTCCGCCACCATGGCCATAGTTGTGGACCAGCGTCTTCGCGCCGAGCGCTTCGGCCCGAATCAGGAATCCCGAGGGACGATACGGGCGCAGGCCGGCGACCTGCCGGATCACCCGGTCGGCCGCAGCGTGCACCGGCGCCCATTGGCGGGGCGACCGCGGCGCGACCAGCGCGGCGCCGCGACGCGACGCGCACGCCTGAAGCGCGCCGCCCGCGAGCGCGGCGCCGCCCCGCAGGGCCGCGGGGCGGTCCACTAGTCTTCTGCTCCGAGCATGAGGACCTCCGGGGCATTCTCCCTTCCGTTCTCGCCCCAGTAAAGGGCGGCGGAGATTCGTTCCGGCCGGACCTCTCCGGACCGCGGTGTAGCATAGGTTCATGCGGGCGGTACTTCTCGAGGTCGATCCGGCGGCGCTCGAAGCGCGACGGCGGGCCGGTCTCGATCGTTGGGACGAGATGTGGGAGGGCGTTCTCCACTTGGCGCCGGCGCCGTATAGCGAGCATCAGCGGATCCTCGAGGATCTGATCGTCTTCTTGAAACCACTCCTGGCGCGCACCGGTCGCGGCGTTCTGCGCGCCGGTATCAACGTCTTCAACGAAGCTTCGATCGAACCGGACTATCGGATCCCCGATCTGACGTTCGTGGCTCGCGGGCGCGAGCTGCTGATTGCCAAGGACGGCATCCGCGGCGGCGGCCCCGATGCCGTGATCGAGATTCGCTCGCCGCAGGACGAGACCTACGAGAAGCTCGCTTTCTTCGCGACGCTGGGCGTTCGGGAGGTGATCGTCATCGATCGCGATTCGAAGCGGACCGAGATCTTCCGGCTTCAGGAGCGCGTGTACTCAACCGACATCGCCGACGCCAAGGGCGGCCTGACGAGTCAGACGATGAACGTCAGGTTCGCTGTGGTGGCAGGATCGCCGCCTCGACTCGTGGTCCAAGACACCGCCGATCCGTCGACATCAACGGAGATCTAAGCCAGGGCACGGGCTGCGAGCGAAGGCGACGTTCACGTCGCCGCAGCGAGCGGGGGTTCCAAGGGGGGCCGACGCAAGGCCCCCCTTGCTCACGGATGACGCCCTACTGCAGGCTGGCCAGGATCAGGATCTGGCCCTTGTCGCCCTTCAGATCCTCGAGCGCCTTGCCCAGGATGGCGCCGCGGGCGGCGTCGTGATCGATGACCCTCATGGCATGCCCCGGAACGGCCGAGGTGGTCAGTAGATCGCCGGCCTTGATCGCGCCATTGGCGTTCGTCGCCAGGCAGTACGCGGTGCCGGTCAGCGTTACCGGAACCTTGCCGAGCGTCCCGTCCATAGCGCGGAGCGTGATCGCCGAGCGGTAGTCGTTGGCGCCGGCCACGACGCCGGCGACGCGACGGTCATACGCGGAAGTCGCGAGGCTCATCGCGCCGCGATGCTGGGCATCGATCACCACCACCGAGCCCGGCTCGATCGTGCCGTTGGCCGGGAACATCTCGGCCACGTCGCCCGACGCCGCGCCGATGCCCAGGCTGCCGTCGACCACGAAAGTCGGCCGGCTGGCGGAGTTCAACACGTAGAGACGTCCGGCGTCGGCAGCG
>CAZVOI010000409.1:0-5352 GCA_964628275.1 uncultured Acidobacteriota bacterium | reverse complement strand
TCGCCGGCGAAACCGTGAGCGACGTGCTCGCCGCGGTCCTGACCCGCGACCCCGACCTCGAACGCCTGCCCGCGGGACCGCCTGGAGCGCTCCGCCAGCTTCTTCGCCGCTGCCTCGAGCGCGATCCGAAGAAGCGCCTGCGCGACATCGGAGAGGCCCGGCTCGCGCTCGACGATCCCGG
Source organism: uncultured Acidobacteriota bacterium (assembly GCA_964628275.1). Taxonomy (GTDB): domain Bacteria; phylum Acidobacteriota; class Vicinamibacteria; order Fen-336; family Fen-336; genus CAZVOI01. The sequence goes on along the minus strand of CAZVOI010000409.1, from coordinate 5,171 downwards.
AGCGGCCTCGGATCCGTCCCTCCAGACAAAGCCCACCGGACCGCGGCGCGGCACGGCCTGGGCTGTCGCGGCGGCCGCCGCAATCGCGTTCGTCGGGGGCATCCTGCTCGACCGGGTCTTCACGCCGTCCCCGCCGGCCAGAAGCCTGCGGCTCATCGCGAAGGCGGGCTTTGCCGGAGTCCTGGACGACAGCCTGCGTCCGGCGGCCGTGCTCTCGCCGGACGGCCGTACCCTGGCCATGTCCGGTCGGGACAAGGTCGGAGGACCGAGACTCCTCTATGTGCGTCGCCTCGACCAGACCGAGGCGTTGCCCCTTTCGGGAACCGAGGACGGAGCGGGTCCTTTCTTCTCTCCGGACGGCCGGTGGCTCGGCTTCTTTGCGAAGGGCAAGCTCCTCAAGATCCCGGTGACCGGCGGAGCGGCTGTGGTTCTCGCCGACGCGCCGGTGAGCCGAGGCGCCACCTGGGGCGAGGACGACGTCATCACGTTCGCACCCCTCGCCCCGCACGGGAATGGACTCCTGCGCGTCAGCGCGGCGGGCGGCGCCGCCACCCCCCTGGGCGACATGATCGACGGGCACGCCACCCAGCGCTGGCCGCAGGCCCTCCCCGGCAATCGCGCCATTCTCTACACCGGCTCCACCTCGGTCGACACCTTCGAGGATGCCTGCCTGGTGGCGCAGACCCTGGACAAGGCGCCGCCCCGGCTCATCCAGTGCGGGGGGTCCTTCTGGACCTACGTGCCGAGCGGACACATCCTCTTCTTCCACGCCGGCACGTTGTTCGCGGCGCCGTTCGACGTGAAGCGTCTGACCGTCACGGGGAGCAGCCTGCCCGTGATCGAGAACGTCAGCGGATCGGCGGTGAGCGGTGTCGCCTGGTTCTCGGCGACTCGTGACGGCTTGCTCGCCTACGTGGAGGGTACGGGCGCCCGCGCCGAGGCTCCGATCGACGTAGTCGATCGCGCCGGCCAGGCCACGCGGCTGAAGGCGCCGCCGGTGAACTGGTTGGCCCTCTCCTACTCCCCGGACGGGCGGCGTCTCGCCATGAGCGTCATCACCGGGACGAAGAACGACGTCTGGATCTACGACATCGAGCGCGACGCGCCGATGCAGTTGACCTTCGACGGTCGGCACTGGTCCTCTCCGATCTGGACACCCGACGGGCGGCGACTCACGTACAGCACCACCAAGGGGGGAACGCCATTCATCGAGTGGAAATCGGCGGATGGGAGCGGCGAGGCCGAACGACTCTCTCCACTCGGCTCCGACCAGAAACAAGGCGGCCCCCAGGCGCAACGGCCGGGATCGTGGGCACCCGACGGCCGGCGCCTGGCCTTCGTCGTGGGAGGAGGCAGCGGCCACTCCGACATCTGGATGCTGCCGATGGTCGGGGACGCGCGCTCCGGCCTGAAGCCGGGCACGCCCGAGATCTTCGTCTCCTCCCCCGGCCACAACGACTCCCCGGCCTTCTCACCGGACGGTAAGTGGCTGGCCTACTCATCCGATGACTCGTCGAGGGAGCAGGTTTACGTCCGGTCCGCGATCGGCGCGCCCGGCAAGTGGCAGGTTTCGACCGAGGGGGGAGGCTCTCCGGCGTGGTCGAGAACGGGCCGCGAGCTGATCTTCATCACTCCCAACAACGGACGCCTCCTCTACGTGACCTACGACGACTCGGACGTGGCCTTCCATCCCTCTCGCCCGGAACCCTGGAACGGGACGATCTTCGAACAGCGGACCGAGTGGTTTCGATTCGCCCTGCATCCCGACGGCCGGCGGGTGGCCGGCAGGGTGGCGGCGGCCTCCCGCGACCAGAAGCCGATGGACCCGGAGATCGTGCTGGTGACGGACTTCTTCGGCGAGCTCAAGGCGCGCTTCGCTCAGCGATGACCCCCATCCTGGTCGGAGAGAGGCTCGCGCACTACCGCATCACCGCCGCGATCGGCGCCGGCGGGATGGGCGAGGTGTACCGGGCCACCGACACCATGCTCGACCGCGAGGCGGCGATCAAGCTGCTGCCGGCGGACCTGGCGCAGGACAAGGAGCGCCTCGCCCGCTTCGAGCGCGAGGCGAAGCTCCTCGCCTCGCTCAACCACCCCAACATCGCGCACGTCTACGGCTTCGAGCGCGCGACGCTGGCCGATGGCTCGACGACGCATTTCTTGGCGATGGAGCTCGTCGCGGGCGAAGACCTTGCCGAGCGCCTGAAGCGCGGCGCGATCCCGCTCGACGAGGCCCTCGAGGTCGCGACGCAGATCGCCGAAGCCCTCGAGGAAGCGCACGAGCACGGCATCGTCCACCGCGACCTCAAGCCCGCGAACGTCAAGCTGACCTCCGACGGCAAGGTGAAGGTCCTCGACTTCGGCTTGGCCAAGGCCTACGCGGGCGACGCGGCCTCGGGCTCGTCGGCCGATCTCTCCCAGTCCCCCACTCTCGCCCACTCGGGCACCGCGGCCGGCCTCATCCTCGGCACCGCCGCCTACATGTCGCCGGAGCAGGCGCGCGGCAAGGCGGTCGACAGGCGCGCCGACATCTGGGCCTTCGGCGTGCTGCTCTACGAGATGCTGACGGGCCGGCAGCTCTTCGCCGGCGAGACGGTCAGCGACGTCCTGGCGGGGGTGCTCAAGAGCGACGTCGATCTCAGAGCGCTGCCGGAAGCGACGCCCTTCGGCGTACGGCAGCTGCTGGCGCGCTGCCTCGAGCGCAGCCCGAGGCAACGGCTGCGCGACATCGGCGAGGCGCGCGTCGCGCTCGAGACGTCGATCGCGGGCGCAGGGACGGGAGCTGCGTCGGCCTTGGCGCCGCGGGGCGGACCGCCTGCCCGCGCCGTTCCGGCCATCGTGGCCGCCGCGATCACCGCCCTGGTCGTCGGCCTGGTCACCTGGCTCGCCGCGCGTCCGGCCGAGCCGCCGGCCCCGCTCGTGCGATCGACGTTGCTGATCCCCTCCGTCTTCGAATTCGCGATCTCGGCGACCCACGTGGTCGCCGAGACGAGGGACGAGCGGCTGTTGCTGCGCTCGCTCGACTCGAGCGCCGCCGTCCCGCTGCCAGGCGTCGAGTCGGGGACGCTGCCGTTCTTCTCGCCCGACGGCCAGTGGATCGCGTACTTCTCGCGCGGGCGGCTGCGGAAGGTGGCGACGTCCGGAGGGCCCGCGTCCGACATTTGCGAGGTGGCGCGTGAAGGTTGGCGACTTGACGACGGTACGCCCGCCGACTGGGGACCCGGGGGGATTGTGTTCTCCGACCGGGAGGGGCGGCTTCTAGTCGTCTCTCCGGACGGTGGCGCTCCGCGGACGATCCTGCAGCCCGCGACGGGCGAGCTCTACCTGCGGCCGCGTTGGATCGGCGGGCACCGCACCATCCTCTTCACCGCAGCGGGCCGCCAGGGGACGGGGAGCGCGGATACGAGCTCGGCTCGCGTGATGGCTCTGTCGCTCGAGCCGGGCGCGCAGGCGGTCAAGGTGGTCGACGGCCGTTACGGCCACTTCGTGCCGCCGCGCGCGCTCGCTTTCGTGCGCGACAACGCGCTCGTCAGCGTGCGCTTCGATCCGGCCATACTCGCGACCTCCGGCCCCATCGAGACGGTCGAGGCCGACGCGCCCGCGTTCGCCGTGTCGCCGGACGGTGCGCTGCTCTTCCGGGAGGGCCAGCGACCCGACGTGACGTACGTGTGGTTGGACCGCCAGGGACGCGAAGAGCCGACGGGGATGCCGGCGGGGCCCTACCGCTACCCGCGCATCTCGCCGGACGGCTCCCGCATCGTCGTTCCGTCCGATGCGGGCGAGCGCGACCTGTGGGTGTGGGACGTGCGCCAGAAGGCGCTGGCGCGCCTGACGACCGAGAAGGGCCTCGACTCCTATCCCGTCTGGATGCCCGACGGACGGCAGATCGTCTACGCGGCCGAGGTCGCCGGCGGGTACCAGAACCTCGCCATCCGCTCCGCCGACGGCGTCGGCGCGCACGAGATGCTGACGAAGAGCGAGCGCCACCAGACGCCCTACACGATCAGCCCCGACGGCCGGCTGGTCGTGTTCCGCGACGAGGTCCCCGGCGAAGGGACCAATCTCGGCGTGCTCGACCTGCAGAAGCGCGAGGCGAAGCCGTTGATCGCGACTCGCTTCAACGAACGCAACGCGGAGATCTCGCCGGACGGCCGGCTGATCGCCTACCAGTCCGACGAAGCCGGCGAGTACGAGGTGTTCGTGCGGCCGTTCCCGAACGTCGACGCCGGGAAGAAGCAGATCTCGAGCGGCGGCGGCAGGCGACCCGTCTGGTCGCGCGATGGCCGGCGGCTGTTCTTCGAGGCCACCTCCGCCGCCGCGACGGTCCAGGTGTCCGAGCGCAAGGGCGATGGCCTCGACTTCGAGCGCGCGCACACGGTGTTCGACAAATCCCCGTTCGTCGAAAGCCCCCTCATCGGACGCACCTACGACCTCGGTGCCGACGGGCGTTTCCTGATGGCGAAGCGCGGCGACCAGGCCGCCAAGCCTCCGGATCTCACGCTGGTCCTCAACTGGGCGCGGCACCTCGCCGCGAACCGCCCGTGAGCCTGCCCGCTCCCGGCACCCGTCTCGGCCCCTACCAGGTCACGGCCCGCCTCGGTGCCGGCGGCATGGGCGAGGTCTACCGCGCCACCGACACGAAGCTCGGCCGCGACGTCGCGATCAAGGTGCTGCCTGCGGAGCTTGCAGCGGATCCGGAGCGCATCGCCCGCTTCGAGCGCGAGGCGAAGCTGCTCGCCTCGCTCAACCACCCCAACATCGCTCACGTCTACGGCTTCGAGAGCACGACGCTCCACGACGGCTCGACGACGCACTTCCTGGCAATGGAGCTCGTCCCCGGCGAGGATCTCGCGGAGCGGCTGAAGCGCGGTGCGATCCCGGTTGACGAGGCGCTAGAGATCGCGAAGCAGATTGCCGAAGCGCTCGAAGAAGCCCACGACAAGGGCATCGTCCACCGCGACCTGAAGCCCGCCAACGTCAAGCTGACGCCGGACGGCAAGGTCAAGGTGCTCGACTTCGGCCTCGCGAAGGCGTGGGAAGGCCCGGGCGCGGCATCCTCGGACCTGTCGCAGTCCCCCACGCTCGCGCACACCGGCACCGCGGCCGGCCTGATCCTCGGCACTGCCGCCTACATGTCGCCGGAGCAGGCGCGCGGCAAGCCGGTCGACAAG
>CAZVOI010000408.1:0-1581 GCA_964628275.1 uncultured Acidobacteriota bacterium | reverse complement strand
CCGTCGGCGCCTCGGGGCGCGTCGCAGATCGACTGCGCCGGGCCGCCCGAAACCTACACCTTGCGCAGCTTGCCGTCCGCCACGAAGGCGACGAAGCGGCTGTCGGGCGACCAGATCGGCCGAAGCGCGCCGTCTGTGCCCGCGAGCGGGCGCGCCTCGAGCGCGTCGAGCGGGCGGATCCAGATCTGCCGCTTGCCGCTGGTGTCGGCGGCGTCGAAGGCGATCAAGCGGCCGTCCGGCGAGACGGCCGGCGGACCGACCGTGACCACGCCCTCGGGGTTGGCGAACGAGAAGCGGACGACGTTCGGCGGGCGTGGCGCGCGCCGCGCCCAGGCGATCGCGAACCCGAGGACGCCAAGGGCGAGGACGGCGCAGGCTGCCCACAGCGTCCCCTCGCGCACGCGCCGCCGGCTCGATACGATCGCCGGCAGGCCGGCGCGCGAACCGCCCTCTGCGATCCATTCCAGCTCGGCCATCACGTCGCGCGCGCTCTGCCAGCGGTCGTCGGGGTCTTTCTCCAGGCACTTGCGCACGACGTGATCCAGCGCCGGCGGGCTCATCGCCTGGACGCTCGAGATCGCGGGCGGATCCGACGACACGATCGCCGCGATCAGGCTGGTGCGGTTCTTGCCTTCGAACGCCTTGCGGCCGGTGGCCATCTCGTAGAGCAAGGCACCCAGCGCGAAGATGTCGGTGCGCGCGTCCGAGACCGCGCCCTCGAGCTGCTCCGGAGCCATGTACTGGAAGGTGCCCAGGATCGTGCCCTGCTCGGTGAGCGGCTTGTCGACGGTCTCCAGCGTGGAGACGAAGGCGGTCGCGCCTCGCTCGCCGCTCTTGGCCAGACCGAAGTCGAGCAGCTTCGCCCCCGACTTGGAGATCATCACGTTTCCGGGCTTCAGGTCGCGGTGCACGATCCCACGGCGGTGCGCGGCGTCGAGCGCCGAGGCCACCTGTTTGCCGTAGACAAGAACGTCCGCGAGCGGCAACGGTCCCTTGACGAGCCGGGCGGCCAGCGACTCGCCCTCGATCAGCTCCAGCACCAGGTAGTGGAGCGACTCGCCGTCCACCGTCTCCTGTCCCACGTCGTGCAGCGTGCAGATGTGGGGATGGTTCAGCGCCGAGACGCTCTTCGCCTCGCGCTCGAAGCGGGCGCGGAACTGCTCGTCGCCCGCGAGCGACGGCGGCAGCAGCTTGATCGCCACCTCGCGCTCGAGCCGCGTGTCGCGCGCGCGGTACACCTCGCCCATGCCACCGGCCCCGATCGGATTCAGGATCTCGTAGGGCCCGAAGCGGGCTTGTGGCGCGAAACGGGACGGCCGTTCGGCGGAGCTCAAAGTATCAACCTCAAGTTCTCAAGATCCGAGCTTCGCGTACTCGGCCTTGGCTTGGATCAGCAGCGGCAGGTCGGCGTCCGCGTCCTTCCAGACCGCGAACAAGTCCTGATAGGCGCGGCGGCTCTCCGCGGCGTCGCCGGACTGCGCGAGCGCTCGCGCCAGCTCGAGGCGGCACAGCGAATCGATCCGGTTGATGTTCGAGACGGCTTTGCGTGCCAGGACCTTCCGCAGCTCGGCGACCGCGTCG
>CAZVOI010000407.1:0-2825 GCA_964628275.1 uncultured Acidobacteriota bacterium | reverse complement strand
CGATCGTCCCGTCCGCGAGGTAAGCTGCTGAAAGGAGAGCCGCCATGGATCCGAGCATTCGCATCATCGACTACTTCTACATCGATGCCCCCGACCGTCCGGGCGAAGGCGCGCGCGTCCTCGCCGAGCTGCGCGAGGCGGGCGTGAACCTGGTCGCCGTTTCTGGCTTACCGGCCGGCCGCCGCGCCCAGATCGACTTCGTGCCCGAGAATCCCGCCGCGTTCCGTGCCGCCGCCCGGAAGGCCCGCTGGAAGGTGACCGGCCCCAAGAAGGTCTTCGTGATCCAGGGCGAGGACCGGATCGGCGTGATGGCCGAGACGTACGGCAAGCTGGCCGCGGCCAAGATCAACGTGATCTCGAGCCAGGCGATCTGCGCGGGCGCCGGCCGCTTCGGCGCCATCTTGTGGGTCGGTCCGCGCGACGTCAAACGCCCTGCTAACCCAACTTCCACGGTCCATGGCGCGCGAAGGGCGATTTTCGGGGGTCCGCGCGATGTAACTCTCTGAAATTGCGTGGGGCAGGTTCGGAAATCGTCAAGATAGTCACTAATTCATGGCGCGATTTTCCTTGACAGATCGGGGGATGAAGTAACGAAATAGGCTCCGTGTTCATCAAGCGCACGACCCGGCGTGTCGGGACCAAGACCTACGTCAATCATCTCCTCGTCGAGTCCGTCGCCACCGCGCAGGGACCGCGCCACCGCACGATCTGTTCGCTCGGCACGCTCGCGCCGGCGCCCGCCGAGGACTGGCGGGGCCTGGCGCACAAACTCTCCGCCGCCCTGGGCGGCCAGACGACGCTCGTGCCCGATCCCGTCGTCGACGCGCTTGCGGCGCGCGCGCGCCCGGCGCGTGGGCGGGCGCCCGCGGGGCCGGCGGGGGCCGACGTGGTCGCGATTCACGCCGACCACGTCCGGGTCGAAGATGTCCGCGAAGCCGGCCCGGTCCACGTCGGCCATCAGCTGTGGCAGGCGCTCACGCTCGACACGATCTTGGCCGGGGCCGGGCTGAGTGCGCGGGCGCGGCGGCTCAGTGAGATCATGACGCTCAATCGCTTGGTGAGCCCGGCCTCGGAGCACGCCATGCCGGACTGGATCCGGCGCACCGCGCTCGGCGACATTCTCGGGACGGACTTCGGCACGCTCAGTGACGAGGCGCTCTATCGCAATCTCGATCGGCTGCATCCCCAGCGCGCGGCGATCGAGCAGGCCCTGGCCGCGCGCGAGCGCTCGCTGTTCAACCTGGACGACACGATCTACCTCTACGACCTGACGTCCACCTACTTCGAAGGCCAATGCCCGCAGAATCCGCAAGCCAGGCGCGGCTACTCGCGCGATCACCGGCCCGACTGTAAGCAGGTCGTGGTGGGCTTGGTCCTGGACCGCGAGGGGTTTCCGAAAGCCCACGAGGTCTTCGACGGCAATCGCCAGGACCGGACCACGGTGGACGCGATGCTGACGGCGCTCGAGCAGCGAACGGGGCGCCGCGGCGGCGCCACGGTGGTGATCGATCGCGGGATGGCCTTCGCCGAGAATCTCGCGCAGATCCGCGCCCGCGACCACCACTATCTCGTGGCCGGGCGGCCGCCGGAACGGCACGCGCATCTGGACGCGTTCGAGGACGACACCGGCTGGACGGAGATCGTCCGGACGCCCTCGCCACGGAATCCGGGCCAGCACAAGACGCGCGTGGTCATCAAGCGTGCGGTGAGCGGCGCTGAGGTGCACATCCTGTGTCGCAGCGACGGTCGGCACGACAAAGATCAGGCCATCCGGGACACGCACGAACAGCGCTTCCTGCGCGACCTCACCAAGCTGCAGGCCCGGGTCGCCCGCGGACGCCTGCGCGCAGCCGCGAAGATCCACGAAGCCCTGGGCCGTCTCAAGGAACGCTATTCGCGCGTGGCCCGCTACTACGCGCTGGCCTATGACGAGGCGACGCGCGCGGTGACCTGGACGCCGCAGGCCGACCTCCAGACCCGCGCGCAGCAGCTCGACGGCACCTATCTGCTCCGGACCGATCGGCAGGATCTCAGCGACGAGGAGATCTGGCGTCTCTACATGCTGCTGACCCGGGTGGAGGCGGCGTTCCGGGCCATGAAGAGCCCGCTCATGGAGCGGCCGATCTTCCATCACCTCGAGCACCGCGTGCAGACGCACATCTTCCTCTGCGTCCTCGCCTACCACCTGCTCGTCGCGATCGAGAAACGCTGCCTCGACCAGGGCGTGCACACGTCGTGGGCCACGCTGCGCGAGCAACTCTCCACGCACCAGGTCGTCACCGTGGTGCTGCCCACCGTGAACCGCCAGACCTTGCGGCTCCAGACGAGTTCGACGCCCGAGGCGATCCATCACGAGATCTACCGCACGCTGCAGATCCCGTCCGAGGTCATGAAGCCGGTGAGGACCTGGGCTCCCGTGTCGTCACCATAGTCACGACATGCCCACGCAAGTGGCTGAAATCTCAGCATCTCGCTCCAAAAACCGTGGAAGTTGGGCTAAGACCGTTGGCTCACCGCGAGTGACCGCCTCGCTCGTCGATTGATCGCCCGAACGGCCGTAAGGACCAGGACGGCCCCGAGGAGCGTGAACGCCCACTCGCTCAGCGTGGGAATCGGCGCCGGTGGGTCGACCACCGTCTCATCGCTCCCGGCATTGTTTGCCGGGCTGGCGTCACTGCCGCCGCTGACCGAGACGCTGTTGACGAGGCTCCCGGCGGCGTTGGGCGCCACGTCGACCGTGAGCGTGATGGCGGGATAGCTCGCTCCGGCCGCCAGCGCGTCGCTCCGCGTACACGTCAGCGTCACCAGCACGCAGGTCCAGTCCG
>CAZVOI010000406.1:0-7150 GCA_964628275.1 uncultured Acidobacteriota bacterium | reverse complement strand
ATGTTGGTTGGACTCTACACCGCTAACGCAGCACGAGAACGTCCGCCACGTCGAGGGTGTCGAGGCGGAGCACTCGCTCCGGCCCGCTGCGCACCTCGGTCACCACGCCGCCGCCGGCGAGCGTCGCGCGGCCGCGGGTCGGAACGCGCAGCGTCACCGTGAGGCCGCGCTTGGCTGAGCCCGTCCAGTTGATCAGCGGAACCAGGAGACCGGCGGCCGATTCGATCAACGTCGCCTCGACGTGATCGGCGTCGAGCTCGACCGGGTGCTTCAGGGATGACACGGCTAGCGCGACCAGCGCGCGCGCCGCCGGGTCGAAGCCGGTCGGCATCAGGTGCGACATGGCAGCGTCGGTCGCGCCGCGGTCGAGCGGTCGCAACGGGATGGCGGGCTTGAGCACGCTCAGCCCGGGTTGGAACGCGCAGGCGATCACGCGCCCGCGGCCGATGGCGCGATCGCTGAACGCCGTGCTCCCGTCGCGAAACCGGCCGACGACGCCGAGGTCGATCTTCGGGAAGCGGGCCACGGCGCCGAAAACGGGGAAGCTGCCGAGCGCAGACGCGACCGTGTCGATCGGCGTCGCGAACGGAAGGTCCTGCTTCTCGTAGCGAACTTCCGAGCTGCTCGGCGCTTCGATCGTCACGCCGTCCACGGGCAGCAGTCCACGGAAAGCAGCGTTGGGCTGGTCGTACTCGTCGCGCGTTCCGGCGCCAGCGGTGGCGAAGAGCGTGCCGCCGGCGCGGACCCAGTCGGCCAGGCGCCGCGCCGCCTTACGGCTCACGTGGCGATCCGTCAGGAACAGGACGCGGTAGCCGTCGAGCGTGTCTTCCTCGACGACCACGTCGAGCGGCGCCTGCGCGTGGCGGATCGCGAGATAGAGCGATCGCTTGGCAGCGCCGAACGAGCCGTCGTTGTCGCCCCAGATGTCGGAGGTCTCCGAGAAGAAGAGGCCGGTTTCGGCCGCGCGCACCCGCCCCGCCTGGACCAGGTCCTCGTAGGTCCCCAGCTCCTTGAAGGTCCTGAGCACCGTGGCATACATGGCGGGGTCGCTGACGTGGTTCTCGGTGTAGGCGGCCCACACCGGGTTGAACTCGAACAGGTCGACCGCTTTCATGGCGTGGCCGAGCGCCGCGTGGAACTGGCGGCGCCACATGCGCGGAGTGTTGCCGGGCGAATGCGGCATCACGTAGTGCAGGAGCCGGGCGCGGTCCTTGCCGCGCACGCCGGCGCGGAACAGGTCGAGGCTGATCTCGTTCAGTTGCGGCGACGCGACCGGCACCTGCCAGGCGTAGTCCTCGGACCACGGCAGCGTCAAACAGCTCTGGCGGAAGCAGCTCACCCACTGGAACACCGCGCCCAGGTAGGCGTTCCCGGCGTTGCCGTGAGGCGAGAAGTTGGCGCCGATGCCCGCGTTCGGGAGCTGGCGAGCCAGCACGTCGGTCAGCTCTTTCATCCGCGCGATCCCGTATTGATGAAGATAGCGGCGCGACCAGTAGAAGACGCCCGGCTTGCTCGTGCGGAGCGCGTCGCTCGGGTCGTAGGCGAGCTTCTGCGGGTCGCCGCCGCTCGCCGAGTCGACATCAGCAGCCGTGACGCCCTGCTGCTCGAGGAACGCGCGGAAACCGGCGCTCGCCGTCCGTGAGTCGGGCTGCGGCAGCGCGATCTCGTCGCCCAGGCTCACCACCGAGATCTCTTTCTTGCGGGCGTCGTCGAGAGGACGCAGCAGCTCCTCGAGCTGCGCCGCGCTCTTGCCGCGCCAGTCCACGTAGCCGTGCGGCCCGCGCGCGTTGCCGTCGATCGAAGTGAGGCCGAACAGCGGATAGAGCTCGGGGATCGCCGTCGTTGCGTAGAGCGGCGTCAGAGTGGGAAGCCGGCCGGGTAGCGTCACGGCAGCCAGTTCCCGCAACAGAGCCGCCTTCATCTCCTCGGGCTTGGGAAGCGCGCGCGAGTACCGCGAATCGGCTTGTCCGACCAGAGGCAGCTTGCCAGACACCTCGAAGCGGCGCAGGGTTCCGATCGCACCGGCCGCGTCCTTCAGCCCGAACGTCAGGCTGCACCGGCCCGTACACTCGAAGCCCCACTGGCCATCGTTCAGCGTGTCCATCGTCGTGCCGACTTCGATCCACTCGGTCTCGGCTCCCGGCGCCACGTCGATCGTCAACGGCTTCCATTCACGCTGATGCACCCAATACGGCGAGTGCTCCTGCCACGGTCCCGCCCAGAACGCCAGACTGCGCGCGGTCAGACGGGCGGATCCCGGGTTGGCGACCTTCAGCCAGACGTCGCCGGCCTGCGTCAGCAGCCCGTCGAGCGGCAGGTAGCCCTCGCCATCGATGCGGCGCCGCACGCCGGCAGCGTCGCGCGTCAGCATCACGAGATCCACGTTGCGCCTTGCAGCGGGAGTCGGCTGACTACCCGCGATCAGACGAACGCTGGCCTCGCCACGCTCCAGGTCGACGAACGCGTCGTGACCCTCCCACACGATGTTCTCGACCGCTCCCCAATCCCACGCGACTTCTTTCTGCAGCTTCTTGCCGAACGCCCAGATCTTCAGGTTGTCGCGCGCGCCGTAGACGCGGTCCTGAAGCGTGCGCCCCCGCTGCTCGACCTGGATCCGGAAGCGCGTCTCGAAACGGTAGGCGGCTTCGTATCGCGCCAGCACCAGATAGCGGCCGGGCTCGTCGACGCGAACGGTGATGCGCGCCGTAGCCGTGTCCGCCTGCTCGGCAGCGCCCAGGAACGCCTTGCGGCTCAGGAACGAGTTCGCGAACGTCGCGGCGTAATAGTTCTCACCCCAAGCCTTGGCCTGCCAGCCGGGTCTTTCGCTGCGAAACTCCTCCGCTTCGCAGACGATCGCTCCGTCGGGATTCGGTATCACCGGCTCGCCCCGGGCCCGAAAGGCCTGCGCGGGAGAGACGGCGCTCTGCGGATGGAGCTGGATCGCCAACAAGAGGGCGCAGGTGACGAAGAGCCTCGCTTTCATCCGCGTACATTCTGAGCGCCACGACTCTGACTTCCCAGCTCGCATGTCAAACTCGCTTCCCATGAGACGCTGGCTCGGTGCGCTCGGCTTGGCCGGCGCGGCTCTACTCCCACCGCCATCCGCCTGGGCGATCCAGCAGCCGCCCGGAGACGCTCCCGCGATCGACGGGCCGGCGGCGCCCGAGGCGCCAGAGACGATTTCGCGCGACGCCCGCGGCGCTGCCACCGTCCGCGCGATCCGTCTCAGCGAGCCGCTGCGTCTCGACGGGACGCTCGACGAGGATGTGTACGCGAACACCCCGGCGTTCGGCGGCTTTCTCCAGGTGGTGCCGGTGACCGGCGCTCCGTCCTCCGAGCGGACCGAAGTCTGGGTGATGTTCGACGCCACGAACATGTACGTCGCGTGCCGGTGCTGGGATTCCGCGCCGGCCGAGCGGTGGGTGGCCAACGAGCTGCGCCGCGACACCAGCCAGCTCCGGCAGAACGACACCTTCGGCGTGATGTTCGACACCTTTTATGACCGCCGCAGCGGTTTCATGTTCTACACGAACCCGCTGGGCGCGCTGGCCGACTATTCGGTGATCGACGAAGGCCAATCGAACACCGACTGGAACCCGGTCTGGAACGTGCGCACCGGCCGGTTCGAGGGTGGTTGGACGGTCGAGATGGCGATCCCGTTCAAGTCGCTGCGCTACCGATCCGGCGACTCGCAGATGTGGGGGATTCAGTTGCGGCGATCGATTCGCCGCAAGAACGAGTGGACCTATTTGACGCCCGTCCCGGCCTCGTTGGGCGGACCCCAGGCGCTGAACCGTGTCTCGCTGGGAGGAACGCTGGTGGGGCTCGACCTTCCGCCCGCGGGCAAGAATCTGGAGCTGAAGCCCTACGCCATCTCGCGGCTGACGACCGATCGCCTGCGGACGCCTCCGCTGTCGAACGATGCGGATAGCGACATCGGGGGCGACCTGAAGTACGGCGTCACGGCCAATCTGACGGCGGACCTCACCTACAACACCGACTTCGCGCAGGTCGAGATCGACGAGCAGCAGGTGAACCTGACTCGGTTCAACCTGTTCTTCCCCGAGAAGCGCGATTTCTTCCTCGAGGGCCGGGGCGTGTTCGATTTCGGGCGCGGCGGAGCCTCCGGTAGCTTCAATCCGCAGGCCGTCACCACCTCGAACACGCCGTATCTGTTCTACAGTCGGCGCATCGGCCTGAACCGAAACCGTGTCGTGCCGATCGACTTCGGCGGTCGCCTGACCGGAAAGGCCGGCAAGTACGGCCTGGGCCTGATGAACATCCAAACCGGCGACGAATCGTTCTCACAGAGCGAGCCGACCAACTTCAGCGTGCTGCGCGTGAAGCGTGACGTCTTGCAGCGAAGCACCGTGGGCGCCATGTTCACGAACCGTTCCGTCTCGACCGCCGGCAACGGCTCGAACCAGGCCTACGGCGCGGACGCGGCATTCTCGTTCGGCCAGAGCATCAGCACCGGCGCGTACTACGCGCGCACGACGACGCCCGGCCTGGAGGGCGACGCGGAGAGCTACCAGGCGCGTTTCGAGTACCTGGCCGATCGCTACGGCGCGCGAGCGGAGTACCTGGGCGTCGGCGCCAACTTCAATCCCGAGGTCGGGTTCCTGCGCCGAGCCGACATCCGCCGCTCGTTCGCCTCGCTGCGATTCAGCCCACGGCCCAAGAAGATCAAGGCGGTGCGCAAGTTCACCTGGGAGGCCAGCGGGGAGTACGTGCTGAACGGCGCCGGATCGCTCGAGACCCGACAGCTGGCGGGGCGCTTCAACACCGAGTTCCAGACCAGCGATCAGCTCACCGTGGAAGCCACGAACAACTACGAGCTGCTGGTACGGCCATTCGCGGTGGGCGGTATCGGGGGCGTCGTGATTCCTCCCGGTGGCTACGACTTCAACAACGTGCTGCTGTCGTACTCGCTGGGCCAGCAGCGGCGGGTCTCGGGGGTGCTGTCGGCGCAGACCGGCGGCTACTATGACGGCACCCTCACCGCGTTCGCCTTCAGCGGAGGGCGTGTGTCCGTGACCAAGCGATTCTCGCTCGAGCCGAGCCTCTCGCTGAATCGGGCCAGCCTGCCCGCGGGCAGCTTCACGACCAAGCTGGTCCGGGCGCGCGCTGACTACGGGTTCTCGCCGCGGATGTTCGTGAGCGCGTTCGTCCAGTACAGCTCGAGCGACCGCAGCTTCAGCAGCAACCTGCGATTCCGCTGGGAGTACCGCCCCGGCAGCGAGCTCTTCTTCGTATTCACCGACGAGCACGACACGCGCCCGAACGCCGACCGGCTCAAGAACCGCGCCTTCGTGGTGAAGTTCAACCGGTTGTTTCGATTCTGATTTCCCGGTCGGCGCTGGCTTTAAGATCAGCTCTTCTTCTCTCGAGGCGAAGGGTGGCAGCCGTGCGATTGAATCCCTGGGTCGTTCTCCCCGCGTTCCTCTCCGCCGCGGTGCTGTCGGGGCAGGCCGGCCCCGACAAGCCCTCATTCGAGGCGCTGCGCTACCGGATGGTCGGGCCCTCGCGAGGCGGGCGTGTGACGGCCGTGGCCGGGCATCGCGCGCAACCCTCCACTTTCTACATGGGCGCCAGCGGCGGCGGCGTCTGGAAGACGACCAACTACGGCGCCACCTGGGTGCCGATCTCCGACGCTTCCTTCAAGACGCCGTCGATCGGAGCGATCCGGGTGGCCGATTCGGACCCCAACGTCGTCTACGTCTCCACCGGCTCCGACGGTCTGCGCAGCAACGTGATCATCGGCAGGGGCGTCTACAAGTCGCGGGACGCCGGGCAGACCTGGGCTCACGTCGGCCTGGAGAAGACCGGCAACAGCGGTGCTCTCTTGATCCATCCGACGAACCCCGACCTGGTGTACGTCGCGGCGATCGGCAACCCGTTCGCGCCAAACCCGGAGCGCGGGGTGTTTCGCACGCGGGATGGCGGCCGGAGCTGGGAGAAGGTGCTGTTCGTCTCCGACAAGACCGGCGCCAGTGACCTCGAGTTCGCGCCCGACAACCCGAACGAGATCTACGCGACGCTCTGGCGCGCGGAGCGAAAGCCCTGGACGATCATCAGCGGCGACCCGAGCGAGAGCGGCGTCTACAAGTCCTCGGACGGTGGCAACACCTGGAAGCAGCTCACCAAGGGCCTGCCGGCGGGTCTCCGCGGCAAGGCCGACCTGGCGGTGTCGGCGGCCGATCCGAAGCGGGTCTACGTGCTGATCGAAGCGCCCGGCAAGGCCGGTGGCGTGTACCGCTCCGACGATCGCGGCGAGTCGTGGTCGCAGGTCAGCGACTTCCAACCGATCCGAAACCGGCCCTTCTACTACACCAACCTCGACGCCAACCCGAAGAACGCCGATGTGCTGTGGGGGATGGCCGAGGGCTATTACAAGTCGATCGACGCCGCAAAGACGTGGCAGGTGATGCGGCCGCCACACGGCGACAACCACGACATGTGGATCAACCCCGACAACCCGGATCTGTTCATCCAGGCCAATGACGGCGGCGCCAACGTCACGCTCGACGGCGGCAAGACCTGGTCGACCCAGAACAACCAGCCGACCGCGGAGCTCTACCAGGTCGACGTCAGCGACGACTTCCCGTACCGCCTGTATGCCGGACAGCAGGACAACACCACGATCTCGGTGCCGAGCCTGATGCCGCGCTTCGCGCCGGCCGGCCACGTCGCGCATTGGGAAGCGATCGGCGGCTGTGAGACCGGACCCGCGGTCCCCAAGCCCGGCGACCCCGACATCGTCTACGCCGACTGCAAGGGCCGCTTCGGCGTCTTCAATCGCCGCACCGGACAGGAACAGCACTACTACGTCTGGTTCGGGAATCTCTACGGCCACAACCCGAAGGACCTGCCGCACCGTTTCCAGCGCGTCGCGCCGATCGCGGTCTCGCCGCACAACCCGAACCGCGTGTACCACGGCTCGCAGTACCTGAACGCCACCGACGATGGCGGCAAGACCTGGCGCAAGATGTCGCCCGACCTCACCGCTTTCACGCCCGAGACGCAGGTGGTGTCGGGCACGCCGATCACGATCGACGTGACCGGCGAGGAGCACTTCTCGGTGATCTACGCGATCCAGGAATCCAAGCTCGAGAAGGGCGTCATCTGGGTCGGCGCCAACGACGGGCCG
>CAZVOI010000405.1:0-1673 GCA_964628275.1 uncultured Acidobacteriota bacterium | reverse complement strand
GTGGTGGCCGCCGTCATCGAGGATCATGAAGTTGGCCAGGGTATTACCCTTCTCGTGCCACACCCCCACGATCTCGTAGCGGGCGCCCAGGAACACGGTGAGGTTCCTGCTGACCTTCCAGTCGTCCTGGACGAACACCGCAAAGTCGTTCGTGTGTCCGTCGAGCGCACCGCGGTTGCTTTGCTGGTCGCGGGTCTGCCGGGGGAGGCCAACGAGAAGGTCCGCGAACGCGTTCCCGGTGTAGAGGCCGGTGAACTCGTAGCGGCCGCTGTAGTTGATCCCCGTGCCGAACCCGTCGCGCGCTTGGTTGCGGGTGAAGAGGGCGCCCCCCTTCAGGGAGTGACCACCCAGGATGAAGCTCACGTTGTCGCTGAAGGAAAGCGAGTTTTGCCGGACCGTGCGATCGACCGCCCTTCCCGCGTCGAGCATGTTCGACGGCCGGTTGGTAGAGGTCGAGAACGTGAAGGACGGGTAGCCGCGCCGGGTAGGCTCCAGGCTCGGCGCGTTCTCGAGCCCGAGCTGGCCGGCGACGTCGGCGGCAAGGAAATTGCTCTGCCGGCTAAACTGGTCGTAGTTATAGCCCGCCCGGAACTCGTTCACGATCGTGTTGGAGATGATCTTCGTCCAGCCCGCGACCACGGTGGCGGTGTCGAGCTTGCGGTCCAGGATGGGGAGGTTGGTGAGCGCGTTGCCACCCTCGAAGGTGACGGCGTTGGGGTTGTAGTGCTGGTAGCTGGCCCGGAGGAAGATCGAGTCGTTCTTCGTGGCTTCGTGGTCGATGCGCAGGTCGGCCCGGTTACGGTTCCGCGTCTTGGGCACGAACTGCTGAAACACGCCGTAGCCGTTCGAGAGGGTCCCCTGGTTTGGGAGTGGCCAAAAGAAGTTCATGATCTTCTGGGCGGAAGGGTCGATGCGGTTGGCGGGGATGACGTTGTCGGGGAAGGGCTGGCCCGTGACCGGGTCTTTGACCTTGATGGAGGTTCCCCGGAAATCGCCGCCGCGCATCGCCGCAGTAGGCACGGTGGCCCGGCCGCCGCCGAAGATCGCCTTGTCGTTAGACCCTTCGTAGTTGGCGAAGAAGAAGGTCT
The DNA here is from genome assembly GCA_964628275.1 of uncultured Acidobacteriota bacterium. Classification (GTDB taxonomy): domain Bacteria; phylum Acidobacteriota; class Vicinamibacteria; order Fen-336; family Fen-336; genus CAZVOI01. The sequence goes on along the minus strand of CAZVOI010000405.1, from coordinate 585 downwards.
TTCCGCTCTGGAGCGGCCCCCCGAGACTCGCGCCCCAACGGTGCTGGTGAGTATCCGAGTTGGGGTCGCCGCGCTCGGCGCCCGCGAGCTTCTGGTTGTAGGTGAGGGCGTTCAGGTTGTCGGCGTTGAAATCGTAGAAGGCGCTGCCGCGGTAGTTGTTGCCCCCGCGCTTGGTGGTGACGACAACTCCGGCGAGCCCGCCGTACTCGGCGCTATAGGAGTTGGAGAGGACCTGCATCTCCGAGATCGCGTCGAGACCGGGGGCAGCGTTGCCGACCGTCCCGAAGATGGCGTTTGTGGAGGCCTGGCCGTCCTGGATGTAGCTCACCCCATAGGTGCGGCCGCCGAGGAACTGCATGTCCTCCGCTCCTCCCACCACGTTCGGGTTCAGGAGCAGGAACGACTGCATGTCGCGGCTGTTGCGGGGCAGGTCGCGGAGCTGCTGCTCGTCGAGGCCGCGGCTGATGGCCTGGCTCTCGAGGGTGATGTTGTTGAGGGCCTCCGCAGACACCGTCACCGTCTCGCTCACGCTGCCGAGCTCGAGCTTGACGTCAGCCAGCGCGGTGGCGGACGCACTCAGGATGA
>CAZVOI010000404.1:0-1968 GCA_964628275.1 uncultured Acidobacteriota bacterium | reverse complement strand
CTCGTCCCTCACGTACAGGAGCGTATCTGAAGGTGCCACGCGCACCTCATCGAATTCGACCCCAGGGAGGGGCACGATCGCCCGTATCATCCATGCCAACTACCTCCTCGCAATGGGACGCTTCGACGAAGCGATCGCGCTCGGAAGGCAGACGCTCACGGCCGATCCGCTCGTGGCCTTCGCTCATCAGGAGCTGGGCTTCGCCTCCGACACGGCTGGCCGACACGACGACGCCCTCCGGTTGTTCGCGAAAGCGCTCGAGCTCGACCCACGCATCAGGTCCTCTCGGAGCCAGGGCGCGAGGCTCAAGCTCCGAAGAGGCCTGGTCGTCGAAGCCAACCGCGACATCGACGAGCTCGCGAGACTGGCCAGCGAAGGAGAAGCGCCGGCTCGCCTGGGCCACCTCGGATACCTGTTCGGAAGAGCAGGCCGTACGAGCGAAGCGCTGAACATGCTTGCCGTTCTTCGCAGCCGTGGGAAGACGGAGTATGTCCCCGCCAGTGCCATCGCCTCGATCTACCTCGGTCTCGGCCGTCGCGACGACGCTTTGGCCGAGCTGGAGCGTGCGTTCGCCGAGCGGGACGTCTGGCTGATGTGGCTCAAGGTGTACCGCGATTATGACGATATCCGCGGAGAACCCCGCTTCCAGCGCCTCGTGCGGCAGATGAACTTCCCGCCGTGACAGAGCCCTCGACGAAACGAACTGCCACTCTGCACTGAGGGGCGCTCCGCAGCAGGATCCAACTGGACTCCCTGGCCTTCTGGCGGCGGGGTGTCTTCGAAGCCTGGCGGGCCCGAGCAAGTGTCTCCCAACCTGACGAAGGTTGAGATGGATGCATGCGGAGGACATCGGCCTTGACACCTGATGCTCGTGTGGCTAGCATCAGATGTATGCGGACGACGCTGGACATCGCGGCGCCGGTTCTGAAGCAGCTCAAGCAGCTCCGAAAACGGGAGGGTGGCAGCCTCAGCTCTCTAGCCTCCCGGCTGCTCGCCCAGGCGCTCGCTGGGAGCGGCCGCCGCGAGGTCACGCCCTTCGAATGGGCCAAGCGGCCGATGAGGGCGACCGTCGACCTCGCCGATAAGGAGGCCGTCTACTCGATCCTCGACCAGGCCGATCGCGCCGCCGAGCCGTGAGCTTCTCCTGCGACGTCAACGTCCTTCTGTATGCGTCCGACACGTCGTCCCCGGTTCACGGAGCCGCGGGGCGTTTCCTGGAGGAGGCTGCGGCAGGTGGCGACCTGCTGTGCCTCGGCTGGCTGACCGTAATGTCATACCTGCGGATCTCGACGCACCCTCGGATCTTCGCGGCGCCACTCACGCCCGCGTTGGCCCTCTCCAACATCGAGGCGCTCGCGGGGCGGCCTCACGTCCGCATGCTGGCGGAGGAGGAGGGGTTCCTCGAGGTTTATCAGGACGTGGCCGGCGCGTTCCCCGTGCGTGGGAATCTGGTGCCGGACGCGCACCTGGCGGCGTTGCTCAAGCAACACGGCGTGCGCACGCTGTACACGCGGGATGCCGACTTCCGCAAGTTCGCGTTCCTCGAGGTGAGGGACCCCTTCCAGTAAGGAATCGCCGAGAACCCCGATTCCAGCGTCTCGTGCGGCAGATGAACTACCCGCCATGACTGCGCCCTCGAGGAATAGAGCTGCTACTCTGCGCTGAGGGGCGCTTCGCAGTAGGATCCACTTCAGCGCAAGGCAATGTCCCTCTCGCCCGGGTCCAAGCTCGGGTCTTACGAGATCCTCTCCCTGCTGGGGGCCGGCGGGATGGGGGAGGTCTATCGCGCCCGCGATCCGCGTCTGGGCCGCGAAGTGGCGATCAAGGTCCTCCCCGCCGACCGCATGGCCGACGAAGACCGGCGCCGGCGTTTCGTGCAGGAAGCCCGCGCCGCCTCTGCCCTCAACCATCCGAACATCGTCACCATCCACGAGATCGAGTCGGCCGATGGCAACGACTTCATCGTCA
>CAZVOI010000403.1:0-24981 GCA_964628275.1 uncultured Acidobacteriota bacterium | reverse complement strand
CCGGTAGGATTGCACCCCCTCGTGCACGACGACGAGCAGATCCAGTCGGGCGCGAGCGCGAGGAGGTTTCGGGCATGGCGGGAAGTCGCTCTGTTCGCCAGCCCGCTCCGCTGCCGAGCGGCGAACAGCTTCCGCGAATCTGCTGAGGCCGCCGTTTCCGCTTGTCATTCGCCTTCGGCGCGAGAAGAATTGCTCAATTCCAGGAGGAAGACGATGCGGATTCTGCAAGCACGAATGGCGCTGGTCGCTTTTGGCCTGACCCTTTTCGCCGCGATGGTGGCGGCACAGGCTCCTGCGATGCCGCCGATGCCCAAGCCGGGGCCGGAGCACAAGCTCTTTCAACAAGACGTGGGCGTGTGGGACGCCAGCGTCGAGACGTTCATGGCGCCGGGGGCGCCTCCGATGGTCTCCAAGGGGGTGGAGACCAACGCCGTCGGGTGCGGCGGGCTGTGCTTGATCAGCGATTTCAAGGGCGAGATGGCGCCGGGCCAGGCATTTCAGGGCCACGGGGTCACCGCCTGGGACCCGGCCAAGAAGAAGTACGTGGGGAGCTGGACGGATTCGATGTCGACCGGGCTGGCGATGGGCGAATCCACCTACGACGCGGCGAAGAAGACCGCGACCGGTTGGATGGAAGGGCCGGATATGACCGGGAAGGTCATGAAGTCCAAGGCCGTGGTCGAGTACAAGAGCGCGGACGTCCGCGTCTTCAGCATGTATCAGCCGGGTCCGGACGGGAAGGAAGCGCTGGGCATGAGGATCTCGTACACGCGGCGGAAGTAGAACCGCCGCTTCAGTCGGCCGGGGCGCCGATCTCGTCGAGAACCCGGGCCAGCAGGACCGGCAGGGCGGCCTCGACCCGCGCCGAGAGCGGCGCTCCCGGCTCGACCGACTCCGCCTCGACACAATACACGGCCAGCCGGCGCGGCAGCGAGCCCAGGGCTCGCGACAGCCCGATGGCCTCGGCGACGCCCAGCGAGTGGCTGGAGCTGGACGAGAGCGTCACCGGCAACGCGGAGGCGTTCGCATCGAAGCGGTGAACCGTGCCCGGCGCCGCTGGGCCGTGGGCGGCGTCGATCAACACCACCCGGTCGGCGTCGCGCCACGCCTCGATCAAGGCGGCGGGCTCGCCGCTCTGCTCCATGACCTGAACGCCGTTCGGGCAACGCTCACGGAGGCGTCGCGCGGCGACGATGCCGAGACCGTCATCGGCCCGATCCGGGTTGCCCACGCCGATGATGCAGCTCCGCACTAGCGGCCTTCCACGACCAGTCGCAGGAAGTGCGTCGCGCACGAGATGCACGGGTCGTAGTTGCGCACTGCCTGTTCGCAGAGATGGCGTAGCTCGTCGTCCGTCTGCCCGAGGTGTCCGGGCACCAGGTGCCACAGGTCGTTCTCGATCGTCTTCTGGTTCTGCGACGTCGGCGGCACGATCTTGGCGGCTGTGATCAGGCCGTCGTCGTCGATGCCGTAGCGGTGGTACAGAACGCCCCGCGGCGCCTCGCTCATGCCGTGGCCCACTCCCGCGCGCGGCTCCACCGCGACGCTGGCCGGCTCGAACGGCGCGTACTCGCGGACGAGGCGGAGCGCCTCTTCGCAGACCCACAGCAGCTCGACGCTGCGTACGACGATGCTCTGGAACGGGTTCTTGCAGACCGGCTTCAGGCCGGCCGCGCGCGCCGCCTGTTGGGCGCGCGGCGTCAGCCGGTCGAAATTGAGCGCGTACCGCGCCAGCGGCCCGACGTGGTAGCTGCCCCGACCCCGGAGCACCGAATGCAGCGCGTTCGAATGCGGCACGTGCTCCTCGATGAAGTGGTCCTCGTATTCCTCGGCCGCGATGTCCAGGCCTCGGTTCGAGGCGAGCCGCCCCTCGCACAGCGGGTACTCGCTCGGATGCCGCAGCGCGACGAACTCGTAGTCCTGCTCGAACTCGGGAAACAGGAAGCCGGCGGTCCAGGCCACGGTCTCCTCGGCCAGCTCCAACGCCCGCTCGAGCCGCTCCTCGAACGGCGCCAGCTCGTCGCGCCGCGGCGAGCGGTAGAAGCCTCCGACGCGGACGTTCACCGGGTGGATCTCGCGACCCCCGATCGCGGTCATCAGGTCGTTGCCCAGCTTCTTCAGGAGGAGCCCGCGCTGCACCTCGGCCGGATGATCCTGCGCCAGGTGGATCGAGCTCGGATAGCCGAGGAAGTCCGGCGCGTGCAGCAGGTAGATGTGGAGGGCGTGGCTCTCGATCCACTCCCCGCAGTACAGCAAACGCCGCAGCCGGCGCACCGGCTCCGGCACGCTTACGCCGCAGGCCCTCTCCATCGCCTGGACCGAGCTCATCTGGTAGGCCACCGGGCAGATGCCACAGATCCGGGCCGTGATGTCGGGCGCTTCGCCGAAGCCGCGGCCGCGCAGCAGTGCCTCGAAGAACCGCGGCGGCTCGTAGATGCGCAGCTTGACGTCGCTGAGGACTCCGTTCTTCAGCTTGAGATAGAGGGCGCCCTCGCCCTCGACACGCGTCAGGATGTCGACTTTCACGGTCCGGCTGCCCGTGCTCGGGCTGGTCATTGTCATTGGGCCTCGCTCGCGGCCTTGAAGGCCGGCGCCGCCGCGTTGAAGGTGCGGAAGGCGCGCGACACGTCCGCCTCGGAGACGCCCCGCCACAGCAGGCCGCGGCGGAGCGAGGCGGTGTTCGGCGATTCCGACGGTCCGAAACAGCCGAAGCAGCCGCGCGCGAAGCTGGGGCACAGCGCACCGCAGCCGGCCTGCGTCGCCGGGCCCAGGCATGAAATGCCGCGTGCGACCATCACGCACACGGCGCCACTCCGCTTGCACTCGATGCAGACGCTGTCCGTGGGCAGGTTGGGCTTGCGCCCGTTCAGATACGCCGAGATCACCTCCAGGAGCTGGTGCTTGTCGATCGGGCAGCCGCGCAGCTCGAGGTCGACGGGCACGTGCTGGGCGATCGGCGTCGAGGTCTCGAGCGTCGCGATGTACTCCGGGTGCGCGTACACGGCGCTCGTCATCTCGCGCACGTCGGCGAAGTTGCGCAGCGCCTGGATGCCGCCCGCGGTCGCGCAGGCGCCGATCGAGACGAGCACTTTCGCCGCTCGGCGCACCTCGCGAATCCGCTCGGCATCGTGCGCGGTGGTGATCGAGCCTTCGACCAAAGCGATTTCATAGGGGCCGCGCAGCAGCTCGCTCGAGGCTTCCGCGAAGTTCGCGACCTGGACACGCTCGGCCACCGCCAGCAGCTCCGGCTCGCAGTCGAGCAGGCTCAACTGGCAACCGTCGCAGGACGCGAACTTGAAGACCGCCAGACGCGGCTTCCTTGGGGCCGGCATCAGACCTCCCGCCGTCCGAAGAACTCCGCGATCTGCTCGTAGCGGAACACCGGACCGTCCTTGCACACGAACACCGGCCCGACCTGGCAATGTCCGCACAGACCCACGGCGCATTTCATGTTGCGTTCGAGCGACGCGTAGATCGCGGCGTCGGCGACACCGCGACGCTGCAGCGCCATGATCGCGAAACGGATCATCACCTCCGGCCCGCACAGGAACACCATCGCGCTCTGCGCGTCGAAGGGCGAGCGCGCGATCAGCTTGGTGACGACGCCCACCCCGCCCTGCCATTCGACGCTGGCGCGATCCACTGTCACCTCGACCTCGAGATCGAAGCGGCCCCGCCACTCGCGCAGCTCGCGCGTGTACAGCAAGTCGCGCGGCGTGCGCGCCCCATACAGCAGCACCACGCGCCCGTACTGGCCCCGATGCAGCAGCACGTGGTAGAGCGCCGGCCTGAGCGGCGCGAGGCCGATCCCGCCCGCCACGATCACGACGTCATGGCCGTGCGCCTGCTCCACCGGCCAGCCCTCGCCGAACGGTCCGCGCACCAGCACCAGGTCGCCCTTGACCAGGCGTCGCAAGGCGCGCGTGACGCCGCCCACGGAACGGATCGTGTGCACCAGCAGCTCGGGCTTGGCGGGGTCGCCGCTGATCGAGATCGGCACCTCGCCGGCGCCGAACACGTAGAGCATGTTGAACTGGCCCGGCACGAAACGGAGCGGCGCCACTCCGTCGGCCGCTTCCAGCGTCAGCGTGAACGTGTCGGCAGTCTCCCGCTGCGCCTGGCGCACCACGAACGGCGCTGGCCGCATCGGGTCGCCGGCGGCTGCGCGCAGCTCAGCGCTGGCTTCCATAAACATCCATCAGCTGGAGCTGCGTCGCCTCCAGGCGCTGCACGATGATCTGCGCGAAGCGCTGCATGAAATGGAACCCCAGCGCCGGGTCCTTCTCGCACTTCGCGCGCAGGCACGCCCCGTCCAGCGCCAGCGCCCGCACGAAGGTCGTGGCGCGCGCGTCGAAGTGCCACTTGAAAGGCGGGAACAACCAGGACCAGCCCAGCACCTCGCCCGGCTCGATCGTCTCGACCACCAGCGCGCCACGGCCGGCGACGAAGCTCTCCAAGGCGACGGTTCCGTGTCGGACCAGGTAGAAGCGCTCCGCCGGCTCGCCGGTCCGGAACAGGAAGCTGCCGGCGTCGAAGGTCACGTTGCTGGCGCAGCCGACGAGTGTCGCCAGATCCGGCTCGGCGAGGCCCATGAAGAACGGATGCGCGGCGAGGATCCGCTCGAAGGTCTCAATCTGCACGGGCCCCTCCTGTCTCTGCGCCGGGCGACCCCGTCGGCACCTGCGGGGCGACGGCGCGAATCGCCGCGGCCTCGGCGGTGATGTCGATCCCCGCCGGGCACCAGGTGATGCAGCGGCCGCAGCCGACGCAGCCGAGGCTGCCGAACTGGTCCTGCCAGGTCGATAGCTTGTGGGTGATCCATTGCCGGTAGCGGGCGGCCACGCTGGTGCGGACGCTGCCGCCGTGGATGTACGAGAAGTCGAGCGTGAAGCACGAGTCCCAGCGCCGCACGCGCTCCGCGCGCTCGCCCGACAGGTCGGTCACGTCCTCGACGGTGGTGCAGAAACAGGTCGGGCACACCAGCGTGCAGTTCGCGCACGCATGACAGCGTCCAGCCACCTCGTCCCAACGCGGATGCTCCGAGCTGCGCGACAACGCCTGCTGCAGCCCATCGGTGTCGAGCGAGCGGCCCATCTGCCGCGCGGCCAGCGCGAGCGCCTCCGCGGCGGCCGTCTGCTCTTCGGGCGTGGCCGCGCGCTGCGGCGTGACCGCGAGGACCTCCGCTCCGAGCGCGCTCCCGGCCTCGGCCAGGAACGCGCCGCCAAGCTCGGTGAGCGCGATGTCGAAACCGTCCTGCGCCCGCGGGCCCGTCCCGATCGAGGCGCAGAAGCAGGTGCCCCCGGGGCGCGTGCAGTTGACGACCGCCACGAAGCAACGCTCGCGGCGCGCGGCGTAGGCGCGATCGCGGAAAGGGCCGTCCAGGAACACCCGGTCCTGGATCCGGATCGCGGCGACGTCGCACGGACGCACGCCGAAGAACGCCTGCGCCGGCGGCTCGCCGTTGGCGTCTTCGATCTCGATCCGTCCGGCGCTCTTGCGCGCGCGCCACAACACCAGCGTCGGCGGGTGGAGGTATCGCTTGGGCGAGACCGGAGACAGGCCTCCGCCAAACAGCTCCCCGGCCGTTCCTGGACCAAGGTGGTAGCTGCCTGGTTCCTGTCGGTCTAAGAGGCCCTCCGGAAAGTCGCGCGTGGAGCGAATCTCATCCAACGACACCGCGCCGTCGCGCGGCGTCGGCCCGATCACGCGGTAGTCGCGGCGCGCCAACTCTTCGAGCAGCAGATCCAGCCCGGCCCGCTCGAGGACGACTGGCGCGGCGCTGCTCATGAGCACCTCGTCCCCCTTCGCCTCGGAAACAGCACGGCGCGTACCAGCGCCGGCTGGGCGAAAAGACCGTGGCCTCGAGCGCCCTCCCGGTCCTTCTCGGGCCGGCACGCGTCAAGTCTTGCGGCCATCAACTGCGAGTGACGCACATCGTGCGCGTCACCGACGCGACGCGACTCCCAAATGACTCTCAGGCGGCTCGGCTGCTTCGGGCGCCCCTTGGCACGCCGCTTGTTCCTCTTGCTTTCAGTGGAGGGGCACGGATGCACGAGTACTCCGTGGCGCAGGCCCTGATCGAGCGCGTCGAGAAGGAGGCCAGGAGCCGAGGAGCCGCGTCGGTGCGGAGCCTGTCGATCCGCGTGGGCGAGCTCTCCGGCGTAGACGCCTCGCTGCTGGCTTCGGCCTACACGACGATCCGCGGCGGCACGCTGTGCGCCGCCGCGGACCTCGCGATCGAAACCGCCCCGGTGCGTTGGGAGTGCGCCGACTGCGGACGGACGCTGACGCCCGGTAGCCCGCTGCGTTGTCCCAGCTGCGCCGCCGCGCCGCGGCTCGTCCAGGGCGACGAGCTCTTGCTGCAAAGCATCGAGCTGGAGCTCAGCTGATGTGCGAAACCTGCGGCTGCGGCGACCCACACGTGGTCCGGCTCGAGATCCAGGACCGGATCCTCTCCGCGAACGATGCGCGGGCGCGTCACAACCGCGAGCACTGGCGCGCGGCTGGCGTGCTGGCGATCAACCTGATGGGGTCGCCCGGCTCGGGCAAGACCGCGCTCCTGGAGGCCACCGCCCAGGCACTCGCCGGACGCCGCCGGCTGGCGGCGCTCTGCGGAGACCTCGCCACCGAGCGCGACGCCGAGCGGCTGGGCCGCGCCGGCCTGCCGAGTCTCTCGATCACCACCGGCTCGGCCTGCCACCTCGACGCGGAGATGGTGCATCGCGCCCTCCACGAGCTGTCCGCGCCCGGCGCCGACACGCTCTTCATCGAGAACGTCGGCAACCTGGTCTGCCCCGCCGTCTACGATCTCGGCCAGGCACGGAACGTGGTCGCGCTTTCGGTGACCGAAGGCGAGGACAAGCCGGTCAAGTATCCGGTCATGTTCAGGAAGGCCGATCTGGTCGTGCTGACCAAGGTCGACCTGCTGCCGCATCTCGACGTGTCGGTGGCCGGCTTTCGGGAGGCCCTCTCCCACAGCATGCCGTCGTGCGCGTTGCTGCCGGTCTCGACCAAGACCGGCGAGGGACTGCTTGCCTGGATGGCCTGGCTCGAGATGCAGCGAAGCCAAGAGGCCGACCGCCCGGACCCTGATCCTGGCAGGCGTCTTGCTCTTTTCACCGGTGACTCCGGGTCGGAGGTGATGCCATGACTCCCATGTACTGGTTCGGGCTGCTGGCGTTCGCAGCGTACCTGGCGCTCGTGGCGTGGGTCGCGATGCGAGGCGGCAACCTGACGCGCGTGCAGGGCTGCCGCCTCGAGTGTCCGTTGCTGCAAGCCGCCGTCGAAGCCCGAATCGTGCAAGACGTTCGAACCGGCCAATGGCGGAACGTGGAGCGCTGCTCCGCCTTCGAGTCCGGGAAGCCGAGCTGCCGCCAGGACTGCCTGAGGCTGATGAACCTGGGCCTGCGGGCGCCCCTCGGCCAACCCTCCTGAGGGCCTGAGGCCAAAGGCGGTGGCGACTCGAGGGAGCCAGCGGACCACCTCGGGCGCGGCGCTCTCGGCGATGGAGCTCGAGGGGCGCTGCGGCGCCCACAACTATCTCCCGCTGCCGGTCGTGCTGGCCCGCGGCGAGGGCGTCTACGTGTGGGACGTCGACGGCCGCCGCTACCTCGATTTTCTCTCCGCGTATTCCGCGCTCAACCAGGGGCACTGCCACCCGCGGATCGTGTTCGCGTTGATCGAGCAGGCGCAGCGGCTGGCGCTGACCAGCCGCGCCTTCTTCAACGACCGGCTGGGCGCGTTCGAGGAGCACGTGACCCGGCTCTTCGGCTACGACAAGGTACTGCCGATGAACACCGGGGCCGAGGCGGTCGAGACCGCGGTGAAGCTGGCCCGGCGCTGGGGCTACGAGAGAAAGGGGATTCGTCCCGACGACGCCCGGATCGTTGTGTGCGAAGGCAACTTCCACGGCCGGACCGTCACGATGGTCTCGGCCAGCACCGATCCGGAGAGCTACGGAGGCTACGGCCCGTTCACCCCCGGCTTCGTGAAGATCGCCTACGACGACCTGCCGGCCCTGGCACAGGCGCTCGCTGACCCGAGAGTGTGCGCGTTCCTGGTGGAGCCGATCCAGGGCGAGGCTGGCGTCGTGGTGCCGCGCGACGGCTATCTCGCGGGCGCCCGCGAGCTATGCACGCGACACCGCGTGCTGCTGGTCGCCGACGAAGTTCAGACCGGGTTGGGCCGCACCGGGCGGCTCTTGGCCTGCGACCACGAGGGCGTGCGGCCCGACGTGCTGATCCTGGGCAAGGCGCTGTCGGGCGGCCTGTACCCGGTGAGCGCCGTGCTGGCGGACGACGACGTGATGCTGTGCGTGCGCCCAGGCCAACACGGATCGACGTTCGGCGGCAACCCGGTGGCGGCCAGCGTCGCGATCGCGGCGCTGGAGGTGATCGTCGACGAGAAGCTCGCCGAGAACGCGGACCGGATGGGGCGGCTGCTGCGCCACGAGCTGCGCTCGCTGCCGCACGCCATGATCGAAACGGTGCGCGGCAAGGGCCTGTTGAACGCGATCGTGGTCCGCGCCGGCGCGGGCTGCAGCGCCTGGGACATCTGCCTGAGGCTCAAGGACAACGGCCTGCTCGCCAAGCCGACCCACGACCGCGTGATCCGCCTGGCGCCGCCGCTGGTGATCGACGAGGCGCAGTTGCGCGACGCGGTCGCGATCGTGCACCGGACGTTCGCGAGCCTGGGGTAAGCCATGCCACGCGCCGACGGCGATCTCTTCAGTGAGCTCGTCGGTTCGGGCGCTCGCTCGAGGCGGAACCGGCAGGGGCTGGTCGTCTCGCTGCTGGCGCACGCCGGCGTGCTGGCTTCGGTCCTGTTGCTTCCGCTCTTCGCCCACGAGCGTGCTCCGGAGTTCCGATCTGAAGGGCTCCGCGTCTTCCTGCCGTACGACCCGCCGCCACCACCGCCGCCCCCGCTCCCGCTCGGCCCCGGCCTCGCGCCCAGGGCCGTGCCTCGAGCCGCCGCTACGCCGGCGCCGGTCGCAACGCCCGACCTCGTGGCGCCGAGCGCGCCGACGGTCGTCAGCGCGCCCGAGCCCGTCGAGCCGAGCCGCGATCCGGCAGGTGGCGATCCCACCGGCAGCCTGGGGGGCGACCCCGCGGGCATGCCCGGCGGTGTCATTGGCGGTGTCGTCGGCGGCGTTCCGGGCGGTGTGCTGGGCGGCGTCATCGGCGGAACCGGAACCGGGACCGGACCGGTGCCGGTGATATCGCCCGACCGTCCACCGCGCGCCCTGCGCATGACCCGTCCCCAGTACCCGCGCGACGCCTTCGTGGCGAAGCGGGAGGGCACGGTCGTCCTGGAGATCCTGATCGACGACCAGGGCCACGTGGCGCGGGTGCGGGTGGTTCGGTCCGTACCGCTGCTCGACCAGGCCGCGATCGACGCCGTTCACTCGTGGTTGTTCGCCCCCGCCATCCACGCGGGCCGTCCGGTGGCGTCGCTGGCCGAAGCGCCGATCTCGTTTCGGATCTACTGAGCCCCGGCCGCGACCTCGGCCGGCCGGCTCACGAGATCGTCGGCACCCACGCGGCCTCCTCGCTCGATCGCTCGAGATCGGCAGTCAGCTCTACGAAGGCGCTCGGGAACCGGGCGAGCACCGCGACCGCGTGCTGCAGCTCGCGCAGATCGACGCACTCCCCGATTCGATGCGCGTTCTGCTCCATCCCAGGGCCCACGCCGATCATGGCGGGGTGCTTCACGTCGCCGGAGACGACCCAAGCCTTGGCTTCCGGCACGTCGATCGTCCGCTCGCCGATCGCGATCGGGTAACCCACGCCGTCGGTCGAGAAGATCCAGCGGTCGATCCGGGGCTCGCGGCGCAGTGCCCCGTTTCGAGCGCCGCCTGCCGGCTCGGCCACGTGCGGCGTGACGACGCCGCGATAGGCGGCCACCGCCGCCCGCAGCGCCGGATGGTCTTCGGGCGTGAGCCAACCCGGATAGACCTGGGGGTTGTCGGCAAGCGCGCCCCGCCACGTCGTCTCCGCGTAGCGCGGGACTCCGATCTCGACCTGCAGGCCGGCGGCGCGCGCGGCGCGGACAGACTCGAGGCTCGCCACGTCTCGCAGGGCGCGCTCCGCGGTCTCTCCCAGCGTCAGCCGCCGGTCGAAGCGGAACCGGAACCGCTCGGGCACGGCGCAGTCGCTCGGCGTGTCGAGTAGCGCCCAGGACGCGGTCCGGGTGCCGCGGCCGAGGAAGGGATGCTGCGAGAAGCCCTCACCGGCTTCCGCGCGACGCGCCGCCTCCACCAGGATGGCGGCGCCGTGTTCCAGCGGGTTCAGCCCCAGCTCGGGCATCGAGCCGTGGCACGAGCGACCGTGCACGCTGACTTCGATCTGCATCCGGCCGCGCTGGCCACGATAGATCCCGAGCCCGCCCTTCTCGGCGTCGCCGGTGCCCTCGGTCAGGATCACGACGTCGGGAACGAGCTCCGGAGGCGCTCCCGGCAGGACCTTGCGCATCACGTGGAGCGCGCCGCCGCCGTCGTTGTCCTCCTCCGCCACGGTCGCGTACGAGCGCACGATCGCGCCGCGCAATGCGCCTTCCGGCTGGAGCTCGAGCAGTATCTTGGTGGCGATGATCTGGGCCACGACGCCCGAGAGCTGATCGGCCGAGCCGCGACCGAACACGAGCTCGGACCACTCTTCGTCGGGTGGCAGATACCCGAGGGTCGTGCGCAGCACGCGGTGGTCGACGTTCGGCAGATCGATGGCGCCCTCGTAAGCGTCGATCACGCCGTTCAGCTTCTCGCGCCACTGCTGGCGCAGCGCCTGCACCGTGTCGCTGTGGCCGTCCATGTAGATGACGCGTTTGTCGTGGGGCGGGATCCCGTCGGTATCGTCCTGAACCACCCAGACCAGGTTGCCGAAGCCGTCGAAATCCACGTCTTCCCGCTTAGAGACCGCGCGGCTCTCCACGATCATGTGGCGCAAGTACTCGAGCCGTGGCCCTTCGTGGTTCGAGAGCCCGCAGCGAGGATCTCCGCCGCGCTCGATCGGCCGGTCGACGTAGTCGGCCGGGATCCGGATCGCCTCCTGCAAGATGCGCGCAGCCAGCCCGCGGTAGCGAGCCGCCAGCTCGGCGACTCTGTCGTCTAGCGTGATCATCTTCGCCTCCGTTCGGCCGCCAGCGCCTCGAGGCTGTCCTGGCTGGCGCCCAGCTTGGCCGCCGTCAGCAGGGCCATGATGACGTAGAGCTTCTTGCTCGCCTGGCGCGCCACCGCGAACCGGAAGCGATCCATCACGTCGTGACTCACCTCGGCGCCGATGTCGGCAGGCAGGCAGTGCAGGTACAGCGCGTCGTGGGTCAGCTTCATCCGCCGGTCGTCGCAGATCCAATCGCGATGCCGGGCATTCCGATCCAGCGCGCGGCACTCGACGTCGGCGATCCGGGCCTTGTCGGCGCTGCGGTTGGCCAGGACGCGCTCCTGCATCAGCGCGTGCGGACCCCACGACTTCGGATACACCGCGTCCGCGCCAGCGAACGCCTGGTCCATGTCGGCGACGACGTGGAAGCTGCCGCCCGAGAGCCGGGCGTGGCTGGCGGCGGCCGCGGTCTCGTCCGGCAGCAGCTCGTAGCCCTCGGGGTGCGCCAACGTAACGTGCGCGCCAAAGCGCGTCAGTAGCGTGACCAGTCCCTGCGGGACGGAGAGCGGCTTGGCGTAGGTCGGGGAGTAGGCCCAGGAGACCGTGATCCGCCGCCCGGCGACGGCGCCGCCGAAATGCTCGAACAACCACAGCAGGTCCGCCAGCGTCTGCGTCGGATGATCGACGTCGCACTGGAGGTTGACGACCGGGACCACGCGCGTGTCGCCGGCCGCCGACAGGTAGGCGTCGAGGCCGGCCTTCAGCTCGCGCATGAAAAGGTTGCCCTCGCCGAGGATCGTGTCGTGGCGAATCCCCAGGGCGTGGGCGTTCATGCCGAGCATCGCGCCGGTCTCGCGCGCGGTCTCGCCGTGGGCCACCTGCGTCGACCCGCCGTCCACGATCACGGGGTGCATTCCGAGGCGCGCGGCGGCGCCGGCCCAAGCCGACTTGGTGCGCGTCGAGTTGTCGAAGAAGAGCGCGTAGGCCAACTGGTTCGGAAACAGCGCGATCTCCCGGCCGGCCCGATCCAGCGCCTCGAGCCGCGCCGCCAGCGCCAGCAGCGCGTTCAGCTCCGTCGTCGGCCAGTCTCGCGTCAGCAACAGGCTTCGCCCTGCCAGCGCAGCCAGCGTCGGCGACTCGATCGCTGCAGTCATGTGCCCTCCCCGGTTCCCAATGCGGCCACCGTGCAACGGGCGTGCCTCGACTGGGGCCGCGTTCCGGGCGAAACAACTCCTGCCTGGCCGCGAATCCTGCCGGGCTGCGGGCGGGCGAACCGCAAACGCTGCGTCGCGGGGAGGATTCCAAGCCGGCTTCTCGATCGTTTCGGTCGTCTCTCCGGTCGAGTTCCGACTGGGCGTGGGCCTTGCACAGCCTGAAGCGGGAGGCTTTCGCCATGCTGATGAACGACTATGTGGGCGGCCTGGTCGCCGACGTCAAGGCCAAGAACCCGGCCGAGCCGGAGTTCCACCAGGCCGTCGCCGAGGTGGCCGAATCGCTCGCGCTGGTGCTCGACAGGAAGCCCGAATACCGGAACGCGAAGATCCTCGAGAGGATGATCGAACCGGAACGCGTCATCATGTTCCGAGTGCCCTGGGTGGACGACCAGGGCCGGGTCCAGGTGAACCGCGGTTTCCGGATCGAGATGAACAGCGCCATCGGCCCCTACAAGGGCGGGCTCCGCTTTCACCCTTCGGTCAACCTCGGCATCTTGAAGTTCCTGGCGTTCGAACAGGTCTTCAAGAACGCGCTGACCACGCTGCCGATGGGCGGCGGCAAGGGCGGCAGTGACTTCGACCCGAAGGGCAAGTCGGACCACGAGGTGATGCGCTTCTGCCAGAGCTTCATGACCGAGCTGTTCCGGCACATCGGGCACCATACCGACGTCCCCGCGGGAGACATCGGCGTCGGCGGCCGCGAGATCGGCTACATGTTCGGCCAATACAAGCGGCTTCGCAACGAGTTCACCGGCGTTCTGACCGGCAAGGGGATCAACTGGGGCGGCTCCCTGATCCGGCCGGAGGCGACGGGTTACGGCTGCGTCTACTTCGCGTCCGAGATGCTCAAGCAGCGTGGACAGACGCTCGAGGGAAAGGTGTGCCTCGTCTCCGGCAGCGGCAACGCGGCGCAGTTCACGGCGGAGAAGCTGATCCAGATGGGCGCCAAGCCCGTCACGCTGTCGGACTCGAGTGGCTACGTCTACGACGAAGCCGGCATCGACGCTCCCAAGCTGGCGTTCCTGATGGAGCTCAAGAACCTTCGGCGCGCCCGCATCGAGGAGTACGCCGACCACTTCAAGGGGGTCGTCTACTTCCCGGTCGACGCCACGCTCGACTACAACCCGCTCTGGAACCACAAAGCGGACTGCGCGTTCCCGAGCGCGACCCAGAACGAGATCGCCGACAAGGACGCGGCGAACCTAATCCGCAACGGTTGCGGGCTAGTGGCCGAGTCCGCCAACATGCCGACGGTCCCGAGCGGGGTCGCCCGCTTCCTGGACGCCAAGATCCTCTACGGCCCGGGAAAGGCGGCCAACGCGGGCGGCGTGGCCACCTCGGGCCTCGAGATGGCGCAGGACAGCATGCGCTACTCGTGGACGCGCGAGGAGGTCGATTCGCGCCTGCACGACATCATGCGGTCGATCCACAAGGCCTGCGTGGAGACGGCGGAGCGCTTCGGCACGCCGGGCAACTACGTGAACGGGGCCAACATCGCGGGCTTCCTGAAGGTCGCCGACGCGATGCTCGATCAGGGCGTCGTCTAGGGCTGCGGGCTCGCGGCTGGAGCCGGCGCTCCGCTCGCCGGTTCGGGAGCGCCGCTCCAGTCGCCGTCCTGGAGGTACTTCGCGATCGCGTGGGCGGCGCGCCGGCCCTCGCCCATCGCGAGGATCACGGTCGCCGATCCGAGCACGATGTCGCCGCCCGCGAAGACGCCCTGCATCGAGGTGGCCTGGGTGGCGGGGTCCACGACGATGTTGCCCCAGCGGCTGGTGCGCAAGCTGGGCGTGGTACGGGACACCAGCGGGTTCGGCGAGTTCCCCACCGCGATGATCACGGTGTCGACCGGCAGCACCCGCTCGCTGCGAGGCACCGGGATCGGCC
Source organism: uncultured Acidobacteriota bacterium (assembly GCA_964628275.1). Lineage (GTDB taxonomy): Bacteria > Acidobacteriota > Vicinamibacteria > Fen-336 > Fen-336 > CAZVOI01. The sequence continues at coordinate 10,790 of CAZVOI010000403.1, read as the reverse complement.
GCCGTCGGCCGCTGGCGTCCGGCTCGCCGAGCGCCATCTGCTGCACCTCGAGGCCGCACACGAAGCCCTGTGGATCGCCCAGAATACGGAGCGGGCTCTGCAGCAGCTCGAAGACGATGCCTTCCTGGCGGGCGTGATGGACCTCTTCGAGCCGCGCCGGCATCTCGCGCTCGCTGCGCCGGTAGACGATCGACACTGACGCTGCGCCGGCCCGCAGCGCCACGCGCGCCGAGTCCATCGCCACGTTGCCGCCGCCCACGACCGCCACCCGCCGCGAACGCGCCAAGGGCGTGTCCGCCGCGGCGACGTCGAAGGCCCGCATCAGGTTGGCGCGAGTCAGGTACTCGTTGGCGGAATAGACGCCACACAGGCTCTCCCCCGGGACGTCGAGGAAGGTGGGCAGGCCGGCCCCGGTGCCGAGGAAGACGGCGTCGTACTCCTCGAGCAACCCCGCGACGCCCCGCAGCTTGCCGACCACGTAGTTGTAGCGGAACTGGACGCCGAGCCGCTCCAGGTTCTCCACTTCGCGGTAGACGGTGTGCTTGGGTAGCCGGAACTCGGGGATGCCGTAGACCAGCACGCCTCCCGGCCGATGCAGGGCTTCGAAGACGGTCACCGCGTGCCCGAGCTGCGCCAGGTCACCCGCGACCGTCAGCCCGGCCGGGCCCGAGCCCACCACCGCCACCCGCTTGCCGCTCGCCGGCGGCGGTTGGGCCGCCGAAGTCCCGCCGTGCTCGCATTCCCAGTCGGCGACGAAGCGTTCCAGTCGACCGATCGCGACCGATTTCTCGACGGACTTGAGCGCCTTGGTGACCGAGCACACCAGCTGGCACTGCTCCTCCTGCGGACACACCCGGCCGCAGATCGCGGGCAGCAGGTTCTTCTCGCGGACCGTCGCGGCCGCGGCCCCGAAGTCGCCGTCCGCGACCGCCGCGATGAAGCGGGGAATGTCGATCCCGACCGGGCATCCCGCGATGCACTTCGGCCTCTCGCACTGCAGGCAGCGCTGGGCCTCGGCGATCGCCTGGTCCGGCGTGAAGCCGAGCGCGACCTCGCTCATGTCGTGGACGCGCAGCGCCGCCGGCCGCTCGGGCATCGGCTGCGGCTCGAGCTTCAGCCGGTCTTTCAGCTTGCGCTCGCGCCAGTCGCTCATGCGCCGACCTCTTCCCGGGCCAGGAGCCGGCAACGCCGGGTCTCCAGATACCGTTCGTAGGCGAGCCGCTCCTGCTCGCGGTACATCGCCTGGCGCCGCATCATCTGATCGAAGTCGACCTGGTGCCCGTCGAACTCCGGGCCGTCCACGCACACGAAACGGGCCTTGCCGCCGACACTGACCCGGCAGCCGCCGCACATCCCGGTGCCGTCGATCATCAACGTGTTCAGGCTCACCAGCGTCCTCACCCCTAGCCGGCGCGTCAGCTCCGAGACCCTCTTCATCATGATCGCGGGCCCGATCGCCACCACCAGGTCCAGGGCTCGCCCGTGGGCCGCCAGCTCGCGCACGACGTCGGTCACCAGCCCCTTGCGGCCGCGGCTGCCGTCGTCGGTCACCAGGATCATCTCGTTCGAGGCCTCGCGCATCTCGCGCTCCAGGATCAGCAACTCGGCGCTGCGCGCGCCCACGACGGCGATCACGTGGTTGCCGGCGGCCTTGATCGCCTGCGCGATCGGATGCGCCGGGGCGACGCCGATGCCGCCTCCCACGACCACCACCGTGCCGACGCGTTCGACGTGGGTCGGCTCGCCCAGCGGGCCGCACACGTCGGCGAGACAGTCGCCCACATGCATGTCGGCCATCACCGCCGTGGTCTTGCCGACTTCCTGGACCACCAGCGTGAGGTTCTCTGCGTCGGCATCGGCGATCGTCAGCGGGATCCGCTCCGAATCCGCGAGCGGACGAACGATCACGAACTGACCCGCACGCCGCGCGCGCGCGATCTCAGGCGCGCGAACCACATAGCGAGTGATGCGCGGCGCCAGGAGCTGCTTCAGCAGGATCGGGTGAGCGTCACCGGTTGAGTTGATCTCCATCCATGCCGGCTCGGGTGCAAGGCCCGCGCCAGGCCGCTCCATCCACATCGTCGGTCCCGTGCGCGCAAGAAAGAGGCTCGCTGCGTCTGGACGGCGAAATCCGTGCGGTAGCCGACCGCCGATCGGCGCACGCGCAGGTTTCACGGCGTGGCCTGGCGATTGCTCCTTAAGACCGCCGGAGACGGGACTTGCGGGAAGCGACGACGGCGCTCCGACCTTGGCAGCGGCTGGCCTTCCGACTGACGCTCGCGATCAGTGCCCTCGCCTTGGTCGTTCTGGGCAGTTTGGCGATGCTGGGCCTTCGCGAGCAGCAGCGACACCAGGAAGGCGTCGTGGCTTCAGTGGTGGCGCTGCTCTCCGACAGCGTCCGCACCAGCACCCACGAGCACATGCTCCACGATCGCCGCTCGGACGCATACGCGACCATGCGAGCGATCGCGCGAGGCGAGGGCGTCGAGAAGGTGCGCGTCTTCAACAAGGAGGGCGCCATCACCTTCTCCACCGACGACCGCGAGACCGGAAGTGTCGTCGACAAGCGTGCCGAGTCTTGCTACGCGTGCCACGAGGCGGACAAGCCGCTCGAGCGATTGAGCGTCGGGAGGCGCAGCCGCGTCTACGCCGCCGCGGACGGGCACCGAGTGCTCGGAATGGTCGCCCCGGTCTACAACGAGCCGAGTTGCGCGAGCGCCGCCTGCCACGCGCATCCGGCGAGCCAGCGCGTCCTCGGCGTCGTCGACGTGGGCGTGTCGCTCCGAGACATCGACGGGGACTTCGCACGGCTCCGGCAGCGTACCGAGCTCGCGATCGTGCTCGGGCTCGGGGTGATGGCGGGAAGTGTGGCGTGGTTCGCGCGGCGCATGGTCGTGCGCCCGGTCGAGGAGCTGCTGCTCGGCACCGAGCGCATCTCGCGCGGTGACCTGGAGCATCCGCTGGCAATCCACGCGGCCGACGAGGTGGGTCTCCTGGCGGAGTCCTTCAACGCGATGAGCCGGGCCCTGCTGGCGGCCCGTCACGAGATCCGGGAGTTGATGGGCGGATTGGAGCAGCAGGTCCAGGAACGCAGCACGGCCCTCGAGAAAGCTCAGGGCCATCTGCTGCGCTCCGCGAAGCTGGCCTCGCTGGGGCGGCTGGCGGCATCCGTGGCGCACGAGATCAACAACCCGCTGACCGGGATCCTCACGTTCGCGCGGCTGTTGCTGCGCACGCTCGGCGAGGGCGAGCTGGACGCGGGGTCGCGCGAGGCCTGCGTCCGCAACCTGCGCTTGGTCGAGCGCGAGACCCGGCGCTGCACCGAGATCGTGGGCAAGCTGTTGGACTTCGCGCGTCAGCGGCCGCTGGTCCTGCAGAGCGTCAGCGTCAACGCCGTGGTCGAGGAGGCCCTGTCGCTCTTGCAGCATCCGCTCCAGCTCGCGGGCGTCGATGTCGACAAGCGGCTCGGCGACGCGCCGTGCGTCTTCGGAGACTTCGGCCAGCTCCGGCAGGCGGTGGTGAACGTGTTGGCGAACGCCTGCGATGCGATGGGCGCCGGCGGCCGGCTGCGGGTCGCCACCGAGGCGCGCGAGCAATCCGCCGTCGTCGTGGTGGTGGAAGACACGGGCTCAGGAATACCGAAGGAGCAGCTGGATCACGTCTTCGATCCGTTCTTCACGACCAAGGAGAAAGGAACCGGCCTGGGTCTCGCCGTGGTGTACGGGATCGTCGAGAGCCACGGCGGGCAGATCCACGTGACCAGCGACGTCGGGCGCGGCACGCGCGTCGTGATCACGCTGCCCGCCGAAGTGCCGGGCGAGTTGCGCGAGACGGCCGGCGCCTCGGGTTCGGGAGGATCGAACGCTTGATGTGGTGCGCGTGTCATGGCTCGGCGCAGGGACGGACGACGTGTCGCTCGTCGAAGCGGTGTGTCGATCGGTGGAGCAGATGTTCGGGGTGAGAACGACGATCGCAATGCCGGAGGCATGGCCGGCTTCGGCCTTCGATGAGCGGCGCCGGCAGCTCTCTTCGACCCGCGTCCTGGCCTGGCTCGCTTCGCGGCTGCCCGCCGACGGCTCCAAGGCGCTCGCGCTGACCGACGTCGACCTCTACATCCCGATCCTGACCTTCGTGTTCGGCGAGGCCCAGCTCGGCGGGCGCGCCGCGGTCGTGTCGACGGCGCGGCTGCGCGACCCCACCAACCTGGCGCCAACGCGGCTTCGCGAGCGGCTCGTCAAGGAAGCCGCCCACGAGATCGGCCACGTGTTCGGTTTGCTGCACTGCGATCGCGCGGCGTGCGTGATGGCCCGCTCGGCCACGCTCTTGGACGTCGAAAACAAAGGCCGAACACTCTGTGCTGACTGCCGGGTCTGGCTCGCCGACCGGCGCCGGGAGGAGGTCCCCGATGTCTGACCACAACCGCCGGACGCGGATCCTGATCGTGGACGACGAGGAAATCGTCCGCGAGTCGCTGCGCGGCTGGCTCGACAAGGACGGCTTTACCGTGGAAACCGCCGAGAGCGGGCCCGCGGCGCTCGACAAGGCCCAGGCCGCGCCGTTTTCGATCCTGCTGGTCGATCTGAAGATGCCGGGCATGGATGGCCTTCAGCTGCTCGCCGAGATCAAGAAGCGACAGCCCGAAAGCGTCGTGGTGATCATGACCGCGTACGCCACGGTGGACACCGCCGTCACGGCGATGAAGGACGGCGCCTACGACTACCTGGTCAAGCCTTTCGACCCGGAGGAGCTGACCCAGATGATCCGCAAGATCGTCGACCGCGAGAATCTGGTGCGGGAGAACGCGCTGCTGCGCAAGCTGGTGAAGAAGGAATCACGCTTCCGCGACCTGGTCTCGGCGAGCCCGGCGATGCAGCGGCTCTTCGATCTGGCTCGGACGGCGGCGAAGAGCCCTTCCACGATCCTGGTGCTGGGCGAGAGCGGCACCGGCAAGGAGCTTCTGGCGCGGGCGATTCACGCCGAGAGCTCGCGTCGCTCGGGCCCCTTCGTGGCGGTGTCTTGCGCCGCGCTCACCGAGACGCTCCTGGAGTCGGAGCTCTTCGGCTACGAGAAAGGCGCCTTCACCGGAGCGGTTCAGCAGCGGCGTGGAAAGATCGAGGTCGCTCACGGCGGGACGCTGTTCCTGGACGAGATCGGGGACGTGAGCCCCAAGCTGCAGATGGACCTGCTACGCGTGCTGGAGGCGCGCAGCTTCAGCCGCGTCGGGGGCACCGACACGCTGCATACCGACGCTCGTTTCATCGCGGCGACGAATCGCGACCTCCGCAAGGCCGTCCAGCAGGGCCAGTTTCGCGACGACCTCTACTACCGGCTCAACGTCATCGCGATCACGCTGCCCCCGCTCCGAGAGCGCAAGCAGGACATCCCGCTGCTCGCCCGGCATTTCATCGAGCAGCTCGACGCCGAAACCGGGCGCAAGGTCGACGGCCTGTCGCGTGACGCCATGGATGCGCTCTTGGCGCATGACTGGCCGGGGAACGTACGCGAGCTGCGCAACGCGCTCGAGCGCGCGGTCGTCGTGGCTCCGGGCAGTCTGATCGAGGCTCGCGATCTCGGGCTTCAGAAGTCGATTCCGTCCCCGGCTCCGGGCCCGTCACTTCGCAGCTCGCTCGACGACGTCGAGCACAGCCACATCGCCGCGGTGCTCGAAGACACGGGCTTCAACGTCAGCCAGGCCGCCCGCATCCTGGGGATCGACCGCGTGACCCTCTACCACAAGATCCGCAAGTACGGCCTCAAGAAGGCCGAGGACATCCCCGCCTCGATCGAGGGCTGAGCCGGCTGTTGAGTTTCTCCACGCCCCTGTAAGGAAACGCATCACATCGGACCAGCGGCATCCGGCAGCCCCAGCCGGCCAAGCCATCACAAGCCGTTGAGGCATCGCTGCTTGGCGTCAAGGCGCCGCGAAGCCGTCACGCGGTTCGCTTCATGCACTCGTGCAGATCGGAACGAGGCCCGAGATGCCCTGCCCCCACCTCCAGCAAGTCGTGATGCTCTACTGCGACGCCTCTCCGGTGAGGAAGATGCTGCCACTGGACCGGCTGGTTTCGGCGGAGCCGTGCCTGACCTGCAACTACGGGAGCTGCCCGATCTACTGCGAGCGAGCACGAGCATCGCTCGTCACCGCTTCGCCGCCGGCAGAGACGCCGGCGCGGCAGCTTCCGAGAAGGGAGTCCTGATGAGTGTCGATCGTCGGACCTTCCTGAAGGCCGCCGCCAGCGTCGGCGCCGCGGGCGCCGTCGCGCCGGCGGAGGCCGCGATCGCCGTCGCCGCGCCGGGAGCGCGCGCGGTGCTCGTGGACACGACGCTGTGCATTGGTTGCCAGGGGTGCGAAGCCGCGTGCCGCGAAGCGAACGCCCTGCCCGAGCCCGCCACGGCCGGAGACGAGCGACCCTTCGCCACGCGGCGCGAGACCGGTCCCGAGTCGTTCACGGTGGTCAACCGCGGCCTGCAGCTCGGGCGAGACGGCGGCGAGCGCTTCGCCAAGACTCAGTGCCTGCACTGCGTCGAGCCGGCCTGCGCCTCGGCGTGCCCGGTGCGCGCGCTTGAGAAGACCGCGTCGGGGCCGGTCGTATACCACGCGAACCTGTGCATCGGCTGCCGCTACTGCATGGTGGCGTGCCCGTTCGGCGTGCCGAAGTACGAGTACGCGAAGACGGTGCCCTACGTGCGCAAGTGCGACTTCTGCGCGCGCCGCCAGGCGAACGGCAAGCCGCCGGCCTGCAGCGATGTGTGCCCGAGTGGCGCGTTGCTGTTCGGCGAGCGCGAAGAGCTGCTGGAGGTCGCGCGCACCCGCATCTACCAGAACCCCGACCGTTACGTGCATCGCATCTACGGCGAGCGCGAGGCCGGCGGCACGAGCTGGCTGTACATCGGCGACGTGCCGTTCGAGAGCCTGGGACTGATCACGGACGTGCGCGACGAAGCCTATCCGCGGCTGACGTCGACCGCGCTCGCCGGCGTGCCGTTCGTGATCACACTGCTGCCGCCGCTGCTGATGGCGATCCGGGAGCTCGGACGTGCCCGCGACGCCGCGCGCCAGGAAACGACGCCGGAGGATCGACATGAGTGACCCCGCCCCGCGCCGCCGATTCGCGCCGCTCGACCTCGTCTCGACCGTGATCGTCGCGATCGGGCTGCCGCTGATCGCGTGGCGTTTCTGGTCCGGGCTCGGCGCCGTCACCAACCTGTCGCAGACGAACCCATGGGGCCTTTGGATCGGCTTCGACATGCTGTGTGGCGTCGCCCTTGCCGCCGGCGGCTACACGCTGGCGGCTACCGTCTACATATTCGGGCTGGAGCGCTACGAGCCGATCGTGCGGCCGGCCGTGCTCACGGGCTTTCTGGGCTACCTGTTCGCGGTGATCGGGTTGCTCTGCGATCTCGGGCAGCCGTGGCGGCTGCCCTACCCCATCTTCCGGAGCTGGGGCACGACGTCCGTGATGTTCGAGGTGGGCTGGTGCGTGTTCGTGTATCTGATGGTGCTGTTCCTCGAGTTCACCCCGGCCGCTTTCGAATGGCTCGGCTTCTCGGGGTTGCGGCGTCGCGTGGTCCGGCTCACGCTCGGGCTCACCGTGCTCGGGGTCGTGCTCTCGACGCTGCATCAGAGCTCGCTGGGCGCCCTGTACCTGATGGCTCCGGGGCGGCTGCATCCGCTCTGGTACTCCCCGTTCCTGCCGGTCTTCTTCTTCGTGTCGAGCGTCGCGGCCGGTCTCTCGATGGTGATCGTCGAGAGCGGCCTCTCGCACCGGGCGTTCAAGGGCCGGCTCGGGAAGGGCGGGGTGGATCTCGACGGCTTGACGGTCGGCTTGGGCCGCGCCGCCGCGGTGGTTCTGTTCAGCTACTTCTTCCTGCGGCTCCAGGGCCTGGTCGAGAGCCATCGCTTCGATCTGATGCTGACCCCGCTCGGGACGCTGTACCTGGCCGAGTTGCTGGGTTTCGTGTTGCTGCCGACGCTGCTGTTCGCGTCGGCGGCGCGGCGCGCCGACGCCGCGGGCGTCAGGACGGCGGCAGCGCTGGCGATCCTGGGTGTCGTGCTGAATCGGATCAACGTCTCGGTCCTGGCCTTCAACTGGAACGCGGCCGACCGTTACGTGCCGAGCCTGGTCGAGCTCTGGGTCTCGCTGACGCTCGTGACGCTGGGCGTCTCCACGTTCCGCTGGATCGTGAATCGGATGCCGATCCTCGACAGCACCTCGTCGCTACGGGACCCGGCGCCCGAGAGGAGCTGACATGATCTCGAACGATCTGCTTTCGCCGCACCAGGTCAAGACGATCGAGTACTTGCTCGCTGTCGGCTACCTGCTGCTGTTCGTGCCGTTCTGGCGCTTCGTGAATGGCACGTCGCTGCCGGCGCGGCTGCCGGCGCGGGCGGGCGTGAGGCGCTCGGCCGACTGGTTCCTGGTTCCCGCCTGGTTGCATTTCCATCCTGGCCACATGTGGGCGCGCCGTGATCCACGCGGTCTGGCGACCGTGGGGCTGGACGACTTCGCGTGCAAGCTGGTCGGCCCGCTGGATTCGCTCGAGCTGCCGCCGATCGGCTCCTCGGTTCGCCAAGGCGAGCCGGCGCTGCGTCTCGAATCGGCCGGTCGCAGTGTCGCGATGCTGGCTCCCATCGACGGCACCGTGGTGTCGGTCAACCAGGAGGCGCTGGCTCGCCCTGACGCCGCTCTCAGCGATCCCTACGACCGCGGTTGGCTGTTTCGAGTGAAGCCCGAGCACTGGGCAACCAGCGCCAAGCAGCTGCTGTCCGGCGGGATTGCCCGGCGCTGGATGGAGGGCGTGGCCGAGATGCTGGGTCGCGAGCTGCATCCGGATCTAGGCGTGGCGCTACAGGATGGCGGCCAGCCCGTGAACGGGATCGCGCGCGAGCTGCGCGGCGACCGCTGGAACGAGTTCGCGCGAACGTACCTGCTGAGCTGACGGAAGGAGGGTGAAATCATGACGACGCTGCTCACGATCCTGGAAGGAATCGGCGTGCTGGTCGTTGGCCTGACGCTGAGACTGGCGCTGGCGGTGTTGGTGCTGGCCGCGCTCTCGCTGCCGGTACTGGCGGTCTACTTCGGGGTGCAATGGATCCGTCTGCGACGGCGCGGGGGGCGCGGGGTGTCTCGGTTGTCGGGGTTGGAGTGGCGCTCCGGGCTGCTCCACACGCGCGGACACCTGTGGATGAAGTCGATGGCCGACGGTTTTCGGATCGGCGTCGACGGCCTCGCGCAGCGGCTGCTCCCCGGCGTGGAGCGCGTGGCGCTTCCGATGGCGGGCGCGCGCATCCGCCGCGGCGAGCCGATCGCCGAGATCGTCACGGCTACGGGCCGCGTGCCGATTCCGTCTCCGATCAGTGGAACCGTGGCGAGCATCAACGGCGCGCTCCAGAGCCATCCTCGAAAGCTCGAACGCGACCCCTATCTCGGGGGCTGGCTGCTGACGCTTCGGCCCGAGTCCGCAGACACCGGCGAATGCCTCGCGGGAGAGCCGTCGCGGAGCTGGTTCAAGACCGAGGCGCGGCGGCTGTCACGCCTGTTGGAGCAAGAGCTTGGCGTGGCCACGGCGGACGGCGGGGAGCTACTGGCCGCACCCGAGACGGTGTTGACCAAGGAGCAATGGGAGCGCCTCACGAGCGCGTTCCTGAAGGCGGCGTGACGCAGGCACCTAGAGGCCGAAGCGGGAGACCGTCTCTCGCACCACCCAGCACACGTAGCCTTCGTCCAGCTCGTCGGCCCCGAGGAAGAGCGGCACGTGGCCCCGAGAGCCCGTGATGCTCACGAGCACCTCACCCACCCGACCGACGCTGTCGACGTCGACGTCGTAGGCGCCGTGCCGGTCGTCGAGAGCCCGATGAAGGGGCTCGCGAAGACGATCCACGAGCCGCGCGTTCTCTCCCGTGATACGAACCAGACCGCTCTCCACTCCTCGCACACTCCCGCTGCCCGCTGAAGAGCAACAAGCGCGCCACTCTTGGGTCGACGAGAAAACCCGGGAAAGCGACCTGCTGACAGACGGCGCCTCGCATGGGTTGCGTCCGCCGCCACCGATCCGCGCGACATTTGCGCATCTTTGCGCTCGGCGGGATGGCCCGCTTCTTGCCCTTGAGGCGGGTGGCGAGCCCGATGCCCGCCAGAGGCTCGCGGAACGACAATGCGCCGATCTGGCTTGCTCCTGCTCACCGCGCAGCTCGCGTGCGGCTCCCCGACCTATCCGGTCGCGCCCGGACCCGCCACCGACACGCCGATCTCGTCGCCGAGGCTCGTGCTCATCTCCATCGACGGGTTGCGTCCCGACGCGCTAAGCGTGACGGCGGCTCCCAACATGCGAGGCATCGCGGGGCGCGGCGCCTACTCTTGGAGCGCGCGGACGACCGTCCCGTCGAACACGCTGCCCTCGCACGTGTCGATGCTGTCGGGGTACGAGCCCGCCGTCCACCGGATCACCTGGGACGATTACCTTCCGCAAAGGGGCAGCATCACGGTCGCGACCCTCTTCACCGCGACGCGCAACGCGGGGCAGCGCTCGGTGATGATCGCCGGAAAAGAGAAGTTCAATCACTTCCGCGACACCGGCCGGATCGACAGCTACGTCCTGGTGACGGGCGGTGACGACGCCGTCGCGAACGAGGCGATCGTCCAGGCCGGGACCGGAGTCGACCTGATGTTCGTCCATTTCCCGAACGTCGATCTGATGGGGCACGCCCGCGGTTGGATGTCCGCCAGCTACCTGGCCCAGGTCAGCGCGACCGACGCGGCGGTCGGACGCTTGCTCGGCGCGCTTTCGCC